>CAYZYY010000015.1:0-13374 GCA_964482855.1 uncultured Candidatus Saccharibacteria bacterium | reverse complement strand
AACGCCGACTGGTCCATCTGGAATTATCTTCTCATCCCGACGTTGAAACCGAAAGCGTCGGCGAAGGCCGTGAACGGTACATTGTGGTAAAACCAATTGGTTAGATAATCGGATAATTAGTTAATTGGAGAATTAGTAAAACAGGCGGTTCAACCCGCCTGCCCGGAGTTTATCGGAGGGGTTGAGTCGTTTAACTTATTCTATTTACCAGGGTTTTAAAACCCAATTTTTCGAAATAAGGAATTAAATTTTCTTTTGGCAGGCTTTCATATTCCAGTTCCGAAAGGGCTTTTATTTCCAAAGGGGAATCGCGTTTAATCAGCGCCAGTTTTTTCGAAAGCAGGGCCTGCTCTTTGAATTTTTCAATTTTCATATAGTTTTTTTCCAGTTGGCCTTCTTTGAAAAAATTTTCCAGAGTTTTGTATTCTTTAATTAACGGAATGGCGGTTTTGGGGCCGATACCCGGAACGCCCGGAATATTGTCTGATGTATCTCCGACCAACCCCTTAAAGTCGGTAATTTGTTTCGGTTTTAATCCTTCATAGCGTTCCTCAACCGCTTTTTCATCGTAAACTATCGTTTCGCTGACTCCTTTTTTCAGGGTTTCCACCACCACCTTGTCGTTTTCCACCAATTGGAGAATGTCCAAGTCGCCGGTTAAAATAATAATTTTCAAATCCGGCGAATCTTTGAACTTTTCCGCCGCCGTTCCTATCATATCGTCGGCTTCAAATGACGGAAACTCAAAGGTTTTTATCTTGAAAGCGTCAAACAGGTTGTGGGCTTCAATAATCTGGGATACCAGCTCATCGGGCGCTTTAGGCCGCTGGATTTTATAATCGTCGAAAAGCTCTTTGCGAAAAGTCGGCTCGGGCCGGTCGAAAAAAGCGGCAATATAGTCGGGATTTTGTTCGCGCATAATCTTGATTAAAATACTGGCCAGGCCATAGAGGGCGCCGCTGGGCCGGTTGCCCGGTCCGCTCAAGGGAGGCAGGGCATGAAAGCAGCGGTGGACCAAAGAGTTGGCGTCGATAAGTATCAGGCTTTTCATAATTGGTTATCATTTTACCTTAAAAGATTAAGAATAAAAAGGAATAAGCGATCCGAAACTACGAATTCATCCGAATCTACGAAGGCTACGAAAATACGAATATACTCGTATGTGTCTATTGTTCGGATGGGCGCTTTCGTAGCGCACTATTTGGATGCTGGCTTTCGGATACATTAATTTAGTAATTCGCATGTGCCTATTCGTCAAGGCTTTCGGATACATTAATTTAGTAATTCGCATGTGCCTATTCGTTAAGACGTTCGCATACACAAAATTGACAAAACCTTGTTTCGGCACTATCTTAAAGTAATGACAGACGATTCATTTAATAGTTCACTGGGAGCGAAAATGGATTCCCGGCAGGTAGTCAGGGAAATCTCCCGGTTCATAAAAGAAGACAAAAATCGCCGTTATAAAATAATCATCGGCAGCGATTCCGAAGGGCGCGTTGAAGAAATGATTGATTTCGTGACCGTGGTGGTGGTCCACAGGGTGGGCAACGGCGGCCGCTATTTCTGGCGGAGAATGGAAATGCCGAAATTTCATACTTTAAGAGACAGGATTATCCAGGAGGTTTTGCTTTCCCTGGAAGTGGCCAAGGAAATCCTGTCGGAACTGAAAAAACATTCTCAGTTTTCCGACAATTCGTCAAAAGAAGCGCCGACTTTGGGCTGGGATTTTGAAATTCACGTTGACATCGGTGAGAACGGCCCGACTAAGTCAATGACACAGGAAGTTATCGGAATGATTCGGGCTTATAATTTTGAAGCCAAGACCAAGCCGGAAAGCTACGCCGCCAGCAAGGTTGCGGACCGGCACGTCTGATGCCCCTATCGTCTAGTCCGGCCTAGGACGTCAGGTTTTCATCCTGGAAACTCGGGTTCGAATCCCGATGGGGGCACGGAAGTCAATGAACATACCGTAGTATGTTCATTTTGTTTTTGTGGTATTATTGAAAAATATGGAAATTCTCGCCATTGAAACAAGCTGCGATGAGACAGCCATTGCCCTGGTTGAAGCCAAAGGCAATTTGAATAAATATCCAGCCGGCTGGAAGATTGAGGTTTTGGAAAATCTCGTAGCTTCACAGATAGCCGTTCACCGGCCTTTTGGGGGAATTGTTCCCAATCTCGCCAAAAGAGAACACTTGAAAAATCTGCCAATATTGTGGCGAAAGATTACGAATAATAAATCGATAAATCCTGATATCCTCGCGGTTACCGTAGGCCCGGGCCTGGAGCCGGCTCTTTGGACCGGAATAAATTTTGCCAAAGAATTATATTTAAAATTTAAAACCAAAAATTCGGAAATTGAACTAATAGGCGCCAGCCATTCCGAGGGGCATTTATACTCTTTTCTCTTGAATTCCAAATCCCGTTTAAATTCCAAAAAGTTGTTTCCGGCGGCGGTTTTAATCATCAGCGGGGGCCATACCTCTTTGCTTCTAATGAAAAATCTGACCCAATACGGAAAACTCGGGGAAACCAGGGACGACGCGGTTGGAGAGTGTTTTGACAAAGTCGCCCGACTTTTAAAACTTCCTTATCCCGGAGGTCCGGAAATTGAAAAACTCGCCAAAAAAGGCGGTTTCAAAGCAATTGATTTTCCCCGGCCAATGCTCAACCAAAAGAATTATGACTTCAGTTTTTCCGGGCTTAAAACGTCGGTTCTTTATTATCTCCGGGACAAAAAATCGGAATTTAAAAGTCCAAAGTTTAAAGCCGACGTCTCCGCCTCTTTTCAGGAAGCCGCCTTCAACGTTTTAATAAGAAAAACTCTCCGAGCGGTAAAGGAATTTAAGGCAAAATCAATTTTTGTTTCCGGAGGAGTCGCCTCCAATAAAACTCTGCAAAAAAGATTCAAATCGGAGATTAAAAATTCGAATCCCAAAATTAATTTTTTAGTCCCTGCGGGGAAATTCTGCACGGACAACGCGGTGATGATGGCGATGGCCGGATACGTTAATCATTTGAAGAAAAAGAAACGGAAGTTGGTTGCCAAGGGGAATTTACCTTTATAAAAAGCCAAGATTATGATTAGAAAACTTGATTGGAAACTGAATTTTTCCGTTTTGTTCCTGGCGGCCGCCGGCCTGGTCAGTTTGATTTCCAGCCGGCCGGATTTGTTTCGAAAGCAATTGATTTTTTGGCTTATCGGCGCGGCTTTTATCTTCCTGATTATCCATTTTGATTGGAGGCCCTATCTCAATTACCGGGGCGCGATTTTCGGCCTTTATTTTTTATCGGTTTTACTTTTGGCGGTCACTTATTTTTTTGCCCCGACAATCAGGGGGATAAAAGGATGGCTGGTCATCGGATCCGTTCACTTCCAGGTTTCGGAATTCAGTAAGCTGGTTTTGATAATTTTCTTCGCCCATTTTTTCAGTCGAAGGCACGCCGGCATTGCCAGGATGTCCAATTTAGTCGTTTCATTCATTTATTTTTTTATTCCGGCTTTTTTTATCGCTCTTCAGCCGGATTTCGGCTCGGTACTCATTCTTTTTTGCCTCTGGTTCGGATTTCTTTTGGTTAGCGGCATAAAATACAGGCATTTGATTATTGCCTTGATTGTTTTTCTGGTATTGGGAGGGGTAATTTGGCAGAGCGTTTTAAGGGATTACCAGCAGGAAAGAATCTTGGGGTTTTTCTTCCCGGCGCGCGACCCTTTGGGAACTAATTACAGCGTAATCCAGGCAAAAATCGCCATTGGTTCGGCCGGGTTATTGGGTAAGGGATTCGGCCAGGGAACCCAGACGCAGCTTGGTTTTCTGCCCGAGGCCCAGACGGATTTTATTTTTGCGGCTTTTATTGAAGAATGGGGAATGTTAATGGGGCTTCTTCTTCTTTTGGTTTTTGGCGCTTTAATTTTAAGAATAATCAGGATTGGTCTGGAGGCCGATAATAATTTCAACAGGTTCATTTGTTTGGGAACGGTTATTTTATTGACTGTCCAATTCGTTTTCAACGTCGGCTCCAATTTGGGGTTGACGCCGGTTATCGGGGTAACGTTCCCGTTTTTGAGTTATGGGGGCTCCAGTCTCTTGACAAATATTGTTTTAATAGGTATCATTCAGACGATTTTTGTCCGTCGTCCTTAGTTATGAATATCAATAAAAGATTATTGGTCACCGGTTTTTGGTTGTCTATTTTGGCTCTGGGCTTATTTTTTTTATACTCCCTCCAATTTTTGAATTTTGACGGGCGAAATCAAAGCATGGTTTCCTTTGCCGGAAAAGAAAAAGGAACCGTAGAGTTGGAAATAAAACCCGGGGAGAGTTTTAAAACGATTAGCGGGAAACTTAAAGGAGAAAACCTGATTCAGTCTGAAACGATTTTTAAAATTTACAGCGTCATAACCGGCCAGGCCCATCAATTTAAACCGGGCGAATATATTCTGGAGGCAAATATTTCCATTCCAAAGTTGGTTAGGGAATTAATTAAGGGGCCGCCGCAAATTTCGGCAACCATTACGCCCGGGATGACACTCATGGAAATTGACGAGAAACTGGCCTCCTTGGGTATTATTGAAGAAAATACTTTGGCGAGTTTTGACGTGAATTCTTTAAAAAGCGATTATCCGTGGCTAAAACAGGCGGAAACCCTGGAGGGATTTATTTTGCCGGACACTTATAATTTTTTCCTCGGTTCGGGAAGCGATTTGGTAATAAGAAAGATTTTAGAGGACTTTAACTCAAAGGTATTGCCTTATTTCGGAGATAATGGTAATCTTTTAGAGATAATAAATCTGGCTTCTCTTTTAGAGAAAGAAATTCCCGATTATTCGGAAAGGCGTTTAGTCGCGGGCATCTTAATAAAGAGGTTGTCAGTAGGTATGCCCCTTCAGGTTGACTCGACGTTAATTTACAATAAATGCTCCGGGAAGTTTTTAAAATGCCCGGCGCTCGAAGAAAAAGATTATAAAGCAGATTCTTTATATAATACCTATCTTTACGTTGGTTTGCCGAAGACTCCGATTTGTAATCCTTCTCTCAAAGCGATAAGAGCAGCTTTGGATCCCCAGAAATCGGATTATTGGTATTATCTTTCCGACCCCAAAACCCAAACGACAATTTTTAGTGAGACGTTGGATGAGCACAATAAAAATCGTGCCATATATTTATTAAAATAAATAAATACAACTAAAAACCTTTTTAAAAAGGGATTTTTTACTTTTTAATTAAAATCGCCCGGCTCCATTAGGAACGCTGTTTCTAAGGAGGCGAATCGGCGCGAGAAGAACAAAAAGCGTGTCAAAATTTCCTACTAAAACTTTCTCATCTCACCCCGATGCTTTCATTAAGCAGCAGTTTTTAGCGGAAATTCAAACCACTTCATGGGACTGGTTTATTAAAAAAGGGTTAAAAGAACTCTTCGATGAACTGTCGCCAATCAGGGATTATTCCGGAAAAGATTTGGAGCTTTACTTCTCGGACTATTATTTTGACGAGCCGAAATACGATGAGGAAACCTCGCAATTCAAAAGCTTGTCTTATGAGGCGTCGTTAAGGGTGAAAACCAAATTAATCAACCATCGGGACAAGAGCGTTAAAGAACAGGAAATTTATCTCGGTGATTTTCCGATAATAACCCAGAGGGGAACGTTCATCATTAACGGAATTGAAAGGGTGGTTGTTTCCCAGTTGATTCGCTCGGCCGGGATTTTCTTTACCGCCGAAAGCCTTAAGGGGAAAAAATTATTTGGAGCCAAAATCATCCCTAATCGGGGCGCCTGGCTGGAATTTATCACCGATTCCGACGGGATGCTTGGCGTTAAAATTGACCGCCACCGCAAAGCGCCGGTAACCGCCCTTTTGAGAATTTTTGGATTGGAAAATGAAAAAGAAATCATTAAAACTTTCGGCGACGTTGATACCGGAAAATTGAAATTCATTGAAGCGACTCTTAAAAAAGACCCGGCGAAAACCGTCGCCGAATCTTACACTGAAATTTACAAAAGACTCAGGCCAGGTGATCTGGCCACTGCCGAGAACGCCCAGAGTTTGATTGATGCAATGTTCCACCGGATTGACAGATACAGCCTCTCTTCGGTTGGGAGATTTAAACTTAACCAGAGATTGGGTATAAAAAATAAAAAAGAGCAAACTCTTAATTTGGAAGATTTAATCGAAGCGGTCAAGGAAATTATCAGATTAAACAATACTCCTTCGGCTGAGCCGGATGATATCGACCATTTGGGTAACCGCCGAATTAGGGCTGTTGGGGAATTGCTTCAGAACCGGCTTTATGTGGGTTTCGCCCGACTGCGTCGGAATATTCAAGATAGAATGTCTACCCTGGAATGGGAAAATCTTGCGCCGGTCCAGTTAATTAATGCCCGGCCATTAGTGGCGGTGATTAAAGAATTCTTCGCTTCTTCCCAACTTTCCCAATTTATGGACCAAGTAAACCCCCTTTCGGAGCTGGAACATAAGAGGCGGCTTTCGGCCATGGGGCCCGGAGGATTGACGCGGGAAAGGGCGGGCTTTGAGGTCCGTGACGTTCACAGTTCTTATTATGGAAGGGTTTGTCCGATTGAAACGCCGGAAGGGCAAAATATCGGCTTAATCAGTCATTTGGCCAATTATACCCGACTCAATGAATTCGGTTTCTTGGAAACTCCTTATTTCAGAGTTAAAAAAGGAAGAGTGATCCCGGAAGCAGTATGGATGGATGCCTTGGAAGAAGAAAAATATAAAATAGCCCAGGGAAGCACGAAATTGAACGATAAGAGGGAGATTATTGAAGAAACCGTAGAGGCTCGGCTCGAAAATAAGCCGTCAACTTTTCCCAGGGAAGAAGTGGAATTGATTGACGCGGCGCCTAACCAAATGGTGGGAGTGGCGGCTTCTTTAATCCCTTTTCTTGAACACGATGACGCCAACAGGGCATTGATGGGTTCTAACATGCAGCGCCAGGCCGTGCCTCCGATAAAACCCGGCGCCCCCATAGTTTCAACGGGAATGGAAGAAAAAGCCGTTTTTGATTCTGGCCGATTGATTATCGCCGAGGCCGATGGAGAAATAACCGAGGCTGACGGGCGTTCAATCACTGTCAAGGAAGCCGGAGACAAGAAAAAAGTTTACCAAATTAATAAATTCAGAAGGTCGAATTATTACACTTCCATTTCTCAGAGTCCGTTGATAAAAAAGGGGCAGAAAATTAAAAAGGGAGACGTTTTGGCCGACTGCGCTTCAAGTGAGGGCGGCGTTTTGGCATTGGGACAAAATCTCTTGGTGGCTTTTGCCTCCTGGGAGGGGGCGAATTTTGAAGATGCCATTATTCTTTCGGAAAGGGTTCGGAGAGACGACCTTTTTACTTCGATTTACATTGAAGATTTTTATTGCGATGTCAGGGATACTAAATTGGGGTTGGAGATGACTACTCCGGACATCCCTAACGTTCCGGAAGAAAAATTGAAAAATCTTGATGAGGAAGGCATTATCAGGATAGGAGCCGAGGTAAGCGCTGGCGACATCTTGGTGGGAAAGATTTCTCCCAAGGGGGAAGTTGAATTGACTTCCGAGGAAAAACTACTAAGGGCTGTTTTTGGCGAAAAAGCCGCGGATGTTAGGGATACTTCTTTAGTTTTACCCCATGGTAAATCCGGCCGGGTAGTGGGTATCAAAATTTTCTCCCGGGACAGAGGAGACAAACTTGGTCCCGGAGTGATTAAAAAAATCCAGATCGATATTGCCCGGTTGAGAAAGGTGATGGCCGGCGACAAACTGGCAAGCCGGCACGGCAGTAAAGGAGTTATTTCACAGATTCGGCCGGTTGAGGACATGCCTTATTTGGAAGACGGAACTCCGGTGGATATCATTTTAAACCCTTTGGGAATTGCTTCGAGAATGAACCTGGGGCAGATTTTAGAAACTCATTTGGGAATGGCCGCCCATAAGCTCGGTTACCGGGCCGTTACTCCGGTTTTTGTCGGCGCCGCAGAGGAACAGATAAAATCAGAACTTAAAAACGCCGGCCTTTCCGAAACCGGCAAGATTGCTCTTTACGACGGCCGGACAGGCAAGCCTTTTCCGCAGCTTATGACCGTGGGAATTATTTACATAATGAAACTTAATCATTTAGTGGAAGATAAAATTCATATGCGCTCCACGGGTCCTTATTCTTTGATTACTCAGCAACCCTTGGGAGGAAAAGCCCAATTTGGAGGACAGCGTTTCGGCGAGATGGAGGTTTGGGCGTTGGAAGGGTACGGCGCGGCTTATTCTCTTCAGGAAATGCTAACCATAAAATCAGACGATGTTTTTGGCCGGGGCGCGGCTTTTGAGTCAATCATAAGGGGCGAAAAAATCAAGAATCCCAGCACTCCTTCGGCTTTTAACGTTTTAGTAAGTGAATTAAAAGCCTTGGGCTTAGGGGTGGAAGAAGTCGGAGGCAGAGAAAGAAAAGGAGAATTAACGGCGGAAGATGAAGAAAAAAACTAATAATTTTAAAACATGGAATTTAGCGGTCTAAAAATTAAACTTGCTTCCCCGGAGGAAATTCTTTCCTGGTCCCATGGAGAAGTTTTAAAAGCGGAGACGATTAATTACAGAAGCCAACGACCGGAGAAAGACGGCCTTTTTTCCGAGCGGATTTTCGGCCCCACCAAGGACTATGAATGTTACTGCGGGAAATATCGCCGAATCCGCTATAAAGGAATAGTTTGCGACCGTTGCGGAGTGGAAGTGACGCGTTCATCGGTTCGTCGGGAAAGAATGGGGCACATCAAGCTGGCCACTCCAGTTGCTCATATTTGGTTTTTAAGAACTATTCCTTCGAAAATAGGGCTCTTTTTGAACGCCCCAATCCAAAAACTGGAAAAAGTAATTTATCAGGCGGCTTACATCATTACCAGCGTTAACGAAGAAAATAAAAAAACGGTTTTAGGAGAACTGGAAAGGGAATTTAAATCCCGGAAAAAGACCATCGCCGCTGATTCTAAGAAAGAAAAAGCGGAAAAAGGGAAGAAAAAAGAAACGAAACAAAAAGAAGGAGGTCTGGAAAAACTGGAAGACGCCAGGTCAAAAACAAGAGAGAGTCTTCTTTCGCTGGAACCCGGAAAAATTCTCACTGAAACGGAATATTTTAATCTAGCCCGTCGCTTTGCCGATGTTTTCGAAGCTTCCAGCGGCGCCGAAGCGGTAAGGAAAATTTTGGAAAAAATCGATTTAAAAAAAGAAGCCCAAAAAGTGGAAAAAGAGCTGGAAAAAGTGAAAGATATTACCCGGGAGCGCTACTTGCTTTACCGTCTTAAATTAATCCGTTCTTTCATGAAAAATAAAGCCCGTCCGGAATCAATGGTTCTAACCGTTCTTCCGGTTTTGCCTCCGGACCTCAGGCCAATGGTGGCTTTGGACGGCGGACGATATGCCACGTCTGACTTGAATGATTTGTATCGCCGGGTGATTAATCGCAACAACCGGCTTAAGAAATTAATGGAATTGAAAGCTCCGGAAATTATCATTACCAATGAGAAAAGGATGCTTCAGGAAGCGGTGGACGCCTTGATTGATAACACTTCCCGGCTTGGCAGTCAACCTCAGCTTTCCAGCCAGCGTCGGCCCCTCCGGTCTCTGGCCGACATGCTAAAAGGCAAACAAGGCAGATTCAGACAAAATCTCTTGGGGAAAAGAGTGGATTACTCAGGCCGGTCGGTAATCGTCGTCGGGCCGGAGCTCCAGTTGAACCAATGCGGTCTTCCCAAGAAGATGGCCCTGGAGCTTTTCAAGCCCTTCGTTATTAATAAAATTATTGAAAGAGGGATGGCTCATAATATCAGAAACGCCAATCATTTAATCGAAACGGCTTCTCCGGAAATCTGGGAAATTTTGGAAGGGGTAATTGCCGACAAGAAAGTTCTCCTGAACCGCGCTCCGACCCTCCACCGTCTCGGAATCCAGGCGTTCAAGCCGATCCTTATTGAGGATTTATGCATTAAAATTCCGCCCATGGTTTGTTCGGCGTTCAACGCCGATTTTGACGGGGACCAGATGGCGGTTCATCTGCCTTTGACCGAGGAGGCCCAAAAAGAGGCTACGGAATTAATGCTTTCTAGCGGCAATATTTTGAAACCGGCCACCGGTGAACCGATTATTACTCCTTCCCAGGATATCGTTTTGGGATGCTATTGCCTTACCAGAGTCAAGGAAGGAAACGAGGATAAAAAGCCGGAAGAAAGGAAAGAAAAAGTTTTTTCCGGCCCGAAAGAAGCAATAATGGCTTACGACTCCGGCTATTTGGAAATCAACGAGTTGATTAAAATTCATGGTTCGGAGTTGGGTATCGCGCCGAAAAAGAAAAAAAATTCCAAGGATACGGGTCCGGGCGAATCTCTATTTGTGGAAACCACCGTGGGAAGACTTATTTTTAACGGCGTTTTGCCCGAGGATTTTGATTTTGTCAATAAAACCATGAGCAAGAAGGAACTGCAGAAATTTATTACCGAACTTATAGAAAAATATGAATTTAAAGAGGTTTGGAAAATTCTGGATGAGGTTAAGAAAATCGGATTTTACTGGGCGACTTTGTCCGGAATCAGCTGGGGGATGGACGACCTTATTACTCCTCCGGAAAAAAAGGGAATTTTGAAAGAAGCCGAAGGGGAAATAGAAAAAATTAAAAAACAATATCAGGATGGACTTTTAACGAGTTCGGAGTCCCGGATTAAAACAATTGAAATTTGGGAAAGAGTGATGAACAAAGTCGGTAAACTGGTTCCTTCCTCTTTGAGTAAAGATAATACGGTTTATTCGATCATCGACTCGGGATCAAGAGGAAGCTGGTCATCGCCGGCGCAGATGGCGGGGATGAAAGGATTGGTTCAAAACCCCAGAGGAGAAACGATCGAACTGCCCATTAAACACTCTTATAAAGAAGGATTAGGCGTTTTGGAATTTTTCATTAATACCCACGGCGCTCGAAAAGGATTGATTGACACCGCCTTAAAAACGGCTTCAGCGGGCTATCTTACCAGAAGGTTGGTTGACGTTTCCCAGGATTTGATAATTAAAGAAAATGATTGCGGGACCGCAGAGGGTTTGGAAATTTTCCGTTCCGATGGAGAAAAATTCGGGTATAACTTCGGACAAAGATTATTCAGTCGGACCGCGGCGAAAGAGATTAAGGCGGGCAAGAAAATAATCGTTAAGGCAAACCAAGTTATCAGCCGGGAAGCGGCCCAGATTATTGAAAAATCGGAGATTGAATCGGTGAAAGTCCGTTCTCCCATCACTTGTAAAACTCTTTACGGCGTTTGCTCAAAATGTTACGGCCTTGATTTGGGAAGAAATGGTTTAATTAAGCCCGGCGAGGCGATCGGTATTATCGCCGCTCAGTCAATCGGCGAACCCGGTACCCAGTTGACTCTCCGAACGTTTCATTCCGGGGGAGTGGCGGGGGTTGACATCACCCACGGATTGCCCCGCGTTCAGGAACTTTTCGAAATCAGAATTCCCAAGGGAAAATCTCCGTTGGCCGAGGACGACGGCGTTATTGAAGAAATCGAAGAGAAGGGGGCGTTTAAAATTATAAAATTGAAAATTTCTCCCAAGACGGGAAAATCCAAAACGAGTAAAAAACCTAAAATAGCGGAATACTCGGTCCCGCGGACCAGTATAATTTTCGTAAAACCCAGGCAAGCCGTGGAAAAAGGAACGCAGCTTTGCGAGGGGTCAATTGATATTAAAGACCTTTTTAAGCTTAAAGGCCAGGAAGCGGTTGAGAACTACATTATTAATGAAGTCCAGAAAATTTACGTTTCTGAGGGTACGAACATTAATGACAAACACATTGAGGTTGTTATAAAAACGATGTTTTCTCGGGTAATGATTAGCAACCCCGGAGGAACGGATTTCATCATTGGGGAAATCGTTGAAAAATCGAAATTTCTCGAAGTCAATAATGACGCAAAAAAGAAAAACAGAGAGCCGGCGCGGGCAAAACAGCTTTTGACCGGCATTACCAAGACCGCCCTTTCAACGGAAAGCTTCCTTTCGGCGGCTTCTTTTCAGGAAACGGCCCGGATTTTGGTGATGGCTGCCGCCGAAGGGAGAGTGGATAATCTCAGAGGGCTGAAAGAAAACGTTATAATCGGACGCTTGATTCCCGCCGGAACCGGCCTTCAAAAGAAAATAAAAGAATAAGACGGAGTTTACTTTTTATTGATTATCAACTAATATAATTATTATGGACGAAGGGAAAAAAAATTACGAAATTGATTTTCTGGTCAAGGCCGAAGAAGATAAAGAAATAATCGTAAAAGCCCTTGAAAAGTCTCAATTATCAATAATCGGCGCCGCCGGAATGTCAAAAATCAAGTTATCATACCCCATTAAAAAAGAAAGCTTTGCCCTTTTCGGTTATTTGTATTTTTCCGGTAATCCCGAAAATATTGCCGATTTAACCGACGAATTGAAAAATAAAACGAAAATATTGAGATTTTACGTTATTTCCCGCCCAATTATTGAAGAAAAAAAGGACGAGAGAATCGAAGAAACCCGCCCCGAGCAAAAGCAATTTCCAAGGGGTTATCAGGAAAAAGAGGTTGTCGCCGTTCCCCAGCCGTCTTCAAAAACGCCGAGAACGGAGGCCTTGAGCAATGAAGCGCTGGAAAAAAGATTGGAAGAAATACTGAAATAAATTCAAAATTAAAAAATCAAAAATCAAAATTACAATGTAAAATTCAAAATTGGCAAGTGTTAAAACCGAATTTTAAAACTAACCCATTTTTAAAACTTTAATCTGTCATTTTCCATTTTGATATTTACATTTTACATTTACTATCGTGAATTTAAATAAAGTTTTCATAATCGGAAATCTGACGAGAGACCCTGAGTTACGGACTCTGCCCGCGGGCACGCCGGTTGCTTCTTTTGGGGTCGCGACCAACCGTATTTGGAAAGACCAACAGGGGCAAAAACAGCAAGACGTTCAATTTCATAACGTAGTTGTTTTTGGCCGCCAAGCCGAAACCGTCAGTCAATATTTAAATAAAGGGAGCCTGGCCTTGATAGAAGGCCGAATTCAAACGCGTTCATGGGACGCAAAAGACGGGACGAAACAGTATCGGACGGAAATAATAGCTGAAAGGATTCAATTTGGCCCCCGGGGCGCGGCGGGAGTTTCGGGGAAGATGAATAGCTCGCCGGCGCCGGCGCCTTCGCGTGAAGACCTTCCCGAGATAGATTTGGGCGAAGATGACGTCAAAGCGGAAGATTTACCATTTTAAAAATATCATGCAGTGCTTTTTCTGTTCCCAAAATTCAAAAACGATAGATTATAAAGAAGCCGAATTGCTTAAGCGGTTTATTTCTTCCCAGGCGAAAA
>CAYZYY010000014.1:0-14045 GCA_964482855.1 uncultured Candidatus Saccharibacteria bacterium | reverse complement strand
AAGGGCGGCTGAAATTAAAAAACTGGAAGAAGTCGCTCCTTCCAACACGGAAGCCATTAACAAGGCAGTCGTTAATTATCAGGAAAACGCCGGGAAACTCAGAGACCGCCTGGAATCATTGGAAGAAACCAGTGAAAACCCTCGGGTTGATGAACTCCTGAATAATGTAGTTGACCGTTCTTTGCAGCATCAGCAGCTTTTTGACGAGTTAAAATTAAATTTTGAAGGACAAACGCAATTGAAAGAAACGTTAACCTCCAGCCAGGAAAAAATCAGTGAAGTCGTGGCGAAAATTCCGGAAAAATTCGAAAACGCGACTGTTTTTACGCAGAGATTGGAGAACAGGATTGAAAACAAGGAAGATGGAGTTTTTAAAGAATTTCGGGCTGCCGAGATAGTAGAGCAGGTTAAAGGAAAGCTATCCGAAGAAGGACAGCAAAAAGCCCAGGAACTACAGGATAAATTAATCGGGCAATTTGAAGACAAGGTTGGGAATTTGAATGAGGCGGACAAGATAAAAGTTTTTTCTCAGGAAACTCTGGAAAAACTGGCCGGTGACCAGATTAATCGGTTGCAAATATTGGAGCAGGTTAAAAACACTTCAAACGCGGAAGTAAGGGAGAAAATTGAGATAGCTCAGGATTCCATTCTGCAAACTCAAAATCAGAAAATAGAACTCACCCGCGAGGACGTTGAAAAATTAGCGCTGGAAGCGAAAAATTTAATCACGAAAACCGAGGCATCATTAGGAAACGCGACGACCGAAGCGGTTTTACTGGCAAAACAGGTATTGGAAAAAGCCAGATTTTATCTGGCTGAAACTGAAAGATTGCTTGCCGGAAACAGCATCAAGGAAGCGTTCAGTCAGGCAAACTCAGCCGTGGCCGCGGCCAAAAACGCCCTGAGGCAAGTTCAGATTCAGACTCAGACGCAAATAAAAGTAGAGGTTAAAACTCCTATAAGCGCCGAGCCTCCCGAAACGGAAAAACCGTTTTGTATTCAGGCAATAACGCCGGCGATTTCCCCGGAAGGTATTTGTAAGGAATTTTCAAGTCCCTGCGACGTGCCTTCCGATTGGAAAAAAGTTGACAAGTGTCCGGTTCCGACCACCAATTCTTCGGGTGCGATAAATTCCCCCAATACGACAAACTCCTTTAACGTTATATCTCCCATTCAGAAACTAATACCCGAAAAGATTCAAGTATTGCCGGAAACCGCTGCGCCGACGACTGGCAATTAATAAAAATGACTTCTGAGGAAATCCGTCAAAGCTTTCTTCGATTTTTCAAAGAAAGAGGGCATTCAATTATTCCCTCCGCTTCTTTGATTCCGGAAAACGACCCGACCGCGCTTTTTACTATCGCCGGAGTACATCCTTTGATACCTTTTATTTTGGGTGAGAAACATCCGGCCGGCAGAAGGTTGGCAAATATCCAGAAATGTATCAGGACCAGCGATATTGAAGAAGTTGGTGATTATCGCCACTCAACTTTTTTGGAGATGCTGGGTAATTGGTCTTTGGGCGATTATTTTAAAAAAGAAACCGTTGAATGGAGCTGGGAATTTTTAACCGATGAGAAATGGCTGGGTTTGAAGCCGGAAAGGATTTACATAACTGTTTTTAAAGGAGATAAAAACGCGCCGCAAGACCAAGAGGTAATTAATGAATGGCAAAGACAATTCAATAAAGCCGGCATTAAAACTGAAATCTGTCCTTATAATGAACCAATAGCGACGAATAAAAATTATCGCATTTTCCCTTTATCAGCCGAAGATAATTGGTGGGGGCCAATAGGTCTGACCGGGCCTTGCGGGCCGACTACAGAGATATTTTACGACCTTTCGCCCGAAGACGGCCCGATGCGGAGAACTTTCGACGAAGAAGTCGAAGCCGGCCGGATCGTGGAAATCTGGAATGACGTTTTTATGGAATTCAACAAGACCGCCGGAGGCAAATTTGAAAAATTATCCCAATATAATGTGGATACGGGAATGGGATTTGAGCGGCTGGTGATGGCTTTAAACGGCCAAAAAAATATTTTTGATACTGAATTGTTTTATCCGATTTTTAAAAAGATTGAAGAGCTTTCAGGAAAAAAATATAACGGGTCTGGAGATTTGATGCGGGCGATGCGGATTATCGCCGACCATATTAAAGCGTCCGTTTTCATTTTATCTGAAGGAATCGAGCCCTCTAATACCGAAAGAGGATATGTTTTACGTCGATTAATCAGGCGGGCGGTGAGATATGGAAAACAACTTGGTATTAATGAAGATTTTACTTTTAAAGCGGCTCAACCGGTTATTGAAATGTACAAAAACGTTTATCCCGAAGTTTTACAAAACAGCGGTTTTATTGAGAAACACTTGACGGAAGAGGAAGAAAAATTCGGAAAAACATTGGAAAAAGGATTGAAGCAGTTTGAAAAATTGAAATCAATTAACGGCAAACAGGCATTTAATCTTTATCAGACATACGGCTTTCCGATTGAGATGACCAAAGAACTTGCTAAAGAAAAAGGTATCAGCGTCAATGAAAGCGAATTTGAATCGGAACTAAAAAAACACAGAGAGCTTTCCAAAACCGCTTCGGTTGGGAAATTCAAGGGGGGACTGGCCGATTTCGGGGAGCAAACGAAGAAACTGCATACCGCCGCCCATCTTTTGCTTGCCGCTCTGCGGCAAGTCCTGGGGGAGCATGTCGCGCAAAAAGGAAGCAATATTACGGCTGAACGTTTGCGCTTTGACTTTTCCCATCCGGAAAAATTAACCGATGAGCAAAAGCAACAAGTAGAAGACTTGGTTAATGAGGCGATTAAGAAAAATCTACCGGTTGACTGCGATGAAATGTCGTTGGATGAAGCGAAAAAAAAAGGCGCCATGGGCGTTTTTGAATCAAAATACGGAGAAAGGGTTAAAGTTTATACGATTAAGATCCCTTCGACAGGCTCAGGACAGGTGTTTTCCAAGGAAATTTGCGGCGGCCCCCACGTGAAATCCACCGGCGAACTGGGGCATTTTAAGATAGTCAAACAAGAGGCCTCTTCTGCCGGAGTCAGGCGGATTAAGGCGGTTTTGGGTTGAAAATTAACGATTTTTTGACTATATTTTATACAAATGACTAATTCTTCTCAAAAACCAAAAAGAAGGAAAATGACGGATATCGTCGTGCCTGTTCGCGTTCAGTCAAAAATAAAAAAAGACAAACCCGAAAAAGACGAGAAAGATGAGAAGGTTGAGAAAGTCGAAAAGGTTAAAGAGGAGTTTGAAAAGCTAGACGAAAAAATTGAAGCATTTGAAGAAAAAGAAGAAAAGCGGTTTAAGGAAGAAGTAAGGAATAAAAGGAAAAGATTCAGATTGAAAAAATTCACTTTGATGACTTATGCTTTGCTAACCACCTTTTTGGTCTTACTTACCGGAGGCGTCTATTCGGCAATTGAATTTCTGCCCAAAGCGGAAATCAAAATAGTTACCGAGAAATCGGAGTGGAGTTACGTTGATTCGATAACCGCGAGCAAGGAATCTGCCGAAATTGATTTCGTTGAGAAGCAGATTCCGGCTGAAATTTTTTCGGTTAAGAAAAATTACAATTTTTCTTTCGCGGCGACCGGCAAAAAAGCGGTTGAAGAAAAAGCCACTGGAGAGATTGTTATTTATAATGTTTACAGTTCCGATTCCCAGGTTCTGGTCGCCAACACCCGGTTTGAAAGCCCGGACGGGAAAATTTTCCGCCTAAAGGAAAAAATTATCGTTCCGGGAGCGAAAATCATTGAAGGGAAAATCACTCCTTCAAGCATCAATGCCACCGTCGTTGCCGATCAGGCCGGACCCCAGTACAATATCGGGCCGGTCAGCCGTTTTTCCATCCCGGGATTCGAAGGTTCGCCGAAATACGAAGGATTCTACGCCAGTTCCCAGAAATCAATGACTGGCGGTTTCATCGGTGAAAGGGCTTACCCAACGGACGAAGACATTGCCAAAGCGAAAGAAGAAGCCAAAAAAGGATTTAAAGATTACGTTAATTCTTTCCTTTCTCTCCAGATACCTCCGGAATTCAAAATTATTGAAGGAGCCGACCAATTCACCGTCCTGAAAGAAGAAGTGAATAAGGAAGTGAATGAGGCGGAAAACTTTACGATTTTCCTGGAAGGGGAATCGCTCAATGTCGGCTTCAGGGAATCCGATTTGAAAACTCTGCTGGAAAATCTCGCTCAAAACGATTTGGGAACGGATTTCAAAATAAAAACCTATGAATTGGAATACGGCGTCGGCCGCGCCGATTTTGACGAAGGTAAAATTTCCTTTGCCGTTAATTTCCATGGCGTTTTTGAAAGACCCGTGGACGTTGAGAGTTTCAGGGAACAAATTTTGAACAAGAATGAAGCGGAATTGAAGGGTTTGGTTTCTTTAATGCCCAATATCCGGAAAACGACCGTTTCCTTTTGGCCGTTTTGGGTAAAACGCGTACCGGACGACTTAAAGAGGGTAATAGTGGAAGTTGAATAAAAAATGGCTTTTGATGTTGACTAATGGTTAATTACCGGTTAATATTATTAAAAAATGCCAGACCAACAGAAGAAAACGCCAATTGAAGGAACCGTTATGGAAGCTTTGCCATCGGCCACTTTTAAGGTCAGGATTTCTCCGCCAGCCGGCGGAGATGAAGAAATTCTCGCTTATGCTTCCGGGAAAATGAGAATATATCATATCAAGATTTTGCCGGGAGACAGGGTATTGGTGGAAGTGAGTGAAGATAGAAAAAGGGGAAGAATAGTCAGAAGGCTATAATAATACTTAAAATGCGAACCGTTGCGAATACTGCGAATACTGCAAAAAATAAAAGATATTAGCGGCATTAGCATAAATTCGTAGTTTGGCATTATAAACGTTAGTATGAAGGTTAGAAGTTCAGTTAAAAAAATTTGTAAATCCTGTAAAATTGTCCGCCGTGAAGGGCGGATTTATGTGATTTGTAAAAAAAATCCCAAGCATAAGCAACGCCAAGGGTAAAGGGCTTTGTCCCCGAGCGCAGCGAGGGGTTACAAAACCTTTACCCAGCCCTTTCTCAATATTCAAGAAAGAGCTGGATGCTCAAATTTTTAGATAAATTTGATTTCACCTACGGTTCATAAATTTATAAAAAATTGGCATGCGATTCATAGGTATAAATATTCCCGATGAAAAACGCGTTGAAACCGCGCTGACTTATATTTTCGGCATTGGTCCGTCTTTGGCCGCCAAAATTTTGAAATCCGCGAAAATTGATTTCGATAAAAGAACGAAGAATTTGACTCCTGAGGAAGTTAACAGGCTAAAAGAAGTGGTTGAAAAAAATTACAAAGTTGAAGGGGAATTGCGTCAGACAATCAAGCGTAATATCTCCCGACTTAAGGAAATCCAGGCCTACCGGGGAATAAGGCATTTAAAAAGATTGCCGGCCAGGGGGCAGAGGACGAAGACTAATTCCCGGACGGTTCGGGGGAATGTCAGGAGAACGGTCGGAAGCGGAAAAAGAAAAACGGAACTTAAATAATAAACGCGATACAAAACTACAAATGCATCCGAATCTACGAATTTCTGCGAAAGAATATTTAATATATTGATTTTGCAGTCATTCGGATTAATTCGGATGGTGTGTGGCTATGGGTAAGAAAAAAATAATCAAACAAACTGAAGAAGAGGCGTTAAAGGAAAAAGATAAGCTGGAAACGGCAATGACGAAGGCGGCGACGAAAAAAAAGTCAGGCGCCAAAAAGATAGAAAGCGGCCGAGTTTACATTAATACCAGCTATAATAATACCTTTTTAACCGTAACCGACAGGGAAGGCAACGTGGTAATATGGGCTTCTGCCGGCGCTTTGGGTTTTTCCGGCCCAAAGAAAGCCACTCCTTTTGCCGCTTCCCGAGTGGTGGGAGTAATCAGTGAGAAACTGAAAAAAATGGGATTTTCAAATATTGATATTATCGTAAAAGGCGTGGGCGCGGGCCGGGATTCGGCCATCAGGGCATTAGCCAATCAAGGGTTTAACATACTTTCAATTAAAGATGTAACGCCCATTCCCCACAATGGTCCCAGACCGCCGAAAGCCCGCAGGATATAATTTAATAGTTAAAAGTTGAAAGTTAAAGGTCAAAAGTCAAAAATCAAAATTAAAGTTTGAAATTTTGAGTTTTGTCTTTTGAGTTTTGAGTTAAATTATCTTGAATTCAGACTTAAAGATACTGGAAAAAAAGATTGAAAAATCTTTTAAAAATAAAGACCTTCTAAAGGAGGCCCTAACTCACCGTTCTTACATTAATGAAAATCCCTCCTGGAATCTGTCTCATAATGAGCGTCTGGAATTTTTGGGCGACGCCGTTTTGGAATTGGCGGTGACGGAAATTCTCTTCAATCAATTTCCCCAATATCCGGAAGGGCAACTGACGAGCCTTCGGGCGTCTTTGGTAAATTATCAAATAATGGCGGAATCGGCCGAGACCTTGGATTTGGACGATTTCATCCTGTTGTCCCGGGGCGAAGCCAAAGATACCGGTCGGGCCAGAAAGGTAATTTTAGCGAATGCCATGGAAGCGCTGATAGGCGCCGTTTACATGGATGGCGGTTATCAGGAGGCGAAAAAAATGATTGAGAAGATTATTATCAATCCCAATTTGGAAAAAATCATAAAAGGGGACCTTTATAAGGATTCCAAAAGTTCTCTTCAGGAAATAGTTCAGGAAAGGATGAAACTAACGCCCACTTATCAGGTACTTGAAGAATGGGGGCCTGACCATAAAAAAATATTTAAGACGGGCGTTTATTTCGGAGAAAAATTAATCGCCGAAGGAGAAGGTTATTCCAAACAGGAAGCGGAAATCGAAGCGGCAAGCAACGCATTGAAAACTCTCTAATAAGCATCGAATGACATCGAATTTTTCTCGAATATTCGGGTTTCATTCGAGTTAATTCGAGACGGATTAGAGAAACTAATGGCATGTTTCTGAAATCACTTGAACTTAATGGTTTTAAATCCTTTGCTTCAAAGACGATTTTGGAATTTCCCGCCGGCATTACCGCCGTTGTCGGACCGAACGGCGCCGGCAAATCCAATATCATTGACGCCATTCGGTGGCTTTTGGGCGAAAGGGAAGCCAAAAATTTAAGAAGCGCCAAAGCCGAAGATTTAATCTTTAACGGGACCCCTCAAAAACCGAGAATGAGTCTCGGTTCGGCCGGTCTTCATTTTGATAACGACTCCGGTTTTTTCCCGGTGGACTTTAAGGAGGTTTTGGTTGTTAGACAGGTGGGCCGGGACGGGATTTCCCGGTATTTTCTCAATAAGGCCGAGGTAAGATTAAAAGACATTATTGATTTTTTCAGTCGTTCGCGTCTCGGCACCAAGGGTTTGTCAATTATTAATCAGGGAGACAGCGATCTTTTCGTCAAGGCCTCTTCCCAGGAGAGAAGGGTTATGATTGAGGAAATTTTGGGACTGAGGGAATACCAGATAAAAAAAACCGAAGCCGAAAGGAAACTGAAAAATACCTCTTTTAACCTGGAAAAAGCAAGGGCGATGATTGGAGAGGTCGCCCCCCGTCTTCGGATGCTGAGACGTCAGACCGGCAAATGGGAAAAAAGAGTGGACGTCCAAAAGGAACTGGAAGAACTGGAAAATAATTATTTTTCTTATAAGTTGAGGGAAATTGAAACGGGACGCTCAAAAATCAATCCTGTTTTGAAATCCCTGGAGAGCCGGATTGAGGAAAAAGAAAAAGAGTTGAAAATTCTGGAATCGGAAGTAAAAAAAATTGAATCCCGGCCCAAAGAAGATTCCCTGGAAATCAAAAAAATAAAAAATGAGCAAAGCAATCTTTTGACTGAGCGTTCCGAAATTCAAAAAGAGCTTGGCCGTCTTGAAGCAAAACTGGAGATTCTCGCCGGTTCCTCGGAAGACAAGGGCAGGGTTTTCAGGAACGAAGAATTGTTAACTCTCGTTAATGAAACAAAGGAATCTCTTGAAAAATGTTTGACTTTATCCGACTTTGAGAATCTGAGCAGGGGAGTAAAAAATCTTGTTAAAAAGATTGAAAATTTCCTGAACCCCTCGGAAAATAATCCGCAAAAGTCCCGGGAATTGACGGATTTAAAAAATCTCAAAAATAAACTGGAAGCCAAATTCGGCTCTCTTGAGAAAGAATTGAATAAACTGGAAAACCAGGAAACGGAATTCACGGCCGGTTTGGAGAAATTCAATGAAAAATTTCAGAAGGCCTTCGAATCGGTGGAGGCAAAAAGAAAAGAGTTAAGGAATTTGGATGAGGAAAAAAATAAAACCCTTTTTGAAAAAGAAAGGCTAAATTTAAAATTTCAGGATTTGGAAAATCAGCTGAGGCAGGTGGGAAGGAAAGTGGATGATTTTAAATCCTCCAATCCGGCCGGTGAGAATACGAAGGAGGATTTTTCCGACGTTGAAAGGCGGATGCCCAAACTCAGGGCGGAACTCGCCGCTATCGGCGAAATAGATGAATCTTTGATCAAAGAAGCCCGGGAAGTTGAAAATCATTATAATTTTTTAACCAATCAGTCAAAAGACCTGGATAAAGCCATTATTGATTTGAAGAATTTAATCGGGGAGCTGAGCCAAAAAATCCGTTCGGAATTTAACGGTTCTTTGCGTTCAATTAACGAAGAATTTAACAAGTTTTTCCGATTAATGTTCGGCGGGGGACATGCTAAGTTAAGAATTAAGAATTATGAATCAAGAAGCAGGGATGATAAAAAAAATGAAGAAGAAGATAACGGGAAAGAAGAAAACCCGGAGGCCGAAATTGAAGAAGAAGACGATAAAGAGTTGAAGTCGGGGGTTGATATTGATTTAAGCCTGCCCAAGAAAAAAGTGTCCAGTCTGGAAATGCTTTCCGGCGGCGAAAGAAGCTTGGTTTCCATCGCCGCTCTTTTTGCCTTGATTTCAATCAGCCCGCCGCCTTTTTTGGTTTTGGACGAAATTGACGCCGCTTTGGACGAAAACAACTCGAAAAGGTTTTCCAATCTTATAAAAGAATTTTGCCAAAAAACCCAGTTTATTATAGTAACCCACAACCGGTCGGTAATGGAAGCGGCGGATGTTTTATACGGCATAACGACGGGCGAAGACGGAGCCTCGAAGGTGTTGTCCCTTAAGTTCGAAGCTTGAAACATATTGATTTTTATTTAATTATAGTTTATTATATTCCCATTAATAAACATGCTCCATGTTATATGTTGCGTGTTTCATGAAATAAATGTTAGCCATTAAACTGAAAAGAATCGGCAAAAAACATCAACCCTCGTTCAGGGTTATTGTTTCTGAAAAACGGTCAAAGGTGGGCGGCCGTTATGTTGAAGACCTCGGCTGGTTAGACCCCAAAAGCAAGGAATTTAACGTAAAAAAAGAAAGAGTGGCATATTGGATGGAAAACGGCGCCCAAGCCACCGATACGGTGCATAACTTATTGGTAAAATCAGGAGTCATTATCGGCCTCAAGAAACCGGTTCACGGCGTTAAAAAGCGGAAAAAAGGAGGCGATGAAGCTGAAATAAAAACGGAAGAGAAGACGGAAAAGAAAAACGAAGAGAAGGCTGAAGAAAAGACGGAGGAGAAAACAGAAATAAAAGAGGAAGAAAAAACCGAAGATTTGAAAGATTTAAAGGTCGAAAAAGACAGTTAATTAATTGACTATTTTAGATACGATGGCAACAGCAACTGCAACAGACGAACAATTTCTTGACTTTCTCGTTAAATCCATTGTTGATCATCCGGACGACGTCAAGGTTGATCGCAAGGTGGACGAAATGGGAGTTCTTCTTACTTTAAAAGTCAATCCGCTGGACATGGGTCAGGTTGTCGGTAGAAAAGGCTCAACTGCTCAGGCTATCCGGTCTCTTTTGAGAATCGTCGGCATTAAAAACAATGCCCGGGTCAATCTTAAAATCATTGAACCCGAAGGTTCTATTAGGGGAGAAAGAAGCGCGGTTGATAAAGCGGTTGAAGATTTAAAGCTTTAAAAAATAACAACAGCGTTATTCATGAAACCTCGACCAAAGTCGGGGTTTTATGTTATATTTAAACTCTATTATGAGATTTGATATAATTACCATATTTCCCAATATTTTCAGCTCATATTTAAATGAGTCAATTTTAAAGCGGGCGCAAAAAAAGAGGCTGGTTCAGGTTAAAATCCATAACCTCCGCGATTTTACGAAGGACAAACACAAAAAGGTTGATGATAAACCTTATGGCGGGGGAGCGGGTATGGTAATCAAACTCGAACCGCTCTTAAGAGCGATTTCAAGTTTGAAGTTAAAAGTTGAAAGTTCAAAGTTAAAAGTTATTTTATTCACCCCGGGTGGAAAACAATTTAGCAATAAAACCGCCATTCAATTCGCGAAAAACCAGGACCGCTTGGTTTTAATCTGCGGCCGTTATGAAGGAATTGACGCCAGAACGGAAAGGGTAATTAAAAATTTAAAATTGAAAATTGAAAATTTATCAATTGGCCCTTATGTTCTGACCGGCGGCGAATTGGCGGCAATGGCTTTGATTGATTCAGTTTCGCGCCAGATTCCCGGGGTTTTGGGGAAAAATGAGTCATTGGAAGAAAAGCGCTTCGGTGTGGACGTACCGGCTTATACAAGGCCGGAAACGTTTATCTGGAAAGGCAAAAAATACCCGGTACCGAAAGTTTTATTGTCGGGAGACCATAAAAAAATTGAGGATTGGCGTCGCGCTAAGCGCGGTTAGTATTGCTTTTTCCACCCGCTTTTGTATAATAAAGTATTCCCGCTCCGCGGGAAATTTAGTAAAAACAAGCATGGATAACCAGGATTTACAAAAAGAAACAGGCAACGAAGTCGTTGACGAAAAAGACATGGGGGTTATTCGCGAAATGATGAATGCCGGTTTAATGTACGGCCACAAAAAGTCAAAAACGAACCCCAAATTCAAACCCTATATCCACATTACCCGGAACGAAACCGAAATAATTGACTTGCCCCAGACGCTTTCGCTTTTGGAATCGGCGATTGAGTTTATGCAAGGCCGGATTAAAGAAGAAAAAGTAATTTTGTTCGTTGCCAGCCAGCCGGCCGCTAAAGAAGTCGTGGAAAACCTGGCGAAGAAATTTAATTTTTCTTACATTAATGAAAAGTGGATTGGCGGCTTATTGACCAATTTTAAGGTTGTTTCCCAGCGCATCGAGCATTTTAAAAAAGTCCAGGCGGATTTTGAGCAGGGGAAATTCGACAAATATACCAAAAAAGAACGGGTAATGATTAACCGCGACATTGACAGGATGAAGAAAATGTTCAACGGATTGGAGAATTTAACGAGATTGCCGGATGTTGTTTTCATCATTGACCCCTCTCTTAAAGGGCACACTACGGCCGTCCGCGAAGCCAAGAAAATAAAGATTCCGATAATAGCCCTTTTGGATAGCGATGATAATCCGGAAGCGGTTGATTTCCCTATTCCGGCGAACGACCATGCCAAAACGAGCATTGATTGGATAATCAATAGAATTTCTAATTCTCTCAAATCTAACTCGAATAAAACCGAATGAATGCCGAATAACGGTTATTCTGGGAAAAAACATGCTTAACGACATTCAAAAACTCAGGCAGACGACGGGCGCGGGAATAATGGATTGCCAGAAGGCCTTAAAGGAAGCTAATGGTGATTTTGACAAAGCCCTTTTAATCATCCGCGAACAGGGCAAACTCATTGCCCGGAAAAAAAGCGAGAAAGCCACTGGTGCCGGATTTCTGGAATCTTACGTACATAATGAAAGAGTGGGGGTTTTATTGGAGCTTCGCTGTGAAACTGATTTCGTGGCAAGGTCCGGCGAATTCGGGGAATTGGCCCATAATCTGGTAATGCAGATAGCCGCCATGAACCCGGAAAACGTTGATGATTTAATGAATCAGTTGTATATTAAAGACGAGAGCGTGAAAGTGAAAGATTTAATTCAGCAAGTAATTGCCAAAACCGGAGAGAATATAAAAATTGAAAGATTTTGCCGGTACGAATTATAAAGGGCTTGGTCCCCGAGCGCAGTTAGGGGCAACCAAACCTTTACCCAGCCTTTTCTCAATGTTCAAGAAAGAGCTGGGTGCTCAAATTTTTAGATAAATTTGATTTCACCTTTGGCTCATAAATTTATAAAAATTAGGCATGTATAATTTTATCCTTCAAATTCTTGTAATGTTGAGTTTGGGAACGATGATTTATCTAATCGCCAGAATAATTCCCAGGGTTGGCGATGAGGTGGGCGGAGAAACCGTCAGGTCTGAAACCAAATTCGACAAATTATTTTCTTCTTCACGATTTGAGAAAGTTGACGTTATATTTAACAATTTTGTCGAAAAAATATTGAGAAAAGTGAAATTATTGTTAATGAAACTGGATAATGCCACCACCGGTTATCTGGATAAAGTCAGGAAATATAAAACAAACGGCAACGGTTCAAAAAAGGGGGAAGAAAAGGTTAACTTATTTGAAAATAATTCCGGGGAAAATAATTCCGAGGAAAAGCAAGAATAAGCGGCGCAGGTGGCGGAGCGGTCAATCGCACCTGACTGTAAATCAGGCGGCTATATGCCTACGGGGGTTCGAATCCCTCCCTGCGCACCAGAAAGGAAATTGCAAGTTTTGAAGGTTCGCCTCGCTTCGCTCGGCGGCCAGTTTGTATTGGATTTTCGGGGCAAAAACGAATTGGCGATTTTGAAAGAAGAAAAGAAAAATTTTTAATCCCTAACTAAAAACTATGAAATACATACTATACGCTCGAAAAAGCACAGAGGAAGATGACCGACAAGTTCTCTCGATTGAAGCTCAACTTGTTGAGCTAAAAGAATTTGCCGCCAAAGAAAAATTGGAAATTGTTGCCTTGCTTTGCGAGGCTAAAACCGCCAAAGAGCCCGGAAAAACAATCGGCTCGAACCATGTTTTAAGAGAAAGAAGAAAAGAAAAATTTTTAATCAAAGAATTCATAAAATTTAGGCCATAAAATAGCAGAAATGCTGATTTTTTGTTTTGGGCTTGACTTTACACCCATAATATGCTATTCTTAATGGCGTTGGGATAATAGGAATCCAATGCCCTGCCACGAGGGATTCGTGGTAACTAGTATATTTACAGGAGGCCAAAATGGCAAAACTCAACATGGCAGTTTCGCACCGCCTCACACAGGATGAAGCGGTCAAACGCATCAAGACGCTCCTCGGGGAAGTGAAAAGCCAGTTCGCTGACAAGATCAGCGACCTGCGCGAGGAGTGGAACGGCAACACGGGCAAGTTCAGTTTCTCGGCAATGGGATTCTCCGTTTCCGGGACCCTGACCGTGAAGCCGGGCGAGGTGGAACTCTCCGGCAATCTCCCTTTCGCGGCATTGTTCTTCAAGGGGAAGATCGAGTCCACGATTCGGGAGCGAGCGGAAACCCTGCTCGCCTGACGAGTCCTCGCCCTGTTCATCGAAGGGGTCCAGCGTTCGCGTTGGCCCCTTTTTATTTGTAATAACATTGAATTTGTGATAATATTTTTCATATGGAACCTAATTTATTAAATGCCGCCAAAGAAAAATTGGAAATTGTTATCGGTGCGGCTTCGCCGCAAATTCTGAATTTTTTCGCGGGGGGACTTCCTCGCCGCCGCAGGCGGCGAAATGCGTTCGGACTAATTCAAGAATACTGCACACGGAGGAGTAGTCATTTTGCCTGTCTGTCATCATCTAAGCCTGAGTAGCTCAGCGGCACCTGCCTGCCGGCAGGCAGGGAGCAACTGTTTTATAAAATTCCGTATACAATGCCGACCTAGCTCAATGGTAGAGCAATACTTTTGTAAAGTATAGGTTCGGGGTTCAAATCCCCGGGTCGGCTCCAAAATTCAGGTGTTGTTGTACGGGGTAAACAGCAAGTCGTCGGTTCAAATCCGACCTCAGGCTCTTGGGTTCAGATTGATATCGGGTTATCGTTGAATCGCCAGAGTAGTTCAGTGGTAGAACGCTTTCTTGGTAAGAAAGAGGTCGGGAGTT
>CAYZYY010000013.1:0-14784 GCA_964482855.1 uncultured Candidatus Saccharibacteria bacterium | reverse complement strand
GAATATTCTCGACTGCTGCCACCCGTAGGTGTACGAGCCGTGTCTCAGTCTCGTCGTTGGGGACCGGGCTCTCACCCCCCCTACCCGTCGCTGCCTTGGTGAGCCATTACCTCACCAACAAGCTGATAGGACCTAGGCCAATCATAGAGCGTCTTGCGACTTTACCCCGACACAAGGTCGGGGGCTATTTGGGATTACCCCACCTTTCGATGGGCTATACCAAACTCTACGGTATGTACCAAGGTATTACTAACTCGTTCGCCACTTGCCAATGCAAAGCATTGGCCGCAGAAAACGCAGACCCAACGCAGAACAACGCAGAATCCAACGCCTATACGTTGAAAGCCATAGGCTTTATCTGCGATCTTCCGCGTCCATTCTGCGACCTTCCGCGGTCAGTGCTTCGCACTGACACGTTCGACTTGCATGCCTTATCCACGCCGCCAGCGTTCATCCTGAGCTAGGATCAAACTCTCAAATAAATGTCTAAAAATTCAAGTCTATAGGCGCAGAATTTTTAGCAACATTTATTTGACCACGCCGTAGCTTTATGCGAAGGCTGGTCAAAATTTAGTCCGCCTACGCCAAAAGCTTCGGCGGGACACAATCTTGTTGCTAAATTTTCTACGTCCCAACTTAAAAATTTAGACAAAATTGGGACAACTAAAAAAACTCTGAATTTTATTTTAGGTTTATTTTTTTCTTTTATTTTTTAAGGTTCTTTCCGCCTTCTTTCGTATTTACCATTATAGAGAAAGAATAACTCTTGTCAAGAATGGAAAACAATGCTAATATAACCTACGACTTGCCACTCACTACTAACGACTTTTAAATTATTCGTCGTAAGTTGTTGGTCGTCAGTCATTACTAAAAATGAAGAGAGACATACACCCTGCATATTACCCTAAAGCCAAAGTGCGTTGCGCTTGCGGCAATACTTTTACAATCGGCTCGACAAAGCCGGAAATTCAAATTGAAATCTGCGGCGCCTGCCATCCTTTTTATAGTGGAAAGGAAAAAATACTCGACGTTGCCGGAAGAGTTGAAAAATTCAAAGCAAGAAAACAAAAAGCTTCAAAAACGCCGAAAATTATTAAAAAACCGAGAGTAAAAAAGCAAGCCAAGAAGAAAAAATGAACTCCAACTGCTTACTGCGGCGACCGACTGCCGCAGTTCTTATATTTGAAATGGTCTCATAAACTATAGTCGGCTAATATTAAATATTTTCCTTGGTATGACAAATAAAGTGATAATGGAAATACGCGCCGGGGCGGGAGGAGACGAGGCCCTGCCTGCCGGCAGGCAGGCGCCATTTTTAATTTATGAATAAGATAATTTTAGAAATTAGAGCCGGAGCCGGAGGGGATGAAGCGGCGATATTCGCCGGCGACCTTATCAGAATGTATCAGAGATACGCCGCAAAAAGAAACTGGCAGTTTTCCGTTCTTGATTCCAGCCAAACTTCCCTTGAAGGATATAAAACGTTCGTGGCTGAAATGGAAGGACAGGATGTTTACGATGATTTGAAAAACGAAGCCGGAGTCCACCGTGTCCAAAGAGTTCCTAAAACCGAAAAATCCGGAAGAGTCCACACTTCTACGGCTTCGGTGGCGATTATTCCGGAAGTCGAAGAAAAAGAAATTTCAATTAATCCTTCCGACTTGGAAATTTCCTTCTTTCGCTCGTCCGGGCCCGGAGGGCAAAACGTCAATAAAGTGGAAACCGCGGTCAGAATTCTACATAAGCCGACCGGCATCGTAGTTTCGTCTCAGGCCGGCCGGTCGCAGCATGGCAACCGTGAAGCGGCAATAAATATCCTGCGCGCAAAATTATATGAGCAAAAGATAGCTAAGGAGCAGACTGAATTAGGGGGTCTTAGGCGGGAACAAATCGGTACCGCCGACCGTTCCGAAAAAATCCGTACTTATAATTTTCCGGATGACAGAATCACCGACCACCGCATCGGCAAAAAATTCCATAACATTGAAAAAATCCTTAATGGAGATATGGAACCGATAGTGAAGGCGTTTAAAAAGACAATTTCTAATAACTAAATCCTAATTCCTAATAAAAACCAAATGTCAAATTTCAAAAATAAAATAATTAGACATTAAACATTTAGTAATTGGATATTTCATTAGAAATTAAACATTAGGATTTAGAAATTCCATCTTGAATTTTACGAAGTCAGGATGGCAATATCATCCTCAAACTGTTGAGCCAAAGTAAGAACTTTGTCTCCATACGCAAACCTATACGTAAACCACCGGCTGCCGGCATAATATTTAGCCGCCGCGCATCTTTCTTGTAAAACTTGTTTGGGTAATATATTGCTGTATTGATTGCCGTAGCTAACGCAGGCCGATGAATTGTACGCGTCTTTTAAATAAAGCGCGGTGGCCACGAAAGCGTCGGCATTCCGCCAAGGCGAAGCCGGGCGGCTGCCGGTAATTTCCGACACCCTGTCTTCATAAATTTGCCAGGTTGAAGGAATAAACTGGGCCGGACCCATGGCTCCCCCATAAGCTCCGTCCGAAGAAATGGCGCAGGAAACCTTTATTATCCCCGCTTCCAAATCCCCTTTCAGTCCGAGCTCTTCAATTATTTCCAGAAATATCGAGATGTCCCTGGTCGGATGCATGGCGGTTTTATAATCGCACTGGCCGACGTTTTTGCCCAAGGCCGATTCCCTGTCCAATACCGCCAAAGTCAAGGCCGCCCGGATCCCGGTCGCTTTCTCGGCCATCAAAGCTAATTCGTACGCCTGTCCGAATTCCAGCTCTCCTCCTCCCAGTAGTTGAAATATTCTTTGTCTGATTTCAGCCGCGCTTTGTTTGGTTTCGGTCAAAAGCTTCTGGTATTCGCTTTCTTTTCCCTTGGTAACCTTCAAGAGATTGTCTTTTTCCGTCTGGGTTTGTTTAATGGAGGCTTTTTGCGAATCCTGGTATGTCTTCAAGGCGGCCGCGTCAGCCCGCTCCAAAGCCAAGGTTTCTTTTTGGTCAACCAGTTGTTGGTGAGATTCGGCAATCTTTTCGATTAATAACCTCAAATTGTCCTGAACGACGAGAAGATTATTCAAATCGGTGAAAAAATCCGAGAGTTGGGGATTTTTAAAAAGAATCTCAATCAAACTTTTGTTGTCGTTTTCATACAAAGTTTGAAGTGTCTGGGATAAATTTTTCCTGTTTAAGTCAATTTCGCTTTCCGTTTGTTTTATTTGACCCTGAGTGGAGATAATTTCCGAATCAAGTTTAGTCAGGGTCAAATTAATGGCTTTTATCTGAAGGTTAAGTTTGGAAATCTGGGCTTCCAACGTTTTGATTTCCGTCTGGAGAGTATTGCCCTGTTTTTGGTATTCGGTAATTTTGGATTCATATTGGGAAATTTGCTCTTCCAGTTCCTCCAATTGGGACTGGAGGGCCTGTCTTTCTTCATTATTGCTTTGGGCCGCCAAAGCGCCGCCGGAACTCGGAGCCGTCACCGAACCGAAAACAAAAGAGAAAATAGTTAATAAAATAATGGCTGCCCGAAGTGAATTTTTCAAAGGAATGATAAAGATAGGCTGAAAATCAAGGTTAAGAATCTTGTTCGTTTTTTCGTTTTCTTCAAAATCTTTTCCGCCTTTTATATCGACAAGAATTTTATTTTTCAATTATTTGGGGATATTGGGCAATCAAGAATCGGGTATTAGCGAATTTCTAAAACCCGGAAACTAAAACCCAAAACCTATTTTTCTTTACCTTCCTTTTTTTCTTCCGTTATTTTTTCACCCTTTTCTTCCTCTTCTTTTTTCTTTTCTTCTCCTTCAACTTTCACGTCTTCAACCGTAATCGGTTTTTCTTCAATTTCTTCTTTTTCCTGTTCGGTAACCGTTAAAACTACGGTTTCCGGATCCACTAAAATTTCCGCTTTTTCAGGCACTTCAAGGTCTTTTACGTAAATACTCATTCCAATGTCAAGAAGTTTGGTTAAATCAACTTTAATACTGTGCGGCAAATCACCTGGAAGGGCCGTTAATTCAATTTCCTGCATGGATTTAACCAAGATTCCACCTTTTTCTTTAACCACCGGCGCTTCTCCAACAAACTCCAAAGGAACGGAGATTGTAATTTCCTCATCCATTCTCACCTCCTGAAAATCAATATGGGAGACTTCATCGGTTAAGGGATTTTTCTGAAAATCATTGATTAAAACATTAAGTTCTCCTCTTGCTTCGTCACTCTCAACTTTTAACTTAATAATCGTGCTTTCGCCGGCTTCTTTAAAAATTTCGGAAAATTCTTTTGCGGGAACGCTGAGATGAACGTTTTCCCGTCCATGACCGTAAAGTTCGGCCGGAATAAAACCTTTTTGGCGTAATGATTTGACAGTCTTACCAAATATTTCTCTTTTTTTTACTGTTAATTCCATGTTTATAATTTCTATACACTCTAACTAATATTAAGAAAATATATTAAAAAATCAAGAGTATGAAAAAAAGCGGCTTATTCACGCTTTTTTTATAGCCCTAAAAAATTATTATTTTAAATATCCCTTAACTTTTTCAACCAATTCTTTCAAATCAATACCCTTTTTAATAAAATCAAGCGCTCCGGACTCTTTAGCGAGTTTCTGGTCTATACCGACGAATATCGGGTCGCTAAAAGCGGTCAGGAAAACCACTTTTATACCTTTCGTTCGGGGATTTTCCTGGAGTTTTGCAAGTGTCTCTACTCCGTCCATAACCGGCATTTTAAGGTCTAATAGAATAAGATTTGGTTTTACGGGACCGCTTAATTTATCCAAACATTCCTGCCCGTTTAAAGCCGTAATTGTTTCAAATCCGGCATTATTTAAGACGGTACAATAAAGATCCAGTATTTCCTGTTCGTCATCAACCAAAAGGATTAAAGGTTTTTTGTCCATATCTTATAGTTTTTTATAATTATTTAATTCGACCATCTGTTATATATTATTAAACAATTTTTCATTATTTTCAAGAAATTTTATCCCCAAACCCGTTTTTTTTGTATTTTAAAAATAACCTAAACGCCAATTGGAAACAACATACTGAACGTACTTCCAACATTCGGAACGCTTTTTTCAAGCATTATTTTCCCTCCCATAGCTTCAAGAAGAAGTTTTGAGATATAAAGACCAAGGCCGCTTCCATATTCTTTGCTGTGCAAAAAAGTTTCTTTAATCGCGGTGAATTTTTGAAAAATCACTGATTGATTTTCCGAAGATATGCCGATGCCGGTGTCGGTTACGGAAAGCTTCAGGAAATTTTTATTTCCTTCTTTAGCCAATTTGAAAGAAACGGTAATTCCTCCTTTTTCCGTATAATGAAGGGCGTTATTTAAAATATTTATAATTATTTGGCGGGCTTTATTGGCGTCCGCCACTACCATTGGAAATGGCGACCCGGCTTCTTCCAATTTTAAATATAACTTCTTCCGGGAAGCAAGGTTTTCTAAGTCGGCAATGATTTCTTTGGTTAATTTCACGAGGTCGAATCTTTTTGGGATAAATTTTGTATATTTTCCTTCAATCTGAATGACATCAATAAAATCATGAAGTATTTCTAAAAGCCTGGTGCTATTCCGATAGATTACCTCAATGAATTTCTTCGCTTTTTCAGCCGCCACTTTTGGCTTGATGGGCTGAAGAAGCAATTCCGCGTTCCCCCGGATTATTGCCAATGGAGTGCGCATTTCGTGAGAGGCGATTGCCAAAAACTGATCCTTTGCCCGCTCAAGCAGTTTTTTATTAGTAATATCGTTAAGCCAAATAAGGGCGCCGAATATCTTCATCTCGCTTTTAAGAGAGACGAAAAAAATGGAGAAAAATTTTCCAAGGTTTTCCGCTTCGGAAATATTGGTGGATTCTCCTTTTAATGCTTTTCCAATATATTCTTTTACGGGAATCGAACTAAACCTCTGCGCAAACACTTCAATAACGCTATTGGTCTCGCCAAGACTAAGAAAATTGATGGCTGCCGCATTAACAAAACTTACCCGGCCGTTAATATCCAAAAGAATCGCGCCCGTTGTCATATGCTGGGCAACCTCATTAAGCTTTGTCCGTTCATAGCTTAATTCCTGAGTTCTTTCTTGAATCCTTATTTCTACACTCGCTTTTTCTTTTCGTAATTCCTCTTCTAAAGTCCGGGCGTCTTCAAGAAGATTTAACATTGCCTTTTTCGCCTTCGCAAATTCCGCGTTGCTTTTCGCCAGTTCTTCCAGTTTCCTTTTTAATTCCGAAGTTCTCTCGGTTACTTTATTTTCAAGTTCTCCGGTGTAGGCGGATAAACGAGCCGCCATTTCGTTAAAAGCGGCCGTCAACTCCCCAATTTCGTCCCTGGATTTAATTTCTATTTTTTTACCCAATTCGCCTCTTTCTATTCCTTTGGCCGCTTCCGTCAAAGTAATTAACGGTTTGGTAATTCGCCTGGATAAATAGTTGCTGATTACGACCGCCAGGAAGGCGACTAAAATAATAGCCAGCGCCGACAATCCCATTGTGTAAATTACCGTTGAATAGGCCTCCGTGAACGGCAACTCTACCACCACCGCCCAATCAGGCGAGACAAGATGAGCATGATTGGTCACGACGTAATTGCCTTGAATGCCTCTCGCCAGAGCGGCCTCGTTTTTGTGAATAACTTCGTTGCCTCCCGCAAATTCTTCAACCTCACTTAAATATTTCAAATTTTCCCCTTTTAAAATCCGACTGACGTCGCTGAAAGCTATCAAAGTGCCCTCTTTGTCAACCACGTAAGCCAAACCGTTATTGCCGATTTTTATTTCCGCCACCACGTCCCACATAAACTTTAATTTTGTCTCGGCTATCAGCGTTCCCTTAAAATCGCCGAAGATGTCCGTAATCGGGACGGCCATTATCACCATTGGTTCGCTTGTTGTATTATCAATGTATACGGAAGAACTAATGTAATTCTCTCCCCGGTTCGTCTTGGAAAACAATTCGTTTCCGTCATATTCAACCAATTGAACCGACAATAGCTTCGATGCCCGGGAGACTCTCAGCAATTCCTCTTTTTCCGAATTGAACAGAAGCAGTTGGCGGAAAGCCGGCTCAAGACCCAACAATTTATTCAATCTTATTTCTTGCTCTCCGCGAGAAGTCGCAGTCAAGTCGCTCAAACCCGCAGCCATGGTTAGAATACTGATTTTTTCTTGGATAAAATTATTAACCGTGCTCGCCGCTTCATCGGCAACAAGCGTCAGGTTGTCAGTGAGATTTTTTTGCTGAGTTTGAAAATTGAAATATATCTGAAGACCCCCTGATATTATCAGGACCGCTATTATTAAAACCGAAAAAGTGACGGCCAAGGCAACCGCCAAGCTCTGAAAATTTTTATTTTTCTTTGGTTTAAATTTTAGCATTCTAACGGATTACTTCATCCGCCCTGCCCAATAAACTTTCAGGAACTTTTACCCCAAGTTTTTGAGCTGCCGTGTAGTCAATTTGAAAATAAGATTCGGCCGAAACGACCGGGATGGTGCCGGCGGGAATACCCCTAAAAACCTTATCAACCAGCGGCGCGGTTTGCTTGCCTACGGTAACGTTATTAACGTTAACGCCGAAAATTGATTTGTAATCCCCCACCGATATCAGGGCGCCGCCAATCGGCAATTTATGCTCGTAGGCGAATTTAGCCATTACTTTGAAGGCGTCGGGTGTTACTCCCAAGGGTTCGATTATGATTAAAATGGCGTCAAAACCGACATCGTCCGATTCGCTTCGCGCATCAAGATAAGTTTGAATTTCCGCGGCGTTATCGGCGGGAAGCTCTACGAGAGTTATACCAAGGGTTTCCGCGACCGAACGAAGCATATCCAACTGAGCGGCAACGATCGGGTAACCGCGCTGGTAGGGAATCAGGAATCGCCTGGCCTCCGGAGCCAATTCCATCATAATTTCCAAACGTTCAATCGCGATGTCAGGACCCGGATAACGAACGCCGGTAATGTTTCCGCCCGGTTGACGTATGTCATCCACGAGCCCCATACCCTCGATGAGGGCAAAGGTAAAAACCACCGGAATATTCGCTTCCTCTCCGACTTTTTTAGCTTCTAAAGACGCTTCCGTGGGAAAAGAAACTATTAAGTCCACGTTTTCATCCACGAATTTTTGGAGCGCTTTTTTGTAAACTTCCGTATCAAAATCGGTTTTTTGCACGTCATAAATGACATTTTTACCCTCAATGTATCCCAAATCGGTCATTTTCTCTTTGAATCCGTCCGTTATGTCCGCGACGAAATTCAGACCGGACAGAACGCCTATCCGATACACCTTCTCTTTCTTCACGTCCCTGACAATTTCCGACGTCAAAAAATAAAACCCGGTTGCCAATATTATTAGTACGATTATTATCCCGATTAATGATTTTTTTCTCATCTTCCTTTTGGAAGCCGTCTTTATATGGCCGAATTAACCAACTTCGGACGGCTTTTATAACGTTAAATTAATTTTAACCCAATTTATTTTTTAATTCTTCTATTTCTTTTTTTAGTTCCATCATCCTCAATTCACGCCCGATCATTAATTTATTCGTCTGTTCCAGTTCTTCGTTGATTTTTTCGAGCTCTTTGTTTTTACTTTCCAACTCTCTTTTTGACTTTTCCAGACTGTCTTTCGAAACCTCCAAATCTCTCACTGATTTTTCCAGATTCTCTTTTGACGCTTTTATTTCTTTCCTCATGGTTTCCAAAGAATTAGCCAAAAGTTCGATTTCGTCATTTGTTTTAATTTCGGAAAAAGAGGTCTCTAAATCGCCTTGACTTATTTTTTCTCCCACTGCGGCGAGTTTCTTAATGGGTCCGGTGATGAAACGGCTAAACACAATGGATAAAAGGATGACGAAAACGGACATTGCCGAAATAAAAATTGCCGCGGTTTTTAAAATCTGATTTTTAAGATTTCTGATGTCGGCAATGATGTCGTTGCGGCTGATATTCAATCTTTCTTTCGTTAATTCGGCGGGCTTGTTAAATTCGTCTATGTAAGTGGTGGCGGCAACATTCATGGTTACCCTGTCCGCGGTGACGCCGTCCGCAATCGCTATATACATGTATTTGGACCTAATACTGCCGTCCGGGTCCACCCAGTCGTAAAATCCTTCAACTTCTTTTCCTTCTCTGGTTTTGGACATTATCGCCCAAAATCCGGGAAGTTTCTCGGCCAGCGTGCTTAAATCAAGATTCACTATGTTCGGGTCTTTATGAAACCTGTTTATAAGCGTGGAATTGTCCGCCACCGCCGTGTAGCCGGTCTTTCCCACGGGCTGAACCGCTATTTCCTGAAATTCAGGGTCATTTTGCAAATCTCTTACGGTCATCGCGGGATGCGTCTCCAAATAAAGACTAATCGCTTTCGCCACGGAAATAGCCTGGTTTTTAATCATTATTTTTCCCAATTCATTCAAGGAGGCGGCACTGTCTTCAACAGCCCTCGTCTGTATGTCGGATATCTTCTCAATGGCCGTGTTCTCCATTCTGTCAAGATACCAAAACGATATAAAACTCAATATAATGAGAGGGATGATACTCAAGCTGATTATCAAAATGAATACTTTTGCTAAAATGCTTATTTTCATTTCGTAATTATGTTCATTTACGTTTTTGCGAAATTGGCGACTAATCCGGTTTCTTTTTCAGTTTCTCAATTTCTTTTTTCAACTCTATCATTCTCAATTCGCGACCGGTCGTCAATTTGTTCAGTTGTTCAAATTCCGTTAAATTTTTTTCTAAAACGGACGTCTGTTCTCCAACCTTATTTTCCAAGTCGTTCTTTGTTTTTTGCAATTCTTCCGTCTTTTTTTCAATTTCCTTCCTGAGCTCTATCTCTTTATTCTGCAATAAAACAATCTTTTCCGTCTGAAGCCGTTGAATTTCTTCTTCTTCTTTAATCAGTTTCCTGACCGTAGAGTAAATAAGCGAAATGGTTATAACGACAAAAATAGCTCCGAAAAAGAAGATGAGACTGATTAATGTTTTCAGAAAATTTATGTTGATGAATTCCGTACCCGAGACCAACCAGTAAGCAAAAACAATGTACCCTAAGGAAAAAAACGTCACCAGTATCAATAATATTACCCACCATTTCTTGAATAATGTTTCTTTTATCAATCTCAAAAATCCTACGTGCTTGTAAAGGCTGTATCCCAAAAGGATAATGCCGATAATGACCAATATTATGTTAAACATTTTATTTTCATTGCCATTCCTTAACCGTGATGCCGTCGGGGTGAAGATTAAAGGGAACAATCTCTCCTCTTGATTTAAGAATGTATCTTTGACAATTTCTGTGATTTTCGGAAACACACCATTCCGTCGTCATATTGATGAATCTTTCAAAATCCAACGTTTGGAAATTTTTGAATGCCTGGCATTTAGTTATATTTTGGCAAACATTTTTGTCGCCACTCAATATTTTATAAAAAGGGCAATTAACGTATTTTTCCGTAGTGCAGTAATTAAACGTGTTTCCCGGTAAAACCTCTATTTCTTTAATGCATTCCCTGGTAAAATCAACGAATTTGGGACAGTTCATGTTTGTTTTTTTCCAAAATTGAAATTTTAATTTTTCGACTCTTTTTTTTATTTAAAGTTAATTAACCGCTTATAAATTATTGAATAATTTCAATTTGGCAGAAACGACTTTTTGAACTTCATTGATGACCGTTAACAGTAATTTATAGGGCGTTATTTCTTTAGGATTGTCGTTTAAGGCTTTTTTTATCGCGTCCCGCCAGGCAATTCTCAATTCGGTGCTTATGTGAATGATTGAAATGCCGGCGTCAATTGCCGCTGATAAATTCCGGCTCTCAATGCCGGAACCGCCGTGTAAAACCAAGGGAACCCCGGCCGCGCTTTTAATCTCCCTGATTCTTTCAATGTTCAAATCCGGATTGGACGCGTTTTTAAACATCCCGTGTATGTTGCCTACCGCCGGCGCCAATAAATCAACTTTGGTTTCCTTAACGAACTGGATAACGTCTTCTGTTTTGGTCAAATCTTCCGGCTTAATGGCTACTCCTTCGGGTATGAATTCGAGTAGGGTGGAAGAGCCGCCGATGTAGCCGAGCTCCCCCTCTACCAATATTTCGGGGTTAACGTTTTTCACGTAATCCACCGCCTCCTTGGTTTGCCTGATGTTTTCCTCAAGAGGAAGTTTACCTGCGTCAAAAAGCACGGCGTCAAAACCCGCCTCAACCGCCTCTTTTATTTTTCCCAAGGAATGGGTATGGTCGGCATTAAGAAAAATGGGATATCCGCCGTCGTTGGCGGAATATTCTTCCCGCAAACTTTTTACCAGAACCGCGATTTGCTTCACTCCGATAAAATCCCGTTCCCCTTCGGAAACGCCAATTATTACCGGCAATTTTAATTCTTTTACCGACTCAAAAATTGCTTTCAGTCCCGCCAAGTCGGAAACGTTAAAATGCCCGATGGCGACTTTTTGTTTTTCCGCGTCGGCGATGTAATCCTTTAATCTCTCCATACAGATATTATAAACCAATTTGTTTAAAACTTAAATATTAACTCCTTATTATTTATTCCAAATGCGTCTCCCTTTCGAAAAGACCAAGACGTTCTTTAAGCTGGGAATGGTTTTCCAAATCCGGATCCTTATTGAGCAAATCGCTGGCCGCCTGGCGGCTGATTTTTACGAGTTCGGGGTTTTGGGCCGCTTTCATTGCCAAATCCGGCATTCCAGTCTGGGCAATCTTTTGCTGGCCGCCCAGAAATTCTCCCGGGCCGCGAATCGCCAAATCTTTCTCAGCCAGCTCAAAACCGCTTTTGGCTTTTAAAATGGCCTGAAGCCGTTGGTGAACGGTTTTTGAAGAAAATTCCGTGAAAAGAAAACAAAAGGATTGGTATTCTCCCCTGCCGACTCGGCCGCGAAACTGGTAAAGCTGGGCCAGACCGAACATCTCCGCGCCCTCAATCATCATTATGGTCGCATTGGGAACGTCTACGCCGACTTCAACCACCGAAGTGGAAACCAGAATATCAATTTCTCCTTTTTTGAATTTATCCATTACCTCGGTTTTTTCCTTGGCTTTCATCCTCCCGTGAAGCATGGCTACTTTCAAATCGGGAAACACTTTCTCCGAAAGTTTTTCATATTCTTCTTTGACGTTTTTCGTTTCCAGACGGGCAATGTCGCCTGGGGTCAAAATTTTTCCTTCTTCCAGTTCTTCTTTTTCAATACGGGGGCAAACGACGAAAACCTGCCTTCCTTTTTTAACCTGGCCGCGGATGAAAGCGTAGGCCTTATCGCGGTTGGCCGGAGCCACAATTTTAGTGATTATTTCCTTGCGTCCTTTCGGCAACTCGTCAATTATTGAAAGGTCCAGGTCGCCGAAAATCGTAAGGGACAAAGTCCTCGGAATCGGCGTTGCCGACATTGAAAGAAAATGGGGCAGATAATCCGGGCTGCAATCTTTCAGTTTTGCCCTTTGGCGGACGCCGAAACGGTGCTGTTCGTCAACGATTACCAAAGCCAAATCGCTGAAACTGACCTTTCGGGATTTGGAGGCGGAAATCAAAGCATGGGTGCCGATGATGATTTTAACTTCGCTCCGGGAAATTTTTTTGAACAGGTCCGGCTTTTTAATTTCGCTTTCCAAACCGTCGCCGTAGAAAATTTTGGATTCGGAAGAAGTAAGCAGGGCGATTCCCCCGCTGAAATCGCTGAAGAATTTTTTGAACGTCTGGTAATGTTGTCTTGCCAAAACTTCCGTCGGCGCCATGAACGCGGTCTGTCTATTTTCTTCGGCGACCAACAAAGCGGCCAGCGCGGCGACAATCGTCTTGCCGGAACCGACGTCTCCCTGGAGCAGGCGGTTCATGGGCCGGGGGTTTTTTAAATCTTCCAAAATTTCCCAAAGGGATTTTCCCTGGCTTGAAGTCAGTTCAAAAGGAAGCCGGCCCAATAATTTTTCAACGCGCTCAACGTTAATGTCAAAACCATGGGCTTTCTCCCGGGAAAGTTCAAGGCGTTGGTGCAAATTAACCAACTGTAAAAAAAATAAATCCTCAAAAGCGAATCTCTTTCTGGCGGTCTGGGCCTGATTCGGATTTTGGGGAAAATGAATGTCTTTAAGGGCTTTGTTAATTTGAGGAAATTTACATTCTTCCAAAATATCTAAGGGTATAGGGTCGGACAATTCTTGCAGTTCGTCCAGGGCCGGCTTAATTAAAAATCTCAAGGCCTTGGAAGTTATTTTTTTCGTTTCGGGATAAACCGGCACCAAGCGACCGGTATGTTTCGTTTCCTGCCTTTCCGCTTTATCAATGGCCGTCACTAGTTCGTAAGAAGGATGCGATAAAATTAAACCGCCTTTGGGCGCCTCCGCCACCTTGCCGGCCAAATTTACCAGGCGTCCTTTTTTCAAAATCGCCAGTAGAAACCTCTGATTGAACCAGATTGCTTTGACGCTGCCGCTGTCGTCGCTGACCAGCGCTTCCACGATGAATATTTTTCTTTTCCAGCTCCGGCGGACCTTGATGTCGGAAATTACGCCCGAAACCGTAGCAATGGTATTGATTTTCAAATCGGCTATTTTGGAAATCCGAGAAAAATCGTCGTAGCGGAAAGGAAAATGCCAAAGCAAATCCTTAACGGTTTTTAGTTCAAGTTTTCCCAATCGCTCTGCAAACTTGGGGCCAACGCCTCTTATTTCGTTTAGAGGAGCGAAAAGTTTAATCATGTGCCCTCACGAGGAGTCGAACCTCGATTACGGGATCCGCAATCCCGCGTTCTATCCATTGAACTATGAGGGCTCTCCTACGCTTTGATTATTCATCAAAGCTTCGGAAGAGCGGGTGATGTATTTTTCATATCGCTTGCCCTTCCGAAGCCAAAATGCAATTATAACGAAGGAGGAAGCTATGAGCGCAGTTTCGTAAATTTTTAAATCCTAATATCTAATTTCTAATTCTTAAATAATCTTTATATTATTCTGTATTGCTCTATTCGGGGCATTCGGATGAATTCGTAGTTTGGGATCGCTTTTAAAATCTTATCAACCTTGAAAACGAGTCTGCCAATGATTCTTCGTATTCTTTTTTCGGCAAATGTTTTTCCAGAAAATTTTCAATTTCTTCCTCTTTATTAACGGGAATGTTGATTTTTAAATAAGGGGAAAACTTGGATTCGAGTTTCAACATTAATTTTTTATATTTATTTTCTTTTTCTTCAACTGAAATTTCCCCCACGCTGACATCATGAATATCAAATCCCTTAATTTCACTAAAAGGATAAAATTTTTCCGCTCCTTTTTCTTTTGGCAAACTGATTTCGATTCCATTTTCGTGAATTCTAAAATTCCAAATACTGGGCGAACGGCGGGCCAGACCGACAACCACCAGCCAAGCGACTATTATGAATATCACAAACAAGAAATTTTTCTGCCAAATTGCCAAAGCCATTAAAATAATACCGACCATCAAACTCAACCAATACCAGGAAACGTCTTTTTCGTAATATTCAAATTCCGGCGCCTGCCATTGTAGTTCCGGCTCCGATTTCGGCTTGATTTTTATTTCCTTTTTATTCATTATTATTAAATATATTCCAGCAAGGCCTAAATGTAAACATCGCCCCCGTAGCTTAATGGATAAAGCAGCGCTCTTCTAAGGCGTTGATGAGGGTTCGATTCCTTCCGGGGGTACAAATATTTAGGGGTTCGCCCCGAACCAGAGCAAAGCACGGTTCGGGACAAGCCCCGTATACAGCTTCGCTGTTGTACGGGGATTCCTCCCGGGGACGCAA
>CAYZYY010000012.1:5351-15433 GCA_964482855.1 uncultured Candidatus Saccharibacteria bacterium | reverse complement strand
ATGTTGGTGTGTTTATGGTATTTTTCCTATTTGTGTATAACCAGCATATAAGCGCTGGAGTCAAAAACATTATTGGATAGGGCGAAAATCAACTTGTCAGCTGAAATTACTTTTTTCTTTTCTAAACGCGGGTCGTTGTAATAGAATTTATCTTTCTCGTATCCGGTCAATATTATGAAGTGTCCGATGGTTAAATTTCTGAATTTTTCTTCAAATAAAACCGTCGAATTTACGGCAATGGCCACGGGCAATTTCTTATCCAGAAATCTCCTTATAACGTCCAAAGACGGCATTGCTATTTTAAATTCAATCTTGCTTTTTAAAACTTCCAGAATGGATTTAAGCTCCCGCCTGTTATAAGCCCTTTTTTCTTTTCTTATTAAAACCGTTGTTTTCCTAATGAAATTCGCGCGGGAGATTTTTGCAAAACCGGGTTCGAAATACTCCAAGTTATACGAATGACAAATGACTTTAAAACCCAGCTTCAGCGCCATTAAAGCGTGGTCTGTGGTAAAACTTCCCCTATTGAGATCGCCAATTTCTTTTACGATATCTGCCTGCGAAACATTTTTGCCAAAATATTTATAGACCATGGCCATGGCCCCGACCCCACAACCCCTTTTATAAATTTGTTTCATTATGGGAATGTCTATTTTCACTTTTTTATTTTTTGATTTTTTTCCTGCCATATTCCCAGTATACAAAAAATCTTTGGGTTGATACAAGAACTTAAAAGAAAAGGACTTCATTATACGAAACAATGAAGTCCTTAAATAAGTGTAATTTTTATCTTCCGACAAAACCTTTGATATTAATTCTGATAATTCCTGCTTAATCCGCCGCGAGATTAATGCCCTGGACCTTTTTAGGGTCGAGTCCCTCTACTTCGTCGAGGTACAAAATATTGGTGCTGCCGAACCGGACCCTCCTTCCTTTTTCCGGAGTATCTTCAATAATAAACGGTACTTCCATATTAGGGAAGAAGATCCGGTTTCTTATTATTGCTTTCCAATCTCCGCTGGGTAAACCTGCATCAGACAGAGAGGACTGGGCGGCCCATTTGAGTTTTATAACCACCATGTCATCCTCGCCAACCTCAACACTCTCGACAGGTCCATGAATCGCCATTTTCCCGTTATTGAGCTCCAGATACCCTTTCGGATCAAGTCTAACTACCTCCTGCCAGTCCAATCGCTCTTTGGGCATTTAATCTTCCTCCTTTCCGTAATGAGTTAAGTCAATATGTCTACCATTTAAAACTGGTAATTAACTGGAACGATAATAAAAAAATGTTGTCATTTTGTCAAACTTAATCAATGTTGGAGCGAAATTTTTAAAACGTAAAGGCCATAGGGTAAAATCCTATGGCCTTACATAAGTCACGTAATACTACCTGTTCGGGCGATATTCATACATGAGACGCTTTGCCTCAAGTATGATTTTCCGACCCTTCGGGGTTACGCCCTTTCTTTTTTCTTTAAGGTTGAGAGTGTAACCTCCTGAGACATTAACCACGCCCTGCTTGATGAGCCAGGCCTCCGTCGTTTCGTGCTTTGTCTGATCGAAAAGCCGGCCGAGTTTTCGCTCCACGAAGTCCCGTATCGTCTGGGGGTTGATTTTCCGGGATGCCGCAAATGTCCTCTGGCTCGACGGCATGAGCAGGCCATAAACGATATAAGCCTGAACATGTACTTTATCTATGCCGCGAGGGAGAATTTTTCTGACCCGAAACTGAGTATGCACCATCGAGGCCGAAATGGCCTTCAGTCTTCCATTCAGCACCTCGTTTAGGGCGGCTTTTGCGGCCTCGCCTTTCTCATTCTCCTCCTCTAAAATCATACGGAGAATTTCCATTCCCTCGTCATCGAGACCGGTAAGGGAAACGCTGTCAGCCAACTTCATCCAAACGTCAAAAGTGACGTGTGGATATTCCTTTCTCAAATCAACCCACGATATCTTCTTGCTGTTTTTTTCGGCCATTTCACATCCTCCTTTTCCGAATAGGTTTTATTGCTATCTTGATTTTTATTTGCAAGTAGTATTCACTAAATAAATTTGCTGCCAACATAATAACAGGATATTGTTATTTTGTCAAACATGAGAAGCTGGTTAAAGCGGCAGTTTTTACAATCTTGATTTTCTTGGCCGGGTTGCGGTAACAATTGCCATTTCCCTATTTTACCCATAGCTATTATTCTGGTAAAAAAAGTCCCGGGCTACTCTAACTTCGCTCGGGACTTTATATTCGTATTAAAAGATCGATGGGGGCACATATTCATATTACGGTTTCATATTACGGTCATGGAATTGGCAAGGGTGTTAAAAAACCTTTGGCAATCTCCAGAATCCTTCTCTGTAAATTCTTCGGGATTCTCCAAGAATTTGATAAGCTTCTTCTTAATTTCGTCCTTGGCCCTGGAAAGACGGAGGAGTACTCTGATGAATTCAAGGTCTATCAGCCTTTCTACATATTCGTACCCCAAGTCACACGGACCCAGTCTTTGTTTGAAAAAATGTTGCCGAAGGGCCCGATAAATTTCATACTCCTTAGAAGTTATCTGCTTGGCCTCCACAACGAACCGCTCTGCTGATTCAAAGGCCTCAATTAGTTTGATGCCATCCTTAATCACGGTTGATTCCCTTTGTATCTCCTCAGGTTTTAAGTCCTGCTCCTTATTCCCTCTTAGCACCATTAGGGAAAATGCGACAGCAGCAGGCGTGAAAGACTCACTATCAAACGAAATTTTATACATTTCCATCTATCCTCCCCTCTATTTTGTTATTTTTGAACCAAACTTAGAATACCACTGTAATTTAATTTTGTCAAAAATAATACGCCCCGGCTCAGAATGTTCTGGGTCGGGCGTATTGGTCAAAAAAGAGGTTCTATTCCAAGAGCGTGATTGATATTCCAGAGAGACGCCCTGGTTCGTGTTCCTGCCCTTCCTGGCGCCTCAGGGTCCCCTCTAATAGCGGGGTGTTGAAGATTCCAGACCCTATTCCATTCCCTCTCGCATTGGGTCAGAATTTCACCTAAAGGCTTGCCGACTTCTGCCGCATGAAGGATAACGCTAGCCATGATAATTTCTCCATTTGCGGAAAAATTTCTCCCGACAAACTTCGTAACCAAGACCATATCGTCCTCATCAGAAAACATCTTTCTTAACTCCTTAACCACCTTCTTGTTATTTATTTTAATCGTCATCCCCCTTATCCCCCTTATATATTTTAAAAATTAAAAAGCGATTTTAAAAAAGCTTTTTTAGCTATATATGATAATACACTAATTCAGGAAATTAGTCAAGAAAATAATGCGCCCCAACTCAGAATGTTCCAAGTTGGGGCGTTTTTTCTTTTCACTCCAGCTCAGTAGTAGCCGGAGGCTTATTGGTTTCATCATAATGCACCCTGACGATTTTTGGGTGCTTGGTAACGGCGCTAGTAATTTCTCTTCTGATATGAGCCGGTATTTGATAACCCATGCCAGTCATAAAATCAACCGTAACCAATCCGCGAACCACTATTGTGAAAGCGTAAACTCGCGCGTCACCTTTAATTCCGACGGTCCGGATACATTCCAAACCAATTATCCACTGGGAGGCCCTATCATAAATGCCGTGTTTTTCCAATATCTTTTTTACTTCCGCGTCAGCCCACCTGACAATCGAAATTTTGTCTGACTTGGCCGGCTTTCCCACTACCCTGACGAAAAGACCCGGCCCGGGGAAGGGATGCCGTTTGGAAATAGATTCCGGCAATCCCAATTCTTCAGCCAAAGAACGAACTTCGTATTTGAACAGATTCCTGAACGGGTGGAGTTCTTTAACTTTGAGATTGAGATTGACGTTGTGATGCGACTTAATCAAAGCCGCCTCTCCCACCTGGCCGGACTCAATAATGTCGGTGGCCAAACTACCTTGAACAATGAAGTCCGCTCCGAAAGCCTTGGCTTCCCTTTCAAGAATTGTGGCGTAGGCTTTTTTAAATCTTACCCTCTTCACTTCGGAATGAACCGCACCACCAATTGTTTTATGGAAAAATGCGGATTCCCTCACTATCTTTAAACGAACGCCGGCAGCCAAGGCGTTAGCTTTTATTTCTTCCACCTCGCCTTTCCGCAACGCGCCGGTATCAATACATACTGCTAAAAGGTTTTTTCCGAACACCGGGGAAATTATGGCCGAAAGAGTTGATGAATCTACCCCTCCGCTGAAGCCGATAATCGCCTTCTTGTTTTTTGTCACTTTAACAACTTCTTCCCTGATTTCGGTGATGACATCTTTCGGATTCCAGTCCTTTTCACAGTCGCAGATTTTTAAGAAGTTCTCTAGGATAAGCTTTCCCTGCTCCGTATGAGTGACTTCCGGATGAAACTGGACCGCCCATATTTTTTCGTTTGAATTAGACATCGCGGCAATGCCGCCGCCTTTTGAGATAGCAATTTGCTCAAACCCTTCAGGAAGTTTACCCACGCTGTCACCATGACTGGCCCAGACAGTGCTTTTCTTTTTTAAACCTAAAAAAAGTCCGTCTTTTGTGTCAAATTCCGTTTCCGTTGATCCATATTCTTTGTCTTCTCTGTGTTTAACAACTAACCCGCCATACTTCTGCGCCAGCCACTGCATTCCATAGCAGATGCCGAGCATCGGCGGGTGGCCCGCTTTCAATATTTCTTTCGGCGGAGAAGGAGCGTCTTCTTCATAAACGCTAGCCCTTCCGCCGGAAAGAATAATTCCTTTAGGTCTATTATATTTTAGCCATTTTCCCGCTCTTTCCGGTGAAAGAATTATAGAGCGGACACCTAATTCCCTAAAAGCCCTCCCAATAAGTAATGTATATTGGGAACTTAAATCAATAATGAGAATCTGAATCGGTTTCATAATTTAAAAATAATCCGGCAAGTTAATGCTGTCAACTAACCAAGAAAATAATGCGCCCCAACTCAGAATGTTCCAAGTCGGGGCGTTATATTGTTATTCTATCAAACCCAGTATCCCATATATTTCATCGTGGCTGGATATTACGGGAATTGAATCGGGAATTCTCGGGTCTTTTTCACCCGGACAAAAATAAACGAATTTAACTTTCGCGTTAAGGCCCGTCTTATAATCGCTGAGGGCGTCTCCCACATAAACGACTTGCTGATTATTTATACCCATCTTTTCCATTGTCAGGTCCAGGGCGTCGGACGATGGTTTCTCATTTTCATACATTTCCCGCCAGACGACGTTTTCTTTAAGTAAATTGCGCAGTTCGGGAAATTTATCCATTATTTTTCCAACGAAATTACCGGAAGCGGAGGTGCAAATCCAGACATCGCAGCCCTCCCGGAATAACCGGCCAACAGTTTCCAGCGCGCCCGGAAAAATAGAAGCTTCATTCAAGTGTTCGGCTACGTATTTGGCCTTGGCGGCAATGAAATCGCCGGCTAATGATTGTTGGTTTTCCGGAAGCATTGCTTTAACGGCCGTCCTTGCCGAAATGCCCCTTTGGTTAAAAAGCGCTCCATTGGAAACGGGGACGCCGAACTTTTTACCCGCGTATAGCCAGCCGGCCTCGTGAATCTGGGACGTCGAAATAAGAGTCCCGTCCAGGTCATATATTATTCCTTTGATTTTTTCCATATTTATTATTATATCAAAAAAAACTCTTGTAAAAAGAAAAATCCCCGAGCTACTCTAAGTTCACTCGGGGAAAATCCCTGTTAGTTATTGTTTGTCAATAGTATTACCCTAATCACCTAAAAAACTAATAAGCCAATAGGTTATTTCTATGGCTGGAAAATGTCCTCAGGCAGGAAGCGGACTTCCCGGACTTCGGAGAACTGTCTGGCCGTGGCTTCAATCTGGAACCAGAGGATGCCAGTGCGGCAGGAGCCGCCGATGGTTTTGTTTTCCGGGTCGCTAAACTCTAAAGTCAGGACTCCGTTGTCCAGCGAAGCGCCTTTCAGAGAAAATCCGTTCAAAGGGTATTCCGTGGTAATCCCTTGGTTTTTTTCTTCCTGGGTGAGATTGCCGGAAAGCAAAAGCTTGATGGCGTCCTGAATCGGGGTTTGGGTTATGGGAATCTGCCTTGAAACCGCGACCAGGCCGTCGCGGCTGCATTGGATATTTCCGGAAGCGTCTTTATCCAGTTCAGGATTGTAATAATAAAGATTTATTTCCCTAATCTCCTCCGGAAAAGAAATTGACATTCTCAACTCGTCGGCGTTTTCCGGCAAGCCTGAAGGATTGTCTTTTTGAAAAACAAGAGTTCCGGTTTCGGTGTTTGGAAGGTCAAATTCTAAATCCGCTTCAAACGCTACGAAATCCTCGGTCATCCAATCATCCTGGGCCCGGGCAATTACGGTTGCCAAAAGCTTGCTATTGGCGTCAAAAAGCTTAATCGGGAAATCCGCCTCAAAAAACCAGAAACCGCGGGCCTGGCCTTGAATAAAAAGCGGACTGGTAATGGTTTGATTTGCTTGCGGGCTTTCAACGCGGATTAAATCCTCTTTGGGGCAAGGCGCAAATTCGCAGTCAGGACCGGTCCGACCCACAAAAGACCCGTCCGAACAGAGCTTGGCTTCCTGCGTACAGGCAACCAGCCCCTCAATATTTCCTGTTTTCTTGTTGGTTACGAACCATAATCCCAACAGGGCCAAAATCAAAACCGCCAAGATTATTACAATTAGGGGAAGTTTTTTCATCTAAATTATTTTATTTTTAACTAACGAATCTTTTATAACCCCGAAGATTTTTCTGTGGCCGTTCACGTTCGGATGCAACCCGTCATAAAAATCCTTATCATTCAGCTTGTTGATTATTTCAATGAATAAAGACTTCTCTTTCTTGGCGACTTTTTTGATAATGTCGTTGTAAATCTTGATATTCTCCTTGTCATAACATTTTCCGGTCGTGCTGTCAGGCAACGGCTTAGTCCGGCTGTCGTCTCCTTTTGCCATGCCCACAAAAACTATTTTGCCGGTGAACTTCCTCGCTTTTTGGATTAATTTCAATAAATTGTTTTCAAATTCGCGAACCGGAACGGAAGGGTTATTTTTGTTTTTTCTGTAAAAAGAGTCGTTGGCGCCTATGGCGAAAATAATGACGTTAGGAAATCTCGCTTTTGCCTCGGCGTCAAACCTCTCTAAAAGGTTTTCCGTCGTGTCCCTGTCAATGCCCAAATCGTACAATTCCAATATGCCCTTATTTTTCTTTTCCAGATAATTCCTCAATAAATTCGCCCATCCCACGCGGAAGGACAAACCCCTCCCCCAAGTAATGCTGTCCCCGAAAATACAAATGACTTTCCTCATATTAAGTAATGATACCAGAAAAATCGCCTTGGAGGCAATTCGGCGGATTTTTAACAGAAAAGGCCGGCTAAATAACAGTCGTATTAGCCGGCCTTGCTTTCGCGTAAATGCGATTTAAAAAAGCAATAAATTCTTCCATTTCTCCCTGAGTCCCTCGAAAATTTCCTCAACTTCTTCTTTGCTACCCACGGGAAGAATACTCCTTATTTCAACAACGTCCCGCAGGATTTCCCGAAAGTGAGGTGGCTCACCCCATCCGTATCTATCGGTCAAGATACGGACTAGTTTATTAGACTGCTCGGGAAAAAATTTCATACTGCGTCCGTCCTCCTCTATGGGATGCCCCTGTAATTCTTCAGGGGTTAAATTAATACCGCGTCGGTCTCGAAAAAGAAAAATGCCCTGAGGGGCCCATACGTGTAATTCGCCTGCCCGTAAGCGCCCCTCAAAACCGGTATAGATCCACCCGAATACCGGATAAGATATGTCTTGATGAGGCATCTCCTGAACCAATGTAGACCAATCAATTCCTTTTTCCGCCACTATTTTTTTTCCCTCCATGATTTCCCCCTTTCTTAATGAATTAAAAAGTTAGCTAAAACAGATTCTTAAGTAATCCAAACCGTAAACGTCGACATTTATCGCCTTTTTTACTAATTTTTAATAGTGCTTTAATTTAAATCAAAATAGCATAAAATAAATATTTCATCAAATATTCTCACCCCATGCCTGAAAATATTTTTCTTTTGCCAGTTCTATTAATTTTTCTCCTCTTTTTCCTTTCTTCCCCCAGTTGAGCTTGCGAGCCGCCTGCTCAATCTTCACGATTTCCCGGGCCACGGACTTATTGTCGGGGTCGTTTATCGGTTCGTCAATTAATTCCACTTTGGCGACGATGCGCAGAAAACAGTGCTTTCTTTTCGGGTTTAATTTGTTCGGATAAAAAACCTCCTCAAACCCGATGGTTGCCCAATCAACCAGTTTCAGCTTCATAATTATTCTCTCCCCATCTGCCTTTTTCGGTTAATAGCGGCCTGGTTTTATCCATAAGTAAAACCTTATCACAACTTAGCCGAAAACGTCCAGTTTTAATCAGGTTTTTAACGGCTCATTAACCTGCCTGCCGGCAGGCAGGTTTGATTTTCCGTTTTGTTGCAAATATAATGACTAAAAAGAACTCATGAAGACAAAAAAGAAAGCTTTATTGTCGGTATTTCACAAAGAGGGCCTGGAAGATTTCGCCAAGGGGCTGGTTGATTTAGGTTACTCCCTGATTTCCTCCGGAGGCACGGCCAGGTATCTGAAAGAAAAGGGTTTTGAGGTGACCGACGTGGCGGAAATCACGGATTATCCGGCAATTATCGGACACCGGGTGGTAACACTCCATCCCAAGATTCATGCCGGCGTACTCGCCTTAGATACTCCGGAACACGAAGCGGAGCTCGAAAAATACGGCATTGAGCGTTTTCATCTGGTCTGCGTAGACCTTTACCCTGTTAGCGAAGCCATTACCAAGGAGGACGCCGACATCGACGCCGTCATGGAGATGACCGACATCGGCGGGCCAACCCTGATTCGCGGAGCGGCCAAGAATTATAAAAACGTCATCGTTGTTTGCGACCCGGATGACCGGCAATGGGTACTTGAAGAATTGAAAAAAGCCGGCGACCTGTCCGAAGACCGGCGCCGCGGATTGGCCGAAAAGGTTTTCGAAATCATGTCCGCTTACGACGCCGCCATCTGGAAATTCCTGGCTGAAAAGAATGGCAAGCTCGTTGATATGATTAACCTTTATGACGGCAGAGAACTGGCTTATGCCGAAAACAAAAGCCAAAACCCGGCCCATCTTTTTTCCACTCACAGCGATTATCCTCTGGCTCCCTCGAAATTCGAATGGCTCCTGGACACGCCCAGTTACACCAGTATGGCCGACAGCGCGCAAATCGCTGAAGTTTTGTGTCTTATAGCCGAATCATTCCGCCGGACTTACAACTCCGTTCCTTACATTGCGGTGGCCGGAAAACACGGCAACCCCTGCGGAGCCGCAATTTCCCACAACAGCAAAACCGAAGCCATTAACAAAGCGCTTATGGGAGATAAAGTTGCGGTTATGGGGGGAGAAATTGCCGTTAATTTTCCCATTGCCGAAGATGAGGCCGAAGCGCTTTTAAAGCCGGCTGGTGATATCGGTCGGGAATACTGGGGATTGGAACTCGTCATGGCGCCTGATTTTTCAAAAGAAGCAATGGACGTTGCGAGCAAAAGGAAAAGGCAAAAACGCCGGGTAATCTCCAACCCGGCGCTTGCGGAAGCTCCTTTCCCGAAATACCAATGGATTTATCGGCAGGCCCGGTGCGACTGGCTGCGCCAGGCAGCGCCAAATTTTGTGTTTAGTCCAAAAGAAGTAAAATTCTGGTCCGGCAAAGAAATAAGTCCCGAAGATTTTAAAACCCTGATTATCGCCTTTGCCTGCTGCTGGCGGGCGTCAAGCAACACCGTTGCCCTGGCCAAGGACCAAATGCTTGTAGGATTGGGCTGCGGCCAGCAGGACCGAATCGCCTGCGTCCGTTTGTGTCTTGAGCGGGCCAGCCGCGCCGGCCACGACACCAAAGATTCGTTTTTCGCTTCGGACGCTTTCTTTCCCTTTGCCGAAACCAAACAAACGATATCGGAAAAAAACCTTAAAAAGGTTATTGAAAAAGCCAAGGCCGCCATTAATTCCGAAAATAAAGAAGGTATTAAAAATTGGGCTTTACTCGCTTCTTTAATATCAAACGTTGACCGC
>CAYZYY010000012.1:0-5251 GCA_964482855.1 uncultured Candidatus Saccharibacteria bacterium | reverse complement strand
GAGACCTTTAATTTATTTTACCAAAAAAACTTACAAGTAGAAATAAATCATTTTAATAAATCATTTTGGTGATTGTTCCATCGTTAAGAAATTTTAACCTTTTACGTCAATAATCTCCATTTTGCCGTCTTCTATATGAACATATTGGCTATTCGTAAGCAATAGTAATGACACCTGGTTTTCTTTGTAGGCGATTCTCAATCTTTTTTCTAAATATTTTTCCTTGAAATCCCCAGAGCCCCAATGCGGCACAATGGTAAAATTAACGAAGTTATAGCAATTTTTATCATCCAATTCCACTCCTTCATCCAAAAGGTAATCGGGAATTCTGGGGCCGGCGATTATTGAACCCGCGCTCGTACCAATGTAGATCTTTCCCTTATTTAAGACAAATTCCTTAATTAAAGATAAAAAGCCCGTTTTCCGGGATTGCTGTAAAAGATAGGCCGTGTTTCCGCCTGAAAGATAAATGTAATCAAATCCATCAAGATCGGCTTCCAGCTGCTCCCTTGATTTATCGGTTATGGTATAATCGCTGACCGCGAAACCCGCGTCCACGAGCGCCTGCCGGTCATTTTTAAGCCACTCCTTATCTCCCTTTTGGGGTTCGGCCGCAGTATCAATAAAAACCAATTTGTTGGATTTTGACAAATCCAGCTTTTTGGCAATATCGTGCGCCACCATATTGACGCTTGAAGTAAGAAATAATTCCATTTTTTTAATCATTTATAATATTCAAAAAGCGCCTTGGCGCCGGCTAAATTCTTTTCCCACTCAACCGTCTCATGGGTCTTAAGCTCAACCGTAATCGCCGGAATGCCGATTGAAGCAAGCCAGCCTTCGGCGTCGCCCGTAATCTCATAAGCGCCGAAAGAATCAACCGCCGGATATCCCGACGCGCGCGAATACGCTTCCATAATTTCAAGCGTCTCCGGAAGGATGCCGTTTTCGCATTCTGACGCATATACTGCGTTTGATTGGCTGTGCCAAAACACGACGGCGTCCGGATTGTTTTCCAGAACGAAATCCCGGATAGCCCGAGCCTCCGGCTCGGAAAAAGGCGCCGTTCCGGCACTCACCGTTTTATCCCGCCAAGTGCTTTCCGGCTTCCACTTACAATCGAAGTTACGGTTAAGGTCGACTTCATTCGCGTTGAAGCGCCCGAGCCCCGAAGAAACGTCAATGGACGACGCGTCCGCAACGGTGAAACGCCCCTCTTTATTGATTGCTTCATATACCCCGTCAGGGTTGGCTGACGGAATTACGGCAACGGCGATGTTGGCGGGAATAATTTCCGGATTAGCGTCAAGATAATCCATAAATTCATACGCCAAAAGCACGCTGTTCCACTCATAGCCGCCGTGTATGCCGCCGACAAATACCAGAAGCGTTTTTCCGCTTCCGTACTTATATGCTTCTATTTTTCGGCCCTCCACGGATAATCCTATTATTTCACGTTCCGGAGCGTAATCTTTTGTTTCAACTGTTTCTATTGACGCCGACTCAGACAACCTGCCGCTTCGTAATAAAATAAAAACAAGCAAGCCGACGCCGAACGCGGCAACAATAATAACAACCGCAATGACTTTTTTAGTCCGCATAATTCGGCAAATTTATTACGAGTTATTCAGCGTAGTATTCAAGTATTGCCTCTATACCGGCTTTATTTTTGCTCCATTCGATATCCGTGTGGTTCGTAAGAAGCACGCTTATCGCGGGGATATTGCTTTTGGCAAACCAATTTACCATATCGCCGGTTATCGCGTAAAAATCAAAACTTTCGTAGGCGGGATATCCGGAAGCGTCCGCGAACTTTTGGGTAATCGCGTTCGTCTCCGGAGAAACGCCATTATGGCAGCTTGACGCGAATACGCCGCCGGCGGCGCTATACCAAACCACGACGGCTTTTGGTTTTTGAGTTTCAATATAATTCTTAATCGCGAGGCTTTCCGGCTCGGAAAACACCGCGCTTCCCCCGCTCACCGCCGTATCCTGCCATTTCGCGCTTGATTGCCAATCGCAATCGAAGTTACGGTTAAGGTCCACGTTATTCGCGTTAAAACGGCCGGATATCTGGACGCTTTGCGATGAAGTTACGTTTGCCGGCGTAAACTGCCCGGTCATACCGACAACCTTATAGAGCCCGTCCGGGTTCAAAACCGGAATAAACGTAAGTTTCAAGTTTGCGGGAATAGCGCTTGGATACGCCTTAAAATAATCCATTGCCTTATAAACGACGAGCGTCGTGTTCCACTCATAGCCGCCGTGTATGCCGCCGACAAACAAAATCTCCGTATCGCCATCGCCATAATGGTAAGCGATAATATCGCGGCCCTCTACTGATTTTCCAATGACTGATTTTTCCTTGTCCGGCTCCGGTTCCGCCGTATCCGGCGTCTCACCGGTTTGGCCATCGCCTTGCGGCTGAATTGCGTTAGTTTCCGTATTTTGGACTTCCGAGACATCCGCGATATCAGGCAAAAACCGAATGAGAAAATAAGCGCCTAAACCGACGACAACGACAATTGAAATTATAATAATGGCTTTTTTCATTTTGATTTCATTATAGCGCAATATTCTCCCGTTGCCTACGGTTTTCAATCGAAAATATAAACGAGATATCCATCAATATCCCTCTGGTCCATGTCGTAAAAATTCAGTTCGTTTTCGTGAAGATAAGTGGCAAGCTTCACGCCGACAAAGCGCCAGTGCCAGGGTTCGTAAACGTAATAACTGTTGCCTTTGGGATAAGAAAGAGAGAAACCGAAACGGTAAGCATTGGAGAGAAGCCACCGGTACGCTTCCGTCTTGTCAAAGCCGTCGTCAAGCTGGCCGTCAAGCCCGGTGGTGATGAAATCCAGCGTCGTTCCAAGCTGGTGTTCCGAATAACCCTGGTCTGCGGAGAACGAGTTGGCGGTACCGGCGCCGTAAACGACGGTGTATAAAGACTTAAGCGATTGCTGTTCCGCAAACGACCGGTAAGCGGATTCAACATAAAGTTCAACTCCATTCACTCTTGCCGAATCAAGCAGGTTTTTAAGAAAAGGCCATGCCTCCGTTAAAAATTGTTCGGGACGGGACGTTTTATATAAATAATAATCCGGTATGCCGGTCAGATGCGCCGGCACGTAATTTTCGTTCATAAAATACACTTTGGAATATTTTTTCAGCAGTTCCGGGTCGATTTGAGAAAGTTTTTCAAGGGTGCCGACGGTGCCGGAGATGGAACCGACGGTTTGTTCAACGCCGCCAACCTGTGTTTTAACGGCGTCGATGTTTTGTTGAGCGCTTGAAAGCGTGTCGGAAAGCCCGACAGTCTGCGAACGCAAATCAGTAAGACCTTGCGAGAGTTTTTCCGTATTCCGCGACAACAGCGCGTTCGTAGACGCAAGCTCTTCGGTTAACGCGGAAATCCGCATAAACCCATAAGCAAAACACCCGCCGAGCGCGATAAAAACGATTGCGGCCGGAATTATGCCCCACAAAAAAATTTTATTATTTTGATGCTCAATTTTTATATCTTCTTTTACATCTTCCCTATTTTGCCCGTTCATGAATTTATTTTACCATAATTCGCCTGATTTTTTACCAGTCAAGGCCAATATTGTAAACGGCTCAGAGCGGTGCGTGAACTTAGAACCGTAATCATGAACGGCTGCCTGCCCGCCGAAGCCTCGGCGTAGGCGGGGCACTCCTACCTGCCTGCCGGCAGGCAGGCGAAATGGACGCGGCCGTCAAAATGCTCCGCCAGGAATCGCCGTTCGATTGGATTAATTAATTCTATCGCCTTTATTAAATTAATAAACTTCCCAGGCCGACAATCCAGCCGGCTAAAGCCAGAATAAATCCGCCTATTTTTCATTTTGATATCAAATGTTTTTTAATTTGCTCCTTCATAATATCTTAACAACGACTTTTTTATTTTTCCATCTGCGAAACAAAAGCAGGGCCGACCAATTCGATATGATCCGTTATTACCCCGTTAACGGGTAGATTTCTCGCCCATTCAATTTCTTCGGCAGTATCAACCATTAAATACACGGGACTGTTATTGTCGTGCGCTTTTTCAATAAAATTATATGGCCAGCCCCACATATATTTCGAATATTCTTTTGTCATTCCTATGGCCAGGCCGTTGCATGCGTCACCAAAGCCAAGCATGCCAAAGCTGGCAATATATTTAACTATGCAAGATTTCATTTCTGAACGATTGGCCAGCAGACGATTCGTTTCTGGAATTTCTCTTTGTATGTAATCTCCCATTTCTTCGGAACTCCAAATATATACTTTACTCCTCTGTTCTTCTCCGAGTCCTTTCAATACCTCAATAAGCAAATCTGCCGTTTCTTTAGTGCGATCCTTATGGTCGATCAAAAATTTCTTGTCGGGAAATGCTTCCAAAACTTCCCGAAGCGTTGGCATTTTCCCAACACCTTTACCCCTAAAAGGGTATATTTCCCCGTTGTAAGTAAATCCGTAACCAACGTCGAATTTTTTGAGTTCTTCTGCCGTGTATTCGTTAATTTTTCCGTGTCCGTCCGTTTTACATTCTAAATTTTCTTCATGGCTTATCATTAAAACATCATCTTTGCTCGGCCTGATATCAATTTCAACTATCGTGGCTCCAAGCTCGAAAGCTTTGCCCATAGACTCTATTGTATTTTCAATATAGGTTTGATCTTTCGTCGGTTGATAAATATAAGTTGCTTCACATCCCGTTGCTAAATCATATTCTCCCTGTTTCCACATCACGTGCGCGCCGCGATGGGCAATTATTTCAAAATTACCCGAATAAATATTCTTCGAACTTCCGGGGTATAAATATCTGAACAAGACAAAAACAATCAAAATAAAGAATATTAATATAAAATATTTTTTCATATCATATTTTGTTTACTATCTTGTTTGATTATATCAAAAAAATCACTTCATTGGCGGCTCGTCAGTGTAAACTTCTGTCAACCCGTTCAATTCAGTAAAATTACATTCTCCTTTTATTTTCTTCTAAAATTTATTCTACGCAGAGTTTAGCTCTGTCAACTTTTACAAACCAGCTCCGGCGGTAGGTATCCTACGCAAGATTATCCTTCGTTTTCGGCTTCGGAATATTATGCTTCGGACTGCTTTTTCTACCGCCTTGGAAATCTTTCTTTAAAGCTTCAGAAATTAACCGCTTATAGGCAAACGCTTTACCAGAACCAGACTTAAGATAAAGTTCAAAATCTCTAGCTTGCTTTTCTATTCCAAATGC
>CAYZYY010000011.1:11086-15496 GCA_964482855.1 uncultured Candidatus Saccharibacteria bacterium | reverse complement strand
GCAAACCAGCCGGAGATTACAGCTTTACCTTGACTTGTACCGGCTCCGGAGGAAATAGTTCTGACACCAGAACCGTCAAAGTGATTGCTTTGCCTCCCACGGTTGATTTGAACACCTGGCCCACGTTCGAGCTTCCCGAACAGGTGAGTTTGTACTGGACTTCCACAGACGCCAATTCCTGTACTGCTTCCGGCGACTGGTCGGGCGGTAAAACCACCAGCGGACACGAATATCTTTCCAAATCAAGAGGTTATTACTCATTTACTCTCAGCTGTACCGGTCCGGGAGGTTCTGCCTCGGACACCGAAACCACCAAAGTCATTCAGGTTCCCAAATGTAGTTTTACCGCCAATCCCACATCTATCATCCTTCCCCAAAGCTCAACCCTGTCCTGGTCCTGCCAATACGCCGATTCCTGCTCCATTGACCAGGGTATCGGCCCGGTCAGCAATGTTTCCGGCACCAAAGAAGTTCAGCCCTCAGCCGACACCGACTACACCCTGACCTGCAACGGCGTTGACGGGACGAGAAACTACGTTTCCACGGTTGAAGTCGGGTTCATACCCAAGATAAAGGAGGTGGCGCCGTAAACTATGGAGCATGTAGCATGTAATATGTAGCATGGAATATAAATAAATTGGAACAAAAAACCCGCCCATATGTGGGCGGGTTTTATATTAAGCCGAATTCGGATTAATCATTTTTTACCCCCTTTCTTCGGTCTGCTGCCTGAATTTTTCCAAAAGAGAGGCGGCATAATCTTTGCCTCCGAGGCCAAAGGCGATTCCGCCGGCTATTGCCAGCATGGCGATGAATCCGGTAACCAAAGTGTTAAGGATTGTCGCCGCGACGCCGATTTGAATCAAAGCGGCCAAAAATCCGAAAATTATCACAACCCACCAGGCCAAAGAGCTTAAAAACTTCGGACTGTGAAGTTTTGCTCCCTTGACGGAGGCCTTAACGATTGATTTAAGGAAATTGGCAACCAGGACCGCTACCAGCATTATCAAAACCGCTACGATGATATTCGGAAGGTAAGAGATTACGTCTCGCAAGAAAAGAGAAACTCCATAAAGTCCCAAAACGTCGGTCACGGCCAGAACGAATACCACTACCAGGAACCAATATATCAAAAGACCGAGAAACTTGCCGGAGTTAAGTTGAAGGCCGGCTCTCTCAAAGATAGGGCCCAACCCCACCTTTTTCAGAACGGAATCAAGCTTAAGGGTATTGATAATTCTTTCTACGAGTGTCCGCAATCCCGAGGCGATGATTAAGCCCACAATGATGAGGATTAAAGCGCCAATGAGAGACGGTAAAAAATTAATAATACCGGCCCAAACGTTCTGAAAAGAAATTATAAGGGTTTCTGTCCAACCTTGAGCTTCCATAAACATTCATAAATTGACGAATCTTCGCGGATATATGATTTGCTTCGTCATACCCGTTCATTATTCGTGAATTCGTAATTTCACTTCGACCTTTATTAATTCCATTATAATCCTTAAAATCCAATAATTAAACCTTTTAATTGTGGATAACTATTATGTATTGCGCTTTTATGTGGAAGTTCGTATAATGATAAAATAATAATGTATTTCTTCGTCCGCTTAATTTTCTATTTTTTTTCCAATCTGATCGCCCTGATGGTTGCCAACCATTTCGTGGAGGGTTTTGAAATTGGGCCCGGTTTCAACAGTTTTTTGCTGGTAACGGCGGTTTTGACCCTGATTAACGTTTTTTTCAGGCCGATTATCAAACTGATTCTGACCCCCGTTATCGTTTTGACTCTTGGCTTGGGAATTCTGCTGGTAAACGCCCTGATAATTTATTTCCTTGACAAACTCCTGGTAGACATTACCATTATGGGAACGCTTCCTTTGATTTATGCGACTCTGATTGTCAGTTTGGTCAGTTTCGTCATTAATTTTTCGGCGAAGAGCATTTATAAAAAATAACCTATTTTAAAATGTATTTTTCAATCGCTCAAATTGTAATTTCCGTCATTTTGATTGTTTTAATTTTGCTTCAGGAAAGGTCATCCGGGCTCTCCGGCATTTTTGGCGGCGGCGAAAGCGATTTTTACGCCAGGCGACGGGGGATGGAACGCATAATTTTTATCGCTACCATCGTTTTGATAATAATCTTCGCGATTTTATCCGTTTTAAGTCTGATAATTTAGCAACTCATGAAATTTTTAACTCGGCTATTCAAGAATCTTTCCCGGCCGGAACGCTGGATTTTTGTCGTTGCCGGCCTGATTTTCGTCATTGCTTTCATTTTTACGGCAAGCAACGTTCTTTATGGAAGCACCGAACCGGTGCCGGTTTCAGGAGGAGAATATATTGAGGGGGTTATCGGCCAGCCCGTTTTCATTAATCCAGTTTTGGCAAACAGCGAAGCGGACCGCGATTTAACGGAATTGGTTTTCAGCAACCTTTCCGATTTGGCGGAAAGCTATAAAAAAAATGAAAACGCCCAGGTTTGGAACGTCCGCCTTAAAGAAAATATTTTTTGGGACGACAATATTCCCATCACCAGCGACGACGTAATTTTCACCCTAAAAAGCATTCAGAATTCCGATAGCAATTCTCCTCTTTTATCGCTTTGGCAGGGCATCGTCGCGGAAAGAGTAAGTGAAATGGAAGTAAAGCTGACTCTTCCGGAAACGTACGTCTTTTTTGAAAGCACCCTGAAAGATATTAAAATAATTCCCAAGCACATTTTTGACTCAATTCCGGCCGCAAATTTCCGGCTTTCCGACTACAATCTTGAGCCGGTTGGCAGCGGGCCTTTCAAATTCGTTTCTTTCGAGAAATCGCGTTCCGGATTCATTTCCGAATACCGTTTTGTCCGTAATGAACTTTATTCCGGCCAGAAGCCGTATCTGGAAAAAATGGTTTTTAAATTTTACAAAAACGAGGAAGAAGTAATTAAAGATTTTAACTTGGGAATTATTGACGGATTCGGAGGAATCAATCCCAAAAAACTTGATGAGATAAATATTGGCCACCGGCTTTTTGAAATCCGGTTCCCGAAGTATTACGCGATTTTTTTCAATTCTTACAATCAGGATATTTTGGAAGATAAAAACGTGCGTCTGGCTTTGACTTACGCGACCGACAGGAAAAATCTGATTGAAAAAGTATTCAATGACAAGGCCCTGGCGGTTGAAGGACCTTTGGTACTGGGAATGAAAGGCTATGCGGCTGAACAGGAAGATGAGCGGGAGATTTTTTCTTTGGAAAAAGCCAACCAGGTTCTGGAAAGCGACGGCTGGAAGCTCAACGATGAAGGAATTCGTGAAAAAAACATCAATAAAGAACCGAGGCGGCTGGAATTTAATTTGGTCGTACCAGAGATACCTTTTCTGGTTGAAACCGCGGATTTAATCAGGGAGGATTGGTCAAAAGCGGGAATAAAATTGAACAACGTCGTTCTTCCCGCGCAGGAAGTCAATAATGGACCGATAAAAACCCGTAATTATGAAATGCTCCTTTTCGGAAACGTTTTTGAAAGCATTGACAGCCCCGATTTATCATCGTTTTGGCATTCTTCGGAAAGGTTTTATCCCGGGCTCAACCTGGCTCTTTATGAAAACGGAACCGCCGACAACCTGATTCAATCGATAAGGAAAAACTTAAATGATTTAAAGCGCCAAAATGACCTTTCCAGTCTCCAATCCCTGATTATGCAGGACCGTCCGGCCATTTTTCTTTTCTCTCCCCACTACCTTTACGTTGTCAAAAACAAACTGAACGGATTTAATGAGAAATTTATTTCTTCGGCAAGCGACAGGTTTGAAAACGTTGAAAATTGGTACGTAAAAACCGCCAGAGCTTTTAAGTAATAATGCTATCTAAAACTACGAATTCATCCGAATCTACGAATGCCGCAAAAATACGAATATAGTTTTATATAATAGTATTTATTCGTATGTGCCTATTCGCTAAGGCTTTCGGATACTTGACATTCTTTCATGGATATTAAAAAATATAAGCAACTTGCTAAACTTATACGGGATAATGAAATCTACAAAGTTTATGATTTATCCGAACTTGAAGATTTGGAAATTTCTTTAACCGAACTCCATTCTAATAAATCAACGAAGGGGCATTCTCACGACGAAGTTGATGAGGTTTACGTTTTCATACAAGGCGAAGGAGAAATGGAAATCGGTGAAAAAATCATCAAGGTAAAAGCCGGCGATATGGTGCCGGTTAAAGCCGGTAAATTTCACCGGGTTCACAATAAAGGAAAAGAAAATTTGAATTTCTGGGCGATTTTCGAAAAATACGAGGGTCGGGGGAGGTAGATGAAGCCGAGGTGGTGGAATTGGCAGACACGCAGCGTTCAGGACGCTGTGAGAGAAATCTCATGCGGGTTCGAGTCCCGCCCTCGGCACAAGTG
>CAYZYY010000011.1:7739-10986 GCA_964482855.1 uncultured Candidatus Saccharibacteria bacterium | reverse complement strand
CGATAGGGCGCCCCGTCGAATGACGGGGGCAACTCCCACCTTCGGCACTTAGAATTAACTCTTAATTAAATTTTATGATAAAAAAGAAACCCGTCAGGGTTGTAAAAAGCGCTTCCGACAGAAGAATTGCCGGAAAAAAACAAGAAGCGACGGTTAGATTCGCTTGTTTGGGCGGGCTGGAAGAAATCGGCCGCAATATGATGTTTTTCGAGTACGGCGACGAAATTATCATCATTGACGCCGGGCTTCAGTTTCCCGAAGAAGCCACTCCGGGCATTGATTACATCATTCCCAACGTCGCTTACCTTGAAGAGAGAAAAGATAAAATTAAAGCCCTGATTATCAGCCACGGCCATTATGACCACATAGGCGCCATCCCTTATATTATGGACAAAATCGGCAATCCGCCCATCGTCACCACGGCGATTACCAAAGAAATAATCGCCAAGCGCCAGGAGGAGTTTCCCAATACTCCGAAACTCATTTTTGACATTGTCAGGGCCGGTGAAACTCGCCAGCTTTCTCCGAATTTTAAAGCGGAGTTTTTCGGCGTAACTCATAATATTCCCGACGGCTTCGGCGTGATTTTGAATACGCCCATCGGGAAAATCGTCCACGCCGGGGAATTCAAATTCGATTACGACATTGACGGCAAGCCCCGGGGGCTGGAAATTTGGGAAAAAATAGGCAGGGAAAAAATTCATACCCTCCTGATTGAATCAACCGGCGCCGAAGACCAGGGTTATTCGGTTTCGGAAAGGGTGGTTGAGCAGGAACTGGAAAAACTTTTCAAAAAAGCCAATGGCCGGATTATTCTCGGGACATTCGCATCCCTTTTGGACCGGCTGGCCGAAATTATTAAAATCGCCGAACGGTTGGATAAAAAAGTGGCCATTAGCGGTTCATCAATGAAAACAAACATCCAAATTGCCAGGAATCTCGGCCTTATGAAAATCAAGAAAGGAACTTTGGTTTCTTTGGAGGAAATCCATAAATACCACGATGACAAGCTGATAATTCTTTGCACCGGCGCCCAGGGAGAACCCAATGCCAGTTTGATGAAAATCGCCACCGGCGAACACCGCCAAATTAGGATTAAAGAAGGCGACACGGTCATTCTTTCGTCGTCAATCGTTCCGGGCAACGAAAGAAGCGTTCAGGTGCTGAAAGATGATATATCCCGGCAGGGGGCTTTGGTCTACCATTATAAAATGATAGACATCCATTCCAGCGGCCATGCGCCCCAGGAAGAATTGAAAATGGTGATGAAAATGACCAAGCCGAGATTCATTTTTCCCATGCACGGTTATTATTTCATGCGCTGGCGCAACGCCCAGAGCGCCCAGGAAGCGCTGGGACTCAAGCCCTCGGAAACGATATTGGTTGATAACGGCCAGATAGTTCTGTTTACCAAGGATTCTGTCCAAATAAGCGAGGAAACTATTCCGGCTTATTACGTAATGGTTGACGGCTTGGGCGTGGGCGACGTCGGAGAAGTCGTTTTAAGGGACCGTCGGGTTTTGGCTCAGGAAGGAATGGTGGTAATCATTGCCACTTTGGACCGCCGCAGCGGCCGATTTCTCAAAAACCCGGACATTATCTCCCGGGGATTCATTTATCTCAGGGAAAACAAGGAATTCGTAGAAGAATTAAGAAAACGCATTCGGGGCATTATTACCCGGATTCCCCAGAAGCAACATCTTGAATCCGATTACATCAAATCGCTGATGCGGGACCAAATCGGCCAGTTCCTGTATAATAGGACCAAGCGCCGGCCCATGGTCCTGCCGGTAATTATTGAGGTATAGAGTTTTGTCTCTGAGCGAAGCGAAGAGTTACAAAACCTATAACCCAGCCCTTTTTTACGTTTTAGAAAGAGCTGGGTGCTCAATTTTATAATTAATTTTTTCGCTATGCTCAAAAATTCAAATAAAATTGGCAAACCAATCCTCATTTCCGGGGTCCAGCCCACCGGAAAACTCCATATCGGGAATTATCTGGGAGCGCTGAAAAATTTCGTGGATTTACAGAATTCCGGCAAATACCAGTGTTATTTTTTCATTGCCGATTTGCATGCCTTGACGGAAAACCCCGAACCCAAAAATTTGAACCAGAATATTCCAAACCTCATGGCTGATTTTCTGGCTGCAGGGCTGGATTCAAAAAAATCCGTTATTTTCCAGCAATCGCAAATTCCGGCGCATACCGAACTGATGTGGATTTTAAATACCATTACGCCGATGGGAGAGTTAGGCAGGATGACACAATTTAAAGACAAAGGCGGCAGCCAGCGGGAGAACGCGAACGCGGGTCTTTTTGACTACCCGGTTTTGATGGCCGCTGACATTCTGCTTTACAATACCAAATGCGTGCCCGTGGGAGATGACCAGGACCAGCATCTGGAGATTACACGAACCCTGGCGCGGAAATTCAATTCAATATTCGGCAAAACCTTCATTGAGCCGCAGGCCGTCCATACCAAAACCCCGCGAATAATGAGCTTGGCAAATCCCGAAAAAAAGATGTCCAAATCCTCGCCCGAGTCCTGCCTTTTCATTGACGACTCAGCCGAGAAAATCAAAAATAAAATCAAAAAAGCCGTGACTGATTCCGGTTCGGAAATAAAATATGACAAAAGAAACAAGCCGGCCATTAGCAATCTGCTCGAAATTTATTCTTCTTTGAGCGGCGAAGCCATCCCCCAGTTGGAAAAGAAATTCAAAGGTAAGAACTACTCCGTTTTCAAGAACGATTTGGCAAAAGTCGTAGCTGATTATTTTAGCGAATTCCGCAAGAAAAAAGCGGCATTGGTTAAAAACGAATCAAAGCTGACTTCAGTTTTGAAATCCGGTTCGCAAAAAGCCTCCCTAAAAGCCGAGAAAAAAATAACCGAGGTTAAAAAGAAAGTCGGCTTAATTTAGTATCCGAAAGCTGTTTAATGCTGTAATTAATTACAGCATTAATTACAAGGCACAATCTGTGCCTTGCTGGGCCAGATATAGTATTGTATCTGGCTTCGCACCATTCTTTATGAAAGAAATCGTTGTTGTTCTGTATAATATCAGGAGCTTGCATAATGTGGGCTCCATTTTTCGGACCGCGGATGCGGCCGGATGTAAAAAGATTTATTTGACCGGCATTACGCCGGCTCCGATTGACACTTTTGGAAAGCCGCGCCAGCAATTAACCAAAGTTTCTCTGGGCGCGGAGCGTTATATGGAATGGGTTGCTTCGGCAAGCTCAGCAC
>CAYZYY010000011.1:5070-7639 GCA_964482855.1 uncultured Candidatus Saccharibacteria bacterium | reverse complement strand
CGAATCTACAAAAATAAAAATAAGAATTATAAAAAAATTATCAATTCGTAGATTCGGATAGATTTGTAGATTGGGATAGGTCAAAGCAAAGCGTATGACTAAACTAGCAATAAACGGGTTTGGTAGAATAGGAAGATTACTTCTTCGTGCCGCCTTCGCAAATGCTTCGGCGAGCCAAGCAGGATTGGAAATCGTTGCCATCAATGATTTGGGCAATCTGGAAAATTTGGCTTATCTTTTTAAATACGACTCGGTTTACAGGACGTATCAGGGAGAAGTAAAAAGCGATGAGAAACAAAAGCTTTTAATCGTTGACGGAAAGAAAATAAAATTCCTTTGCGAGAAAGACCCGACAAAACTTCCTTGGAAAGAATTAGGGATTGACGTTGTTATTGAAGCAACCGGCGTTTTTGAATCTTTTGAAAAAGCCAAAGCCCATATTGATGCCGGAGCCAAAAGGGTGCTTTTGACCGCGCCGGCCAAGGACGCCGAGGGAACTGCCGGCGGAAAAACGATTCTTGTTGAACTTAATGACGAAGATTTAAAAACCGTTAAAATTTCTTCCAATGCTTCCTGCACTACTAACGCGGTTTATCCGGTGATGGAAATATTAAAAGAAAATCCCGGCATCCAGAAAGCGGTTCTAAATACCATTCACGCCTTAACTAATAGTCAGACAATAGTTGATTCTCCGGTAAAAGGCAGCGATTTTCGTCGGGGACGGGCCGGCAGCCAGAATATCATTCCTTCAACCACGGGCGCGGCAATTGCCGTCACCCGGGTTATCAAAGATTTGGAAGGGAAATTCGACGGTCTTGCCCTGCGGGTGCCGGTTATCACCGGTTCGCTTGCCGATATTACTTTTCTGGCCAAGAAGAAAACCTCGGTTGAAGAAGTAAATGAAATTTTCAAAAAAGCGGCCCAGTCAGCCAAATGGAAAGGAATCGTAAAAGCTGTTGACGAGCAGATTGTTTCTTCGGACGTCATCGGCGAACCCTACGGCGCGGTCATTGACCTGAAGTTTACCAAAGTCGTTGACGGCGATTTAATAAAAGTTCTTTCCTGGTACGACAACGAGTGGGGCTACGTGGCAATGCTGCTCAAGCACCTACTTAAAGCAATAGAAAAAATGTAAAATCTCAAATGTAAAATCTCAAAAGTACATCTTAAAAATGAAATCTGAATAAAAAAGATTTTAAATTTCCACTGTATCTTTGAGATTTGAGATTTGATTTTTAAGATATGTTAATATATATCGGCTCCGACCATAAAGGATTTGAATTAAAAGAATCAATCAAAAAATTTCTGGAAAATGAGGGTTATGAAGTGGTTGATGTTGGTAACGACCATTACGACGAAAACGACGATTACCCCGATTTCGCCCAATTGGTGGCTAAGGAAATCGGCCAAAATTCTACGGAGCGCCGGGGAATTTTAATCTGCGGTTCGGGCGTGGGCGTGGATATTGTTGCCAATAAATTCAACGGAGTGCGTTCGGCTTTGGCGGCCAATCCCGACCAGGCGCTTGCTTCTCGCCACGATGACGACACCAATGTTTTGTCTTTGGCGGCGGATTTCACTGGCCAGGACCAGGCAGAAAAAATCGTGGGCGCTTGGCTGGCAACACCTTTTTCCGGGGAAGAAAATCATAAAAGGCGGCTGGAAAAAATCAACCAAATGGAAAATCAATAAATTTTAAAGGTGAGGGATGGAAATTTTACGTGAAGAAAAAACCAAGTTCCTGGAAGAAATGGCCCGCCAATTGAGGGAAGATATCATTGAAATGTTGGCCGAATCCCAGACCGGACATCCGGCCGGCGCTTTGGGAATGGCTGATATTTTTTCCGCTTTTTATTTTCACATTTTGAACCACGACCCCAAGAATCCGGACTGGCCGGAAAGGGACCGGCTGGTCCTGTCAAACGGCCACACTTGCCCGATTCTTTACGCGGCTTTATCCAGGGCCGGATATTTCCCGATTGAGGAATTGAAAACTTTCCGCAAGATGGGCAGCCGGTTACAGGGGCATCCTTTCCGCAAATCCCTGCCGGGCATTGAAACTTCTTCCGGTCCTTTGGGCGAGGGTTTGTCCCAGGCAATCGGCATGGCTTTGGCCGCCCGCATGGACGTTCCAATAACTTCGGCGCGGGCAAAATACCGCGTTTACTGCGTAATGTCGGACGCCGAGCAGGACGAGGGCAATGTTTGGGAAGCGGCAATGCTGGCCGGAAAAGAAAAACTCAATAACTTGACCGCCGTCATTGACAGGAACAACATCCAGAGCGACGGCTTTACCGAGGAGATAATGCCTTTGGAGCCGCTCAAAGAAAAATATGAATCGTTCAACTGGGAGGTTTTGGAGGTTGACGGGCACAACATAGAGGCGTTCATTGACGCGGTAAACGAAGCCCGGGCCATTTACGAAAAGCCGACCCTGATTATCGCCCATACGGTTGCCGGCAAGGGAGTGGGTTTTATGGAAGCCGATTTCCAGTGGCACGGCGCCGCGCCCGACAAAAAACAGGCAAAAGAAGCCCTCAAGGAATTAAGAACCGGTGGTCGCCGGTGA
>CAYZYY010000011.1:0-4970 GCA_964482855.1 uncultured Candidatus Saccharibacteria bacterium | reverse complement strand
TTATGGAAGAAAATAATCAAATTTCAACCAAGAGCGCGCCCAAGGACGTGTTCATGCATTTTTTGAACATCGTAGCGCTTTACGCCAGCGCGAGTAGCTTGCTGGTTTTGTTTTTCCAATACGTCAACGTTTATTTTCCCGACAAGCTGAACCCTTATTTTGACGCGGGCAACCCGATTCGTTTCGCGCTTGCCTCGCTGATTATCGTTTTTCCGGTTTTCATCTGGTCAACGCGGTTTCTGTTAAAAGACATTGATAAAAATCCCCAGAAGAATTTTCTCAGAATTAGGCGCTGGCTCATTTATTTCACGCTTTTTGCCGCGGCCGTCATCATTATCGGCGATTTAGTGGGATTGCTTTACAATTTCCTGCAAGGGGAGCTGACCGCCAGGTTTTCCCTCAAGGTGCTTTCGGTCCTGATGGTGTCTCTCGGCGTTTTCCTTTATTACCTTTATGATTTGAAGCGGGAGCCCGGCCAAAAGGCGCCTTTGAAAATCAAAATTTTCACCCGCGCTATTATGCTCGTGGTTTTGGCGGCGGTTGTAGCCGGGTTTTTCGTCGCCGGTTCGCCGTTCAAGCAGCGCCGGCTCCGTTTTGACCGGCAAAGAGTTGAAGACCTCCAGGTAATCCAGGGCCAACTCGTCAATTTCTGGCAGCAGAAAGAGCGACTGCCCGACTCCCTCGCCGAACTGACCGATAGCATTTCCGGCTTTACCGCGCCGATGGATTTGGAAACGGGCGAACCTTACGTTTACGAGAAAACCGGCGATTTGTCTTTTGAGCTTTGCGCCGGATTCGAGTTCACTTCGGAAGAGGAATATCCGGCCGGCCGTAAACCGATTGCTCCGCTTGGATACACCGAAGATAACTGGGAACATCCGGCCGGTGAGTATTGTTTCCCGAGAACCATTGACCCGGAATTGTATAAACCAAGACCAATGGATTAAAAATTATGGCATTTGACCAAAGTTTGAAAATTCACCCGAAAGATTCGGAAAGCGAAACCAAAGAACGCCCCACGCGCGACGGCTTTGGCGACGGCCTGCTCGTTTTAGGCGAAGAAAACCCGAATGTCGTGGTTTTGTCGGCTGACGTGGCGCGTTCCACCCGCTGCGACGAGTTCGCCGAGAAGTTTCCAAAAAGATTTTTTCAAATCGGCGTTGCCGAGCAGAATTTGGCAGCCGTTGGTTCGGGCATGGGAGTTTCCGGAAAAATTCCTTTTATTTCCACCTATGCGGTTTTTTCGCCCGGCCGGAACTGGGAACAAATCAGGACTACCATCGCCTTAAACGATTCCAACGTCAAAATTGCCGGCCACCATAGCGGTCTGCTCACGGGCTATGACGGCGCCACCCACCAGGCGCTTGAAGATACCGCTTTGATGAGGGTTCTGCCGAATATGAAAGTCATCGTGCCCTGCGACGCGGCCGAAGCCGAAAAAGCCACCATTGCTTCCGCCAAAATCAGTGGTCCGGTTTACATCCGTTTGGCCCGGGAGAAAACCCCGGTTTTCACAACCAAGGAAACGCAGTTCATCCCCGGCAAGGCCGAAGTTTTTTGGGATTCGGCAAAACCGCAGGTTCTAATAGTCGGTTGCGGCCCGGTTTTATATAATGCCTTGCTCGCTGGCGAGGAATTGGAAAAAGAAGGTATAGGAACAATCGTTTTGAATAATCACACGATTAAACCTCTTGATGAAAATAAAATTATTGAACTCGCCAAAAAATGCGGAGCCGTAGTTACGGTTGAAGAGCATAGTGTCATTGGGGGACTGGGTAGCGCCATTGCCGAGCTTCTGGCCAAAGAATGTCCCATGCCCATGGAATTCGTGGGTACCCAGGATGTTTTCGGTGAATCCGGCCCGCCGAACGAACTCTGGAAAAAATACGGCTTGGATGTGAAAGACGTTAAGGAGGCGGTGAAGAAAGCGGTTAAGAGGAAATAAATTATGAAAGTGGTTTTAATACACGGTAAAGACGCTGGCCCAAAATCAAAATGGTATCCATGGTTTGGTGAAGAAGTAAAAAAGATGGGATACGAATTTTTAGCTCCGACCTTGCCAAAACCCGCGGACCCTATTATGGAAGAGTGGCTTGCCGAAATTGATAAAGTAAAGCCAGATGAGAACACGATTCTTATCGGCCATTCACGGGGAGGGGTTGCGATTCTGCGCTGGCTTGAAAAAGCCGCCCGGGAAAAGAAGGTCAAAAAAGTCATTCTTATTGCTGCCAACTCGGGCCGTTTAAAAGATAAAGCAATTTTAAGCGAATCAAATTACGGTTTTTATACGGACGAAGGTTATGATTTTAAAAAGATAAAATCTCATTGCAATGATTTTGTTATTTTGCATTCACGAGATGATAGTTGGGTTCCGTTCTCGGCAGGAGAAATGAACGCGGACGGACTTTCTGCTAAATTTTTACAATTTAATGACCGTGGGCATTTTGGAAAAGGAATAAATGAGATACCGGAACTTCTTGAAGAAATAATCCAATATAATAACCGAAAAGCATTAATTGTCCCCATTAATTCAAAGAGGCAAATTTTCATTCAAGACAGGCGCGGATTTAAAAAACCGGATTGGGGTTTTTTCGGGGGTGAAATCGAACAAGGAGAGACACCGCTTGAAGCAGTGATTAGGGAAACTAAAGAGGAGCTTGATATAAATATTAACCCGGATAAACTTAAATACTTAGGCGTGTCAACAACATTATGGGACAGTGTTAAGATTATCCGGTATATGTATTTATATTTTACCGAACAGGAAAAATTCAACGTACTTGAAGGCAAGGGTGGGTATTGGCTTAATTTTCAAGAAGTCCGAGAGCGCTTTGACAAAAAGGATAAATTTGATGAGATTATTCAAATGATTAAAAAACATGAGAAATCTCTATAAAAATTTTAACGGCTCACAAACGGCCCACAAACGGTTCAACAGGTTGAGCTATTTAAAACGCGAAATATAATATAAAAATTAGCTAAAGGTACTTTAGTGTTTCCTAAATATACATAAAGGTAAGTTGACTTACCTATATACATTTGTTAAGATAGTTATAATTAATATAACTAAATAAAATGTTCAAAAAAGCAATATATCATCAGCCCGAATACCTTCCATTAACTGGAATATCTTTAGATGCGAATGTTTTTATAAAAGAAAAATCAGAAGCAGAATACGATCTTGGTCAATTGCAGGGGTCTGGCGGAGAAGGACATGGAAAAAGGTTTTTTAACCCGAAGCTTCTTATTTCGCCACTTTCCGCAAAAGAGGCCACATTAAGTTCAAGGATAGAGGGGACAATAAGTACAATATCCGATGTCTATAAATATGAGGCCGGAGAAACACCGCAATATTCTGGAACGGCAGAAGTCGTGAATTATCGCCGAGCGATTTCAGAAGCTATTTTAGATGTTCAGAATGGAGGAAGGATTAATAAAAATTACCTTAAAAGAATCCATAAAACTTTATTGACAGGAGTTCGTCACAAAGGGGTGTTAGGAAAATTTCGTAATGATGATGTTTGGATTGGCGAAAAGCAAAACGACCCAATTGAAAAGGCAATTTATGTTCCACCTAAAGCAATCAGCGTAGATGGCTATATGGATAATCTATTCGAATATATTGAAAAAGGAGTAGAAGACCCGCTTACGAAAGTTGCCTTAGTGCATTATCAATTTGAGGCCATCCATCCTTTTACAGACGGAAATGGAAGAATAGGGCGGTTGTTAATACCGTTGATTTTATTTGAAAAGAAACGTATTTCATTACCCATACTTTATATGAGTGGATATTTTGATTCTTGCAGGGAAGAATACCGTTCTGCCCTCCATGAAGTAGATGAAACTCTTAAATATGAAAATTGGTTAAAATTCTTTTTTAACTCAGTTTCACAGCAAGTAAAAGAAACACAAGGGTTAATCGCAAATATTAATAAGCTTTTTGACGAAATAAAAGATAAGTTTAAAGATTCCAGGTCTCCATACCTCCTTCCATTTTTGGGCTCTTTATTTGAACATCCTGTATTTAATTCTGCTAATATAATTAAGATTTTAGGGGCTACATACCCTCCAATTAGCGGGTTGATTAAATTATTTGTAGATAAAGGAGTTATTGAGCAAATAAAAACTAAATCTGTTTACGATAAGCGTGTTAAATTATATAGCTTTAATAAATTACTCGATTTATTAAGTGATTAGTTTTAATTTTTTAACAATTCAGCTAGTAAGCCGTTAATTTTTTGATAGTAAAGACAGATAAAGAAATTTTAATATAACTCCAAAGCTGTTCACGATTCCCGCTTATTAGAAAAAAGAGAAGAAAAATTATTGGTATTAATATTAAATTAGCCAATAAATTTATAGAGTTTAAGAACGCCTTATTTAAAGTTTCTGAGAAAATATTAAATTTATTTAATTTTTTCATTATTTTTTTCATGGTCATCTTTAATCATCTTTAAAAAGAAAAGACAGAAGGATTGTTATTTGTATTAAATTAGATAACCTTGAAAAAGATAAAAATCCCTCCTCTGGGAACAGAGAAAGGACAGATACCATTATTATCCTATCTCAATTCCCGTTTTAAATCAATAGTTAGCCTCCTGATATTGGGAATTATTGGATTATCAACTTCAATCTTAATACCTAATACGTTAAAATAAATACAATATGTATAAAACTCTCAAAAAAGAGCGCTCCTTCACCCTCATAGAATTGGTAATCGTCATAGGCATCCTGGCCATTCTGGCCGCGGTCATCCTCCTGGTGCTCAACCCCTCACAGTTCTTCGCCGAAACCCGGGACTCTCAGAGAATCACCGAACTTCAGGAGCTAAATAAAGCTTTGGGATTGTATCAGGCAGACGGAGGTTCAAGCCTGGGCACGGCCAGTACTGTTTACGTATCCATTCCCGACACTTCCGCCACCTGCAATAACCTGGGTTTACCCTCTCTTCCCAGTGGCTGGTCATATCA
>CAYZYY010000010.1:0-16616 GCA_964482855.1 uncultured Candidatus Saccharibacteria bacterium | reverse complement strand
ACATTGGCATATTAGCATTATTATCCATGCTATCTTTTTTTAGAAAAACTTTCGGTAAATATGATTTCAACCCGCTGATAAAAAAAATCAATTCTTTGGAACCGGAAATGGAGAAACTGTCTGATGACGAGTTGAAAGACAAAAGCCGGAAACTTAAAGAGCGGGTTGAAAAAGGGGAAAAACCGGATGACGTTCTTCCGGAAGCTTTTGCCTTGGTAAGGGAATCAAGCAGGCGGACTTTAGGCCAGCGGCCTTTTGATACCCAGCTTATCGGGGGCATTATCATACATCAGGGAAAAATCGCCGAGATGCTGACCGGGGAAGGAAAAACTTTGGCAGTCACGGCTCCGGTTTATCTCAATGCCTTGACGGGCAAAGGCGTTCACGTCATCACGGTCAATGATTACTTGGCGCGGCGCGACGCGGTTTGGATGGGACAGATTTATTACGCGCTCGGGCTTTCAATTGGCTGTTTGACGCACGAAGCCGCCTACTTATATGACCCGAAGTATATTTCTCCGAAAGAAGACGAAGAAGTAATGGAAAAAGACAAGGAGAGGGACGTTTTGGGGAGCTTTAAGGTAGTTCAGGATTTTCTCCGGCCGGTTTCGCGTAAAGAAGCTTATTTAGCCGACGTTACTTACGGCACCAATCACGAATTCGGCTTTGACTATCTGCGAGACAACCTTGCTTACCAGATTGAAAACCGGGTCCAAAGGGATTTTTATTACGCCATTATCGACGAAGTTGACAGTATCTTGATTGACGAAGCCAGGACTCCGCTTATTATCGCCGCTCCGGACGCCCAATCAAGCGATTATTACCGGGTTTTCGCCAGAATCGCCGGACAGCTTTCCAAGGACGAAGATTATTTGGTCGATGAAAAAATGAAAAGCGTTAATATTACCGACGCCGGTATTGATAATGTTGAGAAATTGCTGAAAATAAAAGACCTTTACGGACCCCAAAATTTCCGGCTAGTCCATTATCTTGAATCTTCCTTGAAAGCGAAGGCCCTATTTCATAAAGATAAAAATTACATAATAGAGAAAGGCGAAGTCGTCATTATTGACGAATTCACCGGCAGGAAAATGTACGGCCGGAGATATTCGGCCGGTTTGCACCAGGCCATCGAAGCCAAAGAAAACGTTCAGGTCCAACAGGAGTCGCGGACTTTCGCCCAGATTACCATTCAGAATTATTTCCGTTTGTACGATAAAATCGCCGGAATGACCGGTACGGCTCAAACATCGGCCGAAGAGTTCCACAAAGTTTACAATCTGGAAGTCGTCAGCGTGCCGCCGAACAAACCGATGGTCAGGGACGACCGACCCGACGCCATTTATAAAAACCTTGAAGTTAAATACCGGGCAATTATTGAAGACGTCAAAAAACGCCATCAGGCGGGGCAGCCGATTTTATTGGGCACGACGTCCATTACCAACAATGAGGTTATGTCTTCCTTATTAAAGCAAGTTGGCGTTCCCCATGAAGTTTTAAACGCCAAAAACCATGAAAGGGAAGGTTCTATCATCGCCCAAGCCGGGAAAGCGGGCGCGGTGACCGTGGCGACTAACGTGGCCGGCAGGGGAGTAGACATTATTCTTGGCGGCAACCCTTTTAATCCGGAAGAAGCCCAAAAAATAAAAGAACTGGGCGGGCTTCACGTTATCGGCACCGAAAGGCACGAGGCGCGCCGGATTGACAACCAGCTCCGAGGACGCGGTGGCCGGCAGGGAGACCCCGGTTCCACCCAGTTTTTCCTTTCTTTGGAAGACGATTTACTCAGGATTTTCGGCGGCGAAAGAATAAAATCCTTAATGGAGAAATTCCATCTTCCCGAGGACCATCCCATTGAATCATCGCTGGTCTCCAAAGCCGTCAATGAAGCCCAGAAAAAAGTGGAGGGATTTAACTTTGATCTCCGGAAGCATTTATTGGAATATGACGACGTTTTAAACAAGCAGCGGATGGCTTTTTACAAAAAGCGGCAGGAAATACTGGAAAGTGAAAAGCCGGACGAGAAAAGCGATGAAAAAAAAGAGGGCACCGCCACGGCTCTCAAACTGAACATGCTGGATATTTTATGGATGAATCATTTGGAAAACATAGAGGCCTTGAGAGACGCGGTGGGAATGCGGGCTTACGGCCAGCGCGACCCCCTGGTGGAATACCGTCGGGAGAGCCATATGCTTTTCAAAGAGATGATGGCAAATTTTGACAAATGGCTGAAAGAGAATGAAAACAAGTTAAATGCGACGGGCGACACGGAAAAAGGGAAAAATAACGTCAACGGCGAGATAGCCAAAATGGAACAAAAAGCTCCATTCGACATGTCGCAATCAACAATTAGCAAGAAAAAGGTTGGGAGAAATGACCCCTGCCCGTGCGGCAGCGGAAAGAAATATAAGAAATGTCACGGGAAGTGACGTTTCGCAAAAATTATATGATTGGCAATGCGAAATTTCTAGTTTTCCCCGGCGCGTTCCAGCTTGTAAGGAATTATAAGGGATATGAAGGCGTGGATATCTGGCTTAAATCAGGTTCCCGGAAAGAAATTCCCGATTGTGATTGTTTTATCGGGCACAGCCTGGGCGCAAATTTCGTAATGACTCGTTATGATTCCCGGCGGAGATGCAGATTCATTTTGGTAAACCCCTTAATTAAAAAACTGAATATTCCGGGTTATTTCTTGCGATTGATTAAATTCTTCATATTTGAAGGCACAAAAAAGAAGAAATTAGTTCCCGTGGCTGATTGGCCTTACGCCTTTAAAAAGACCATCAGGTTGTTGAGATTTAATGCGGGAGAAATAATTTTAAAAGTGCCCAAAGAAGACGTGGTAATTATCAGGGGCAAAAAAGACAATTTTTTCTGCGATGAAGAAGCGGTACGAATAATCACGGAAAATGACATTCCCTTAATCGAGGTGGAAGCCGGCCATAATTGGAACGGAAAAATTACGGAAGCCGTAAATAAAGTTAAATCCCTGTGGTCCGGGGAAGAAATATAAAAAATGCCATGGGAAATAGGTGTTTAAATATTTACAATATTTAAATCTTTAAACCTTTATATATAAATATGGCGACTATCGAAAAATTTGAAGATTTAGTCTGCTGGAAAAAATCCAGAGAACTGACACGGGAGGTTTATGGGGCCTTTAGGAATTGCCGCGATTTGGGATTCAAGGACCAAATTCAGCGGGCCGCGGTTTCGGTAATGAGCAATATTGCCGAAGGTTTCGAAAGCGGAAGCACGAGCGGGTTCGTGAACTATTTATACATTGCCAAGGCCTCGGCCGGAGAAGTCCGCGCCCAGCTGTACGCGGCTTTGGACATCGGTTATTTAAACATTGAAACGTTTAAACGTTTAAACGGATTGGCAACGGAATGTTCAAAATTAGTCAGCAGTTTCGCTTCCAAAGTGAAAGGCGGTTCCAGGCGGGGAATCCAATTCAAGCAGGTGAAAAAGAAAGACCCCATGGAAGAAGTTTTTAAAAAAGAATTTCCGGAATTGCACGAAAGATTTTACGGCCGGAAATAATTTTTGGGCATGAAAAATCATCTATGAAAATAATACTGGGTTCACAATCAAAACCCGCGATTTTGATTACTTCAGACCAAGTCGTAGTCTGGGAAGGAAAAATCAGGGAAAAGCCGGAGAGCCAAGAAGAAGCAAGGGAATTTTTGAAAAGCTATAATCTTTATCCCGCGGAAACGATTACCTCTGTCGTGGTTACGAACCTTGCAACGGACAAGCGCGTTGAAGGAGTTGATGTGGCAAAAATATATTTTAATCCTTTCTCAGATAAGGAAATTACGGATATAGTATTAGAAGGAGGAGTGTTTCGCTTGGCAGGAGGGTTCACCGTGGACGGCGACATCTGGGCACCTCATATAAAAAAGATTGAAGGAACAAGAGATAGTGTGATAGGCCTGCCCAAAAAGCTTACGAAAAGATTAATTAAGGAGGTTGAGGGATAAGATTGAAAATATTATATGAAATAACATGAAAAACCTGGAGCGAGAAATCCATAAATATCTGAAAGAACGCTGGTAGGACAATCTCCGGCCGTCCGACCTGGCAAAATCCATCACCATTGAAGCGGCCGAGCTTTTGGAACTTTTCCAGTGGGAAAACCTTTCCCTGGAGGAGGTAAAAAAAGACAGGAAAAAAATGGACGAAATCGAAAAAGAGCTCGCCGACGTGTTCATTTATGCCTTGGAAATGTCGGTATTGCTGGGCATTGACGCCGGGAAAACGATAAATAAGAAGCTGGTGCAGATAAAAAAGAAGTATCCGGCGAAATTGATGAAAAAAGTAATGAAAGCCAAAAAAGAATCGGGCGCCGGGGCCGAAAGCGAATACTGGCGGATTAAAAAAGAATACAGAAAAAAGCAATGAATTAATTTATTATGCAAAATCTGGAACAAAAAATTGAACAAATTGAGAAAAGAAACCAAAAAGTGGAAGGAGACAAAGCTTGGGAAACGAGTTGGAGCAGGAAACTACTGCTTACCATATTTACTTATTTTGCCATCGGTATTTACCTTCGGGTAATCGGGGTTCCACGGCCCTGGCAAAACGCAATCGTTCCGGCTGTGGCTTTTATGATTTCCACTTTGACAATGCCATGGTTTAAAAAATTTTGGTTAAGATATTTTTATAAGGAAAAGAAATTCTAAAAAACCCTAAAAACCGCTTAAAATAAGGATTTTTTAACCCTATTTTTAGTGTTAAACCTCTTGTTTTTATCCCTGTTTTTGTTATAATAAAAGTACCCAAACGCGGGTATTTTGTTTTGAATAAGCTCAATTTTATGCCTAAAAAAATTACTAAAAAAACAACCAAAAAAGAAACCAAAACCGTTGAAAAGGCGGCTTCGGGTTCTTATCAAGCCAAGGATATTTACGTTTTGGAAGGTCTGGAACCGGTTAGGAAGCGGCCGGCAATGTATATCGGGTCCACTGGCCCGGACGGCCTGCACCATTTGATTTGGGAATGCGTTGATAATTCCATTGACGAGGCAATGGCCGGATTCGCCCAAAATATCAAAGTTGAGATTTTCAAGGATAATAAAGTGGCGGTCGCCGACGACGGCCGGGGCATTCCGGTTGACCTCCACCCCCAGACCAAAAAATCGGCTCTGGAAACCGTAATGTGCACTTTGCACGCCGGCGGAAAATTCGGCGGCGAATCTTACAAAGTAGCCAGCGGGCTGCACGGCGTCGGCGTTTCAGTGGTCAACGCTTTATCCACCTGGATGAGGGCCGAAGTTTGCCGCGACGGAAATCTTTATTCCCAGGAATATGAAAAAGGCAAACCCAAGTATAAGATTAAAAAAGGGGAGAAATGCGGCAAATCCGGCACCAAGGTTATTTTTAGTCCTGATCCGGGAATATTTTTAAAAATAGATTTTAACCAAAAAAGAATCATAGACCATCTCCGACAGCAGGCGTTTTTAACAAAAGGAGTCAAAATCGAGTTCGTTGACTATAGAGATAAGGTGCCTTTTTATTACGCTTTTTGTTTTGAGGGCGGACTCCTGGCTTTTATCCGCCATCTTAACCGTTTTAACCAGCCCATTCAGAAAGAAATTTTTTACGTCAATAAAACCTACGAGAACATAGAGGTTGAGGTGGCTTTTATTTACAATCAGGAAATCGAAGTTCAGGAGATGAGTTTTGCCAATAACATTTATACGCCTGACGGGGGAATGCATCTGACCGGTTTCCGTTCGGCTTTGACGAGAAGTTTGAATGATTACGCCCGGAACAATAATTTTCTCAAGAATTCCGACGACAATTTAATCGGCGACGACATCCGGGAAGGATTGGTGGCGGTTGTTTCGGTTAAATTACTGGAACCCCAATTTGAAGGACAGACTAAAGCGAGATTGGGCAATCCGCCGGCAAGAACCGCCGTGGAAGTCGTAGTTTCCGAGGCCTTGAAAGAGTTTCTGGAAAAGAATTCCAATGAGGCCCGGCCCATTATTGAGAAATGTCTTTTGACCGCCAAAGCCAGAAAAGCGGCCAGGGCGGCCAAAGACACTGTTTTAAGAAAGGGGATTTTGGAAGGAATGACCCTGCCGGGGAAATTGGCTGATTGTTCTTCCCGCGACCCCGAAGATTCGGAATTATTCATCGTGGAAGGCGATAGCGCCGGCGGTTCGGCCAAGTCCGCCCGCGACCGCAGGTTCCAGGCGATTTTGCCTTTGCGGGGAAAAATTTTAAACGTTGAAAAAGCCCGGGTTGATAAGATACTTTTGAACAAAGAAATCCGCTCGCTGATTATGGCCATTGGCACGGCCATCGGCGACGAATTCGATATTTCCAAAATCCGTTATCATCGGATTATCATTGCCACCGACGCCGACGTGGACGGCGCTCACATCCGGACGCTTCTTCTGACTCTTTTTTACAGATATTTTATTCAAATAATTGAAGGCGGATATCTTTATATCGCCCAACCGCCCCTTTATCAGATTAAAGCTGGAAAAGAGACGAAATATGCGTATAATGATAAGGAGAAAGAAGAAATTATCAAAGAAATTTCAAAAAACGAGAAAAAACAGTTGACTAACGTGGGCATTCAGCGTTATAAAGGATTGGGAGAAATGAATCCGGAACAGCTTTGGGAAACCACCATGGACAGCCAAAACCGGATTTTAAAACAAGTTACCATTGAAGATGCTCAGGAAGCGGAAAGATTGTTCGATATTTTAATGGGAGAAGTGGTTGAACCCAGAAAGCATTTCATTCAGAGTCAGGCGACAATGGTCAAGAACTTGGATATATAGGAATTGTCCAAAATTTTCAATCCGCAGTAGTAGAAAATTTTGCTGACAAACCTAATACCCCGCTCTTTCCCGTAAACGATTTAGATATTATAATAATCCAGTTGTGTATTTATAAAAAATTGAAATAATTTTAAAAAATTTAGAAAGGGCGAGGTGCTCGAATTTTTAGATAAATTTGATTTCACCTGCGTTTCATAAAATTTATAAAAATTAGGCATGTTAAACAAACTAAAAACATACGTACAGGAGTCATACTCGGAATTTCGCCGGGTAAATTGGCCAACCCGCAAAGAAACGGTTCGTCTGACTCTGGTAGTCGTTATTTTGTCCCTCGGGGTGGCGTTTTTCCTGGGCGTCTTGGATTTCCTTTTTACTTATTTGTTGAAGTTCGTCATATAGAATAAATTCAAAAATCAAAAGTCAAAAGTCAAAAATTATTAAATATTAAAAATGGAGCAGTCAAAAGAAACAAAAGAAACAAAAGAAACAAAACCCCCAAAATCATTCCAGTCAGTGAAAGATTTTAAGAAAAAAGGCGAACGTCATTGGTACGCGGCCCATACTTATTCCGGCTATGAAGACGCCGTGGCGCGCTATTTGCGCCAGAGAGTGGATTCTTTGGAAATGCAGGATAAAATTTTTAACATTCTGGTTCCCAAGGAAAAGAAAGTGAAGATTAAAAACGGCAAACGCAGAACGGTTGAAGAAAAGATTTATCCCGGTTATGTCCTGGTGGATATGCTTATGAGTGAAGATTCCTGGTACGTGGTCAGGAATACGCCCCGGGTAACGGGTTTCGTCGGCGCCGACTCCACGGAACCAACCCCCCTTTCCAAGGAAGAAATAGAATCTTTAATGGGAAGAATGAAAGGCGAAGAAACCAAGTTTAAGATTGAATTCCAGCTGGGGGAAACGGTCAAGATTATTGACGGGCCTTTTAAGGATTATGAAGGAAAAGTTTCCAATATTGACGACGAGCGCGGTAAGATTAAGGTGATGGTGCCGATTTTTGGCCGGGATACGGCGGTGGAAATTGATTCATTGCAAGCGCAGAAAATATAATAAAGCTATCCAAAACTACGAATGCATCCGAATCTACGAAATAAATCCGAATGATTTAGAAGCAATAAATTAAATTTCTCAGCCATTCGCAGATTCGTATTAATTCGTTGTTTCATATCGGTCTATGGCTAAACCAATCAAAACGACGTTAAAACTTCAAATTCCCGCCGGGGCGGCAAATCCGTCGCCTCCGGTCGGTCCGGCTTTGGGTCAGCATGGCGTTAATATCGCCGGATTTTGCCAGCAGTTTAACGAGGCCACCAAGGACATGGCCGGAGACGTCATCCCGGCGGAAATAACGATTTACGAGGACCGGAGTTTCGATTTCAAACTGAAAACTCCGCCGGCTTCGGATTTATTGAAAAAAGCGGCCGGGATTGAGAAAGGTTCCGGGGACCCGTTTAAAAAGAAATCGGGCAAGGTAACCAAAGCCCAGATTAAGGAAATCGCCGAAAAGAAAATGGTTGATTTGAACGCCGATGATATGGAAGCGGCAATGAAAATTATTGAAGGTACGGCCAGAAGTATGGGGATTGAAGTGGAATAAAGGCGGGTTCACGAGAGAATTTTCGTAATATAGATTAAAAAAAACAGGCCTCCGGTTTTTCCGGAGGCCTGTTTTTTGGGACTTTATTTTTTCTTTTTGGTAATATAAAATAGACAAGGCGCGAGAGATGAATAAAAAAGCGGAATATGAACAACAAAATTACCATAAAAAATCTCATTAAACTGAGTGATTTGAAAAATATGCTGCGCAAGGTAGTTTTTAGGGGATTGTACGACGCGAAAGGCAGACAACTTTTTCCCTATAAGAACGTAAAATTTACCTTGGCCACGGTTTATCCCCAGAAATATATCAATGAATCTCCGAGCTTGGTTATAAATAATAAAAAATTCAGGTTTTTTACGCCTCAACCGACTATTTATCAGAATCAGATTGAAATTCTGGAACAAGCCAACGCTTTTTTGAAAAGTCACGGTATAGATATGACGAAATTGAATAAAGCCGTTGGCTATGAATGGAAAGGCAGGGGTGAATTCCATATGCTTCCGCCGATTATAGAAAAACACACCTACTATTTAAAAAATGGCTATATTGATTTGGATGAATTGACCAGGCGCTTCAGAAAGAAATACGTTAAGGATGCCAACGGTAATTTCCATGATTTGGGAGAAAGATGTTTAAGGTCTTTTCACATAGACGAAGTCAGCAAAATAGATTATTTGGACATTTTCAATTCCAACGCGCCGATTATCAATTATGGATTAAATTACAGCGGCAAATATGAGTTTTACATCATTTGCGACGGCGCGCACAGGATAGACTACGCGATTGAGAAACTTAACAAACCAATGAGGGTGCTTGTCGCCGAATCGGACAATGGCAAAGATTTAATTCCTTACTATGCGTTTCCGGTGGAATTCAGGCCGACCATCAGGCTTTCCAGTAAAAGGTCGGAAAAGATGTATCACCGTCTGGAAAGGGATAAAATCCATTTATTTAACGATTTCATAAAAAAAACGTTGCATTATGATTGGGAAAACAGCGGACTAAAAGTTGGCAAGCTGAGAAGCAACGTTGAAATCTATTGATGAACATGGAAAATGACTTAAAGAGGCTGCAAAACGGCTTAAAATTGTCCATTGTCAAGAAAAAAGGCGAACAGAGCAGGACTTCTTCAATTGCTTATTCCCGGACCGGGAAAAAATATCTTTCCGCCAATATCACTTCTGACACCAATTTGCTTTATATCAGCTCTGAACAGGCCGCTTTGGTTTTGGCCGTTCATAATAATGATTTTGAAGTAAACCGCGTCGTTACCATGGCCGAAGAACTGAATCCCCAGCAAGTAGTTTCGCCTTTGGTTTTGAAAATAATCATTGACCACCAGCTCAGGACCGGCATTGGCATTGAATATGTGATTTTGGATAAAACGGGAAAAATGGTTTTCAGCAATAAAAACATTGCCGGACTGATGCCGTTTTACGGGCCTTCCATGAGAAAACTTTCCAAGATTAAAAATGTTAATTTTTCGGAAAACCGTTTAAAAATCAGAAATCCCCGGAACATCGGCTCAATTTTGAAAAAATACGCCATTCTGGGAATGGAGAGGAATTTCCCGACTTATGATTCCGCCAGCGGGTACGGCGCGGCCGTTTTAACGGATAAAAATAATTTATACTTTGGCGGGCAATACAGCGCTTTTGATAAAAGGATGGGTCTTCATTCGGAAATGACCGCCGTTATCAACGTCTTGATGAGTGAAGAAAAGGAAAAAATAACCCATCTCGGTTTGGTTTCAAGCAAATACAAGAATGAACCCTGTATTATTTGCGGTTTTTGCCGCCAATTTCTTTCGGAAATAATGGAGAGATTTAATTATAAAATTACCTTTTATTGTTTTGCCAAGGAGGCGGATTCATTGAATAAATATTCCATTGGCCAGTTATTGTCCGGTCAATGGTCAAGTAAAGGCGAATGGAAATAAAAAACAAAAGCAGATTAAAATTCCCCTTAATTGACGCTTTTTTATTAACTCCCAAAAAAGGAAAAAGGGGGATTATTGGCATTTGTACTAATTACACTGCCGCCGGCGAGGTTTACAACAATATAGAAGAAAAGTTTAGAAGAGACATTTCAGTAATGGGTTCTTTAATTGTTAATCGGGACGGAGTTGAAAGAATGCTGGTTAATTCCTTGGTCCACCCGACAATGAATTACTTGATTCTTTTTTCCGAAGAGGCGAAAACTTTTTCTCCCAGCACCAATTTACTTTTAGCCCTTAAATACGGGATTGACTCAAAAAAAAGAATTATAAGAGGAAAAGCGGCTTCTCCTCATTATCCCAATATCTCGGCGGATATACTGGACCTTTTCAGAAAAAATATCATTGTTTTGCCGATTTTTATGTCCAAAAATAATTACAGCAAAAAAATCATTAATGATTATCTCAGCTGGTTTAAGCCGAAAATCAGCAAAGAGATATACGATTTTTTGGTTTCAGTAAATAAGAAAGAAAAAATATATTACGACTCCTTAAACAAATTAATTGAACTTGTTCTGAAATTGCCCAAAGTTAAAAAAGATTCAATAGTTTTTAACTCCAAGGATTTCCAGCGTCTTCAGCCGCCAAAGATACATTTGGAAAAAATCATCAAAAAACCCAGGGTTCCTTTCCGTGTTTTCCGGGAAGGAAACAATATAAGGCTGGATATTAAAATTAAAAACAAAACTTTTTTCTTAAAAGGAAACGACGTTTTTTTAATGGAATACTCTTTAATGAAACATCTTGGCAGGGATAAAAATAATTTGTCTCCTCTTAACCAATTATTATTGGGAGCTGAATTGGCGCGGCTGGACACGGAAATTAAAAATGATATTAAGTTGGGCCAATTTGTCATTCCGTCCGGAATAAAAGGTAAAAAAGAAATACTATTGGAGCCCCGTCTTAATCTTGTTCCTGATAAAAAATACTATTATCACGTTAAAGTAAAAGACAAAATGATTTCAGTCGCTTGTCTGTCGTTTGATGTCTGCGAAAGCGTTTTTGAACTCCAGTCAAAAGGAATTTACGGAATCCTGGAATACATTTCCAAAAAAAACCGGTTTGAGAAATATGAGATGGATTTTCTCCATCGGATGGACGTCGCCAGTCAGGCAGCTTATGCCTCTTTGGCGCTTAACTCGGGATTCTCTTTTATTCAGGATTTCCCTTACTTTTTCAGGGTAAACAAGACAAAACTTTCCTTGTCAATTATTGAAGGCGACAGTTTCTTGTCCGTTCACAAGGGAATTTTGAGAAAAATTTACACTGTCGGTTTGACTGAAGAGCACGGGGACAAACATAAGGGACTGGCAAGGACAAACGTTACTTTGGCTGTTTATCGAAATCCCGAAAAAGCGTTTCAAACAATGCCGCTGATTTATAAACAGGGGGATTTAAATACCGTTCAGATGAGAAATCTTTACCAGAAACAGCTGTTAAGGTTTGATAATGACGGCAGTTATAATTATGGGGAAAGAACAAGAAATCATTTCGGTTTTGACCAGCTTAAAAAAACCATTCAATTAATTAAAAAGGGAAAGAAGAACGCGGCTATAGTGCAGAGATTTGACCCGGTTCAGGATATGGGCAGTTGGATTGAAAAGGAAACCAAACAAATTAAATTTACCCATGACCCTTGCCTGACCCATGATATTTTTTTCATAAATAATAACAAACTGAATTCTTTCCACATTGCCAGAGTGCAAAACGCGGTCAATGCTTACCCTGAAAACATTTTCGGTCTTTATGACGCTTATTTGAAAAAGATAGCCCGGGATACGGGATTGAAAATAGGAGATATGTATATGTTGTCCAGTCGGGCAAATATTCTGCTTCTCACCGAGGAACAAAGATTCAGGAATATAATTTCCGAACCCTCAAAGCCGACAGGGAAAGTTGATTCGTCCGGCGGTCCTTATGAATTGGGGAAAGGCCTAAAAAAACCGGAAAAATCCGGAGGCGTGGCTTATTTTAGCGGGATTCTCAGAAAAAATACCAAAAAGCCCAAAAGCAAAATTATCAGGCGTTTGGCTGACTTTGAGGGGGTAAATATCATTGAGAAAGCAATTGATTATTTAAAGAAAAAAGGAGGAACTCACAATAACCCCGTCTTAACCGAATACCAGGCCGGGAAAATGGATGCCCAGGGAGATTATCTTGTTTTTTTTCAGGCGAACGTTTTCGGCGGGAAAATAAATGCCAATGCGGTTTTTGTTAATCATTCAATAAATGAGCTGGAACAGGATAAAAAAATAGTGAATTATCTTTCAACGCAATATAGCATTGGTTTGAAATGCCCCTTGGGCGGCTATAATATATTTTACGTTGCTTATTCCGGCAACTAAAACATTATGAAAAATAATGAATACAATGAAATAAAAGTTATCGGGTTTGATTTAGACCAGACTCTTTACCCAAAATCCAAAGAAGTAGACGAAGCAATTCAAACTTATATTTACGATAAAATATCCCGATATCTGAATTGTTCATTAAAAAAAGCAAAAGAGTTATTTATTGAATTATACCAGGACGGAAAGGGTTTAAGCGGTTCAAAAACGCTTGAAAAATTGGGCGTTCCCAACGCCGGAGACGTAGTCCAGGAAGCTTTGGAAAATGCCGATATTCCGCGTTTTTTAAAACCCAATAAAGAAAACAACCTCTTTTTGAATGTTCTTAAGAAAAAATATTTTAATCTGGACCTTATTACCGGTTCCAATAAAAAGAATGCCGAAGCTAAACTCAAGAAGTTAAATATTCCTTTTGGTATTTGGTCACATTTAATTACCCGCGATAACGGGGGAAAAAGCGACGGAATCGCTTATAAATATTGGCTTGATTTTTACCCCGATTACGGACCGGAAAATTTCCTCTATATCGGCGACAGGGTTTCTTCCGACTTCATTATTCCGAAACAACTGGGCATAAAATCCATATTGGTCAATATTTTAAAGAAAGATCCCGCAATAGAGTGTCCCCAACTTCCTTCTTTGTTAAATATCAGGAATTTGTTATTATAAGTTATTACCTTTAAAAGAATGAAAACAAACGAAAAGGTCCTGGTTGTCCCCAGAAACGTTATTTTTAAAAAAGAACATTGGCTGGGATTAAAAACGGATGATTTTGAATATTATCTGAATTTAATCAGGAATAATTTCCAGTTCAGGCCGAGAATTGAAATTGAGGAAGACCCTTCCTGGCAGCAGATAGTTCCTTACATTCTTTTTAATTTTAACGATGAATATTTTCTTTACCAATATCTGAAAAAAAGCAAAGAAGAAAGATTGAAAAAAGATTATCATTTGGGCGTCGGCGGCCACATAAATCCCATTGATTTGAAGCCGGGCGAGGACATATTGGAAACCGGCGCGTTCAGGGAGTGGGACGAAGAAGTTGAATATAAAGGAAATTTGCTGGAGAAAAAATTCATCGGAATTTTAAATGATGAAAGAAGGGAAGTGGAAGCGGTTCATCTGGGCTTGATTTATCTTTTTAAAGGAGATAGCCCTGAAATTTCAGTTAAAGAAAAAGAAGTTTTAAAAGGAGAGCTGGTTAAATTGAAATATTTGGGCAAGTATTTGGAAGGAATTACCAATTGGGCCCAAATTATTTATGAAGATTATTTATTAAACAAAAATGAATCTGCAAAAAACCGACCCTAAAATTTATAAATTGATTGAAGCTGAAAAAAAAAGAAGGCAGGAAGGACTGGAATTGATTCCTTCGGAAAACCACGTTTCTCTGGCGGTTTTGCAGGCCTTGGGTTCCGTTCTGACGGATAAATATTCGGAAGGATATCCGGGCAGGCGTTATTACGGAGGCCAGGAATTCATAGACCAAATTGAGAATATTGCCATTGAGCGGGCTAAGAAGGCGTTCGGAGTGCCTTATGCCAACGTCCAGCCTTATTCCGGGAGTCCGGCCAACTTCGCGGTTTATCTGGCCGTTTGCGAGGCGGGGGACGTAGTTATGGGACAGAATCTTCCCGACGGCGGCCATCTTTCCCATGGCTGGAAAGGAACCGTCTCTTCCCGATTTTACAAGAGCGTTCCTTATCATGTAAAGCAAGACGGCTACATTGATTTGGAAGAAGTGGAAAAGCTGGCGCTGGAAAACAAGCCGAAACTTTTATGGTGCGGAGCAACCGCCTATTCAAGGGAATTTCCCTTTGAAGAACTGGCGAAAATCGCCGACCGGATAGGCGCTTATTTCGTCGCCGACATCGCTCATATCGCCGGCTTGATTATCGCCGGAGCCCATCAGAGTCCGGTTCAATATGCCCACATCATTACCACTACCACTCATAAAACCCTGCGTGGCCCCAGGGGAGGAATGATTATGCTCACCGCAAAGGGCCTAAAAAAGGACCCCGAGCTGGGCAAAAAGATGGACAAAGCGGTTTTCCCCGCCGGAGTCCAGGGGGGGCCGCACGAGCACCAGATAGCGGCCATTGCCGTGGCCCTGAAAGAGGCGCTGGAACCGGAATTTAAGGAGTACGGCCAACAAGTGGTTGCCAACGCGAAAACCCTGGCCGAAGAGTTGGTGAAAAAGGGAATAAAGCTTGTTTCGGGCGGTACGGACAATCATATGATGCTGGTTGATTTGACTTCAGGCGGGCCGGGCCGGGGAGTTTTTCTCCAGGATGCGCTGGATTTTGCCGGCATTACCGTGAATAAAAATACCGTTCCCGGCGAACCGTCTTCGCCGTTTTTTCCCAGCGGAGTGCGCTTGGGAACGCCGGCGATTACTTCCCGGGGAATGAAACGGGCGGAAATGGAATTAATTGCCGGTTGGATAGTCCGGGCGACGGAATTAATAAAGAATTGCCAGTTACCGGTTGACAAGGAAAAGAGAAGCGGGTATTTAGAGAAATTCAGAAAAGAAACGGCTCAAAACGAAGATATCAAGAAAATAAGAAAAGAAGTGTTGGAAATCTGCGAGAGATTTCCGGTTTACGCCGACGTGATATAATTATTATCTTAAAAACTGGAAAAAATTAATTTGAATTTTATGCCGGAATATAAGCCGACAATCGGGCTGGAAATACATACGGAGTTGAGAACCAAAACCAAGATGTTTTGCGGTTGCCTTAATCCTTCGGCAGGCTCAGGACAAGTTCCTTCGGCAGGCTCAGGATTAACCCTGAACAGAGTTGAACGGGTTAATGACCCGGATGAAAAACATCCCAATGTTAACGTTTGCCCTATTTGCCTCGGCCATCCGGGAGTTTTGCCGACCATAAATAAAAAAGCCGTGGAAATGGTTTTAAAGCTCGGTTTGGCTTTGGGTTCGGAAATTCCAAAGAAATCGAAATTCGACCGGAAAAATTATTTTTACCCGGACCTGCCCAAGGGATACCAGATATCGCAATACGATGAACCCTTGGTTATTGGCGGAGAGCTGAATGGCGTACGAATTACACGAGTCCACTTGGAAGAAGACACGGCGCGTTTGGTCCATTCAGCTGACGGCAAATCGTCGCTTGTTGATTTCAATCGGGCCGGAGTGCCTTTAATGGAATTGGTAACTGAGCCGGACATCAAAAGCGGGGAAGAAGCGGTTAAATTTGCCAAAGAACTGCAGTTAATTCTGCGGCATTTGGAGATTTCCGACGCGGACATGGAAAAGGGCCAGATGCGGGTGGAGGTGAACATAAGTCTCTCGAATACATCTCAAATGACATCGAATAAATCTCGAATAATGCTTAAGGATACAAGTTATGATCTAATGGGCTTACTATTTGAAGTTCATAATAAATTAGGTTCTATTTACAAGGAGAAAAATTATCAGGATGCCATTGAAGAAGTTTTAAAAAGAGAAAGTATTGGTTACGAAAGAGAGAAAAACGTAAAATTAAAATTTGAAAATCTTGAGCTTAGCGATTTTTTCGTTGATTTCGTGATAGATAATAAAATTGTTTTGGAAATTAAAGCTAAGTCTTTTATTACCAACGATGATATTAGGCAGGCCAATAGGTATATAAAATCGTTGAATTTACCGTTAGCTATTCTTGTTAATTTTAAACACCAAAAGTTAGAATACAAGAGAATTGTTAATCCGGCATTCGAGAATGATTCGAGTTTATTCGAAGACAATTCGAGAGATGTTTTGGGCACGAAAGTCGAATTGAAAAACCTGAATTCTTTTCGGGTCGTGGCCGATGCCATTGATTACGAAATTAAAAGGCAAACCGAAATTTTACAAAAAGGGGA
>CAYZYY010000009.1:12155-16837 GCA_964482855.1 uncultured Candidatus Saccharibacteria bacterium | reverse complement strand
ATAGATTATAAAGAAGCCGAATTGCTTAAGCGGTTTATTTCTTCCCAGGCGAAAATTATCGCTCCCAAATATACGGGCACCTGCGCCAAACACCAGCGGATGCTGGCTAAAGCCGTTAAAAGGGCAAGAATTATGGGATTATTGCCGTTCGTTAAACGATAAACGCTTTTTAAATTAAATGCCTAAAAAAGCCGAAAAAGCAAAAGCCCCGGAAAGGGAAGAGGATTTGGATAAATTATTGGATTCACTCCAGGATAAATTCGGAGAAGGTTCAATAATGAAGCTCGGACAAATTAAAAAAGTGGACGTAGCCGTGGTTTCCACGGGTTCTTTTTCTTTGGATTGGGCTTTAGGAGTGGGAGGACTTCCCAGGGGGAGAATAGTGGAAGTGTTCGGCCCGGAAATGAGCGGTAAAAGCACTCTTTCCCTCCACGCGATTGCCGAAGTCCAAAAAAAAGGAGGTAAAGCCGCCTATATTGATGCCGAGCACGCCATGGATCCGGAGTATGCTCAAAGAATAGGGGTAAAATTAAACAACCTTTTAATTTCTCAGCCGGACAGCGGCGAAGACGCCTTGAATATTTTGGAAGGATTGGTGCGTTCGGGGATGATTGACCTTGTGGTCATTGATTCGGTTGCCGCCTTGACGCCTAAAGCGGAAATTGAAGGCGAAATGGGGGCCCAGTTTATCGGCCTTCAGGCCCGCTTAATGAGCCAGGCCCTGCGTAAAATTACGGCCTTGGCCGCCCGGACCGGCACTTTAATTATTTTCATTAACCAGCTTCGGGAAAAAATCGGGATGATGGGTTACGGTGAGCCGACTACCACGCCGGGAGGCAGGGCTTTGAAATTTTACGCTTCGGTCAGAATTGATTTAAGGCGCATTGCCCAGATTAAAAAAGGAGAAAATGTGGTCGGTAATCGTACTCGCGCCAAGGTGGTTAAAAATAAAGTCGCCCCGCCTTTTAAAATGACGGAATTTGACATTGTTTACGGCGAGGGTATTTCTTATGAGGGGGATATTTTAAGCGCGGCGCTGAAAAAGGATATCGTTAAAAAAAACGGCAACACTTACAGTTTTGAAGGAGAAAAAATCGGAGTAGGCATGGAAAATTCCAGGGAAAAATTGAAAGAAGACAAAAAACTTCTGGAAGAAATCAAAAAGAAAACTCTTGCCGTCCTTAAAGATTAATTGTTTAATTCGTAAAAATTCTCAAAAAGCTTGGCTATCAATATCGGTCCGGTTCCTCCGGGAGTCGGGGTATAAGAAATGGATGATTGGTTAGCTGGAAAATTAGATAATTGGGAGGGGTTAAAATCTCCTTTTATTTTACCGTTTTCATCAATGCCGTAGCCGAAATCGATGATTGTCGCGTTCTCGTTTAAATCCTCAATGTTGAACAATCCGGCTTTCCCGACGCCGGAAATTATCAAATCCGCTTGTTTTAAAATATTAAAATCATCGCCCTCGTCCAATACATATAATTTTTGGCATTTGTCTTTTATCCAGTCCGTAATCGGTTTTCCTATCAAAAAACCCTGGCCGATAACGGCGACTTTCAAGGGTTTAAGGCTTAATTTTTGGTTTGAAAGTATTTCTTTCACAACGCCGATTGGCGGCGGTAAAACTTGGTTGTGTCCGGCCAGAACGTCAACATCTTTTTTAGCCGGAACGGCGCTTAAAATAAGGTCCCTGTTTAAATGGCTGGGCAGGGGAAGTTGAATAATTATACCGCCGACCTCCTTTAATGAAGAGATTTTTTCGATCTCTTTTTTTAAATCATTGCCATTGATTTTTTCCGGAAATCCGTAGATTTTGAAATTTATTCCCAATTGCCCGGCAATTTTTTGCTTTTGTTTCAAAAAACTTAAAGAAGCCGGATTTTCCCCCGCTAAAACCGCGACCATGGTTTTTTCGGGTCTCGGCCGGCTTTTCAATCTTTCGATTATTTCTTCGGCGATTTTCCGGCAATTGATTTCTTCCATGTTTTAATCATAGCTTAAAATTACGAGCTTGATAAGTCGGCTCATTTATGGAAAAATAGTTTAATATGGTTAAAATTTATCACAAAACCATCAAAGACGCCCGTTTGAACGAAGTTAAAAGGTTTAAAATCGGTTCCTGGATTAACGTTGAAAAACCGGACGAAGGGGAATTGAAATATTTATCAAAGAATTTTTCCCTTGACTCCGGTTTGTTAAAAGACGCGCTTGATCCTTACGAAGTCCCCCGTTTTGAAGTTGAGGAGGGAAAAGTTTTTATTTTCACCCGCGCCCCATGGAAAGAAAAAGACGGCCGGGTTTTTACCGCTCCCGTTTTAATTGCCGTCGGCCCTGATTTTATCCTGACTCTTTCTTCTCATCATCCTCTTTTTCCCGAAAAATTCATCGCCAACAAGACGGAATTCAGCACAACCCAGAAAACCAAGCTTTTTTTGCAGTTTTTTTCGGAAATTATTTACTCTTATAACAGTTTTTTAATTGACATTAACCGAAATGTCCGGGCGGTAAGCATCCAACTGGAAAATATCACCAACAAGAATATAGTTCAGCTCGTATCTTTCGAAAATATGGTCAATGATTTTTTGGCGGCTCTGGTCCCCACCAATACCATTCTCAATAATTTCCTTTCCGCTTCCACGCGGGCAATACCCCTTGAATTATACGAAAAAGACAGGGACTTGATCGAAGACCTTTCCTTGAGCGGAAATCAATTAATAGAACTGTGCCGTTCCACTCTTAAAACGATAGTCAACATCCGCGAATCTTATTCGGCGATAGTCACCAATAGCTTGAACCAGGTGGTTAAATTCCTGACCGCTTTGACGATTATAATTACCCTTCCGGCGGTAATCGCCGGATTTTACGGCATGAACGTGTCATTGCCCCTTGCCGGTTCCCCTCTGGCTTTTTGGTATATCGTGGCCGGCAACGCGATTCTTGCCCTTATTCTTTTTATAGTGTTTATCAAAAAAAGGTGGCTCTAAAACTTTTAAAGCGGCAATAAATTATGGCTGACATTGGGAAACTTCTCAACGACTATCTCGATTATCTGGAAATAGAAAAAAACCGTTCCATTAAAACACGGGAAAACTACCGGCGCTATCTTGAGGTTTTCATCAAAAATTCCGAAGCCAAGACGGAAAAAGACGTTTCCGACGAATCAATCAGGAATTTCAGATTATATCTTGCCCGGCTAAAGAGTCCCAGGGGAGAACTCCTTAAAAAAAACACCCAGTCCTATTATATTATCGCTTTGAGAAATTTTCTTAAATATTTGATTAAGCGCGATTTCAAGGTTTTATCGCCGGACAGGATTGAATTGCCGAAAATCTCCAACCGCCAGATTGAAATTATTGAATATAAGGATTTGGAAAGATTATTGGAGTCGCCCAATAATTCGGATTTGCGCGGACTCCGGGACAAGGCGATTCTGGAAGTTTTATTTTCCACTGGCCTTCGTATTTCCGAACTTTGCGCCTTGAACCGCAATCTGAATCTTGAAAGGGGAGAAATCACCGTTCGGGGCAAGGGAGGAAAACTGCGGATGGTCTTTCTTTCCGATTCGGCAAAAAAAGCCCTGAAAAATTATCTGGATAAACGTCAGGATGCCGATGAAGAGGCCTTATTTATCAGTTTGACCAGAATCCCTTCAACGCGTTCAGGGCAGGCAAAAATCCCGAAAGTTATTGGCAGGATTACGCCCAGAGCGATTCAGCGACTGGTGGATTATTATGCCCGTAAAGCGGGCATTTCCGACCGTATTACCCCTCACCAGCTTCGCCACCAGTTTGCCACGGACCTTTTAATGGGCGGAGCGGATTTGCGTTCGGTCCAGGAATTATTGGGGCATGCCAACATTTCCACCACCCAAATTTATACCCATTTAACCAATAGACAACTCAAAGACGTTCACAAGGCCTTCCACGGAAGAAGGAGAAAAGAATAACTCCTTAAGGAAAGATATTTTAAAATATATCTTTTTACATATTTTTTATATATTAAAAATTACATTTAAAATTACAGTTGCAATAATGATGTTTGAAATTAAAATCTTTATTTACTATAATCTACTATAATAATTCGCGATCGCGAATTATTATAGTAATAACAACAGATACATGAGAGGAGATTTCATTATAAAAATATTGGAAACCATCGGCGATTTGGCGGTAAATACGGCCGATTTGTTTGACGCGATTTTAGTTTCCGGTTACGGAGCTTCCTTTTCTAAATTAGACTATGAAATTTCAAAAAAACACAGAGAAAGAGATAAGAAATCAGAGGGAAAGGAATTAAAAAGAAGAAAAAAGCAGGAATATTATAATTTGATATATTATTTAAAGAAAAATGGCCTTATAAAAGAGCAGAAAAAAGAAAATAAAAAATTACTTGTTCTTACCCAAAAAGGAAAAGAAAAACTTTCTTTTTTAAAAAAGAGAAAATTACCAGCGCCTTTTTATCAAAAGGAACAAGGAGATGGATTTACCATCATTATTTTTGACGTCCCGGAAATTCAAAAAAATAAACGAGACTGGCTAAGGGTGGCGTTGAGAAATTTGGATTTTAAAATAATTCAGAAAAGTGTTTGGATTGGGAAGGTAAAAATCCCCAAAGAATTTTTAGAACATCTTTATGAAATGGATTTGATTAATTGCGTGGAAATTTTTGAAATTAGCAAA
>CAYZYY010000009.1:0-12055 GCA_964482855.1 uncultured Candidatus Saccharibacteria bacterium | reverse complement strand
GCCGATTGGCTGGAAAGGAGACGAATATGAATTCTTTAGTAGATGTAGATACGGAAGAAGAAAAAGGAGATAGAAAGAAAAAAATGACGGTTTTTTGGGTAATTACAAGTTCAATTTTCGCAATCTTTCTTCTCGCGGAAATTTTCTGGTTATCGAATTATTCAAAATCGGTGAGTCTCTTCGAAATAGAATTGAAATGGAACTGGGGGTTGGCGACGTTTTTGACCCAAATAATTTACGTACTCATCAGTATTAGAATGGTGGGACCGACGGAACTTGGAGCGAAGCTCTTCTTTGGTAAACCATTATATGAACTTTCTTCGGGTTTCGTATTTGTTCCATTTGGAATATGCCAACTAGAAAAAGAAACCAGGCTTACAATCCAAGATGAAATTCCTGCGGACCCTCAACATATCTTCAGAAAAGAAGATGTAGAAATCGTACCTCCCGGATTTTTCCCGCCAATAAGGATTCCTTTCGGGTTTAAAAAGGGAATTAAAGAACTTGAAAAGATTAAGCTTGTAACTTCCGAAGGAGAGAAAGAACTGGATCTAACAGCTTTCCCAGAGGACGATCCCCTTGATATCAGAGTAACTGCGGAAGTTGTCCCTGTTATCCGTTGGAAAATCAAAAATTTTATTCGGTTTTTGACCACTATCGGCAGTAGGACAGAGGCTCGCCGGCAAATGGAAGACCGTGCAATTAGTTCTCTTACCCGCGAGTTTGCAAAAATTACACCGGCTGTGGCTTTGGCGAATCTTGGCAGATACAGCATGAGTCTCGAATACGAAATCGAAAAAAGGATTACTGGTTGGGGAATTGAATTGGAAGACGTTCAGGTCAAAGTAATTAACTTTAATCGTTCCCTCAACACAGCTATTGCGTCAGTGCCGATAGCGAATCTAACCAGAGAAAAAGACCGTCTTGAAGGCGAAGGACTAGGAGCTAAAGAAAAAGCCACTCTCTTCGGTAGAACGGAGGGTTTAAAACAAATGGCGAATGAACTTCAAATCCACGGCTCGGCAGCCCTAGGCGCGGAAACAGCCAGGGTAATCACACAAAACCCCGGTCAAAAAACTATAGTTATTGGTTCCTCTGGCTTCTCTGAGCTGGTAGGTATCGCTTCCGCAATAGGAGAAAGTTTTAAGAAAGAAGAAAAGAAGGAGGAGAGAAAATGAGAGTAGACTTAATTCTTTTTTTCGTTGCTGCGGTAGTGCTTTTTTACTACGGAATACGCAGTAAAAAAACAGCGGTGGACGTACAACAAGGCCCACAACAAACCACAGCGACTGCAACGGCTACAAAAAAAAAGATAAGTGTCGGCTGGATCATCGTAATCGTTTTGGTACCGCTGGGAGTATATCTGGGATACAAGTGGTACAACAGACCGGTTTCTCAAATGGAGGCAATTGCCCAGATTTATCCGAACTACGACTTCTCGGAAAAAGACCAGCTCAAAGTAAGGTTGATTCCTTCGGGGCAACGGCTGTCACGAGAAGTGGGCGGTTGGATAATCACACCACCCGGCTCGGAATACCGGATAGATTACAATACTCCGGTTATAATCGAGTACGTTGACGGAAGAAAATTCATCCGCCAACCGAACCAACCGGCCCATGACGGCGTCCGGCCAACCAACGGCATATTCCGCCTTTACGGCAAGGAAGGCGAATCAGCCGAAGTTTTTATAAAAAGAAATGTCTACTAAGTTAATTCAGTAGACACACTCGCTTCAAACCCCCTACTAAGTAGTATTACAGTCGGGGGTTTTTTTATTTTATTATCTTTAAAAGTATTAAAACGCTTCCTTTGGATATTAAAACGATTACAAAGCCTATAACCGCGTATGTTATGGTTGTCCTGCCCTTTTTGATTTTTTCCGGATTGTCTTGGGCGGTCATAATCTGGAAACCTCCAATTAGAATCATCAAAGCCAAAATAGGAAAACTGATGTAAATAAGATAATTTAGGACATTACTAATAATTTTAATAATGCTAGTTTCTCCTAATGGATTTTCAAGTTTAGTAGAAGGACTTCCTCCGGTTGTTTGCGCGAAAACCTTATTCGTTAAAAAAACCGAGCCGGACAGTATCAGGCCGGTTAATTTTAGCTTAAGAGAATTTATTTTTTTCAAAAATTTCATTGTCAATTTTACTTTGGGAAAACTCAGCCCCTGAAAAAGGGCTGAGTTTTCTTTATAAACGATTTCGTTAAGCGGTGGGGGAAGAAAGGAAATTTCTGATGATTACTTCGAATCCTACCGCCAACAAAGCAACGGCAATGGCCACTGCCGCGTAAATAATCTGGCTTTTGGCTTTGTCCACTTTTTCCGCGTCACCTCCGGCGGTCAAATAACTGAAGGCCGCGAAGAGAATGAACAAAACCGCGAGAACAAAGAATATGATATAAACCCATCTGACAACGGCTCTTATTACGTCAATTAATCCCCCGACGGTTGACGGGCCGGTTGGGTTTACTCCCGGGATTTGGGCAACCTGCCCGAAAGCAATACTCCCCAACGCCAATACCCCAATAACGGAAATTACAAGAGAAAGTTTAATAACTTTTGTTTTTGATAATTTCATATTTTATTTTCTAATTCAATTTTTATCCCGACCTTTTAATTTTTTGATTCGGATTTTAAATGTTGTAAGTGCCCGGAGGTAGTTCGTTGTTGGGAGAAGTGCCCGGGGGCGCTTCGTAATTCGGGTAATTATAGTAATTATTTTCAGTCGGAGACGAAGAGCTCGTTTTTCCTTCCAGAACATTTTTAATAATAGCAGTGACTCCGATTGCCATCAAGGCAATGGCAATGGCAATGGCGGCGTAAAGCAATTGGTCTTGGGCGCTTTTGACTTTTTCCGGCTGGCCGCCGGCTGTCAGATAATTGAAAGCGGCAAAAAGAATGAAAAGAACCGCAATGACAAAGAATAAGGTATAAACCCATTTAACAATGCCGGCAACGACGTTTAATAGTCCTCCAGGCCCCTGTATCGGGGATTCCTGACTGATTCCAAGGTCTTTGGCCCCGGGTATGCTGCCGGGATTAATTGCCTGGCTTAAAAAAGGCAAACAAACGAACGAAACTATCAAAGCGATAAAAATAAGTTTTTTCCCAAACATATTTTAAGGCGTTATAAAAGCTTTAATGATTTGGGCGGCGCCGACCGAAATCAAGGCAATGGCAATGGCAATCACCGCCCAGAAGACTTGATTTCTGGCGCTCTTGATTTTTTCCGGTTCTCCTTGGGCCGTTAGGAAGTTGAAAGCCGCCACAAGAATAAAGATTATTGCCACGATGAAAAAAATAGTGTAAACGTATCGGACGGCTTTTGCCAGGATTTTAAAAACGTCACTCGGGGCTTTAATTGGACAATCGTCGGGATTTTCACAAAGCTTCTTAATCGCGCTTTGCTGGCTATAATCCTCGGCCAAAACGGGTTTATTAACGGATGAAATATTAAATAAACTAAGAAACACAAAGCTTATTAATAGTATTTTTGCAATATTACTCTTTTTCATCGTTTTAACGGGTTATTTTTGCGGTTATTTTTTTTTCCAACTTAAATACTCTTTTTTCTAAAACCAAAAATTCATTTCTGTCAATTTTTTCTTTGAGGTCATTTCTGATAATATGCAAGTCCATTTTCATCATTTCAATATCCTCGGTGTTTCTGCCTATCATCTCTTTGATGGATTTAAGCTGACTTTGAAGGCCTAAAAGTGATTCAGCGATTAATTCCGTTTTTGAGCCGAAATCTTCGGTCAAAATACCCAAATAACGCTGATAATCTTCGCGCTGTTCTTTTAAAATCTTTTTAAGCTTCTTTTCGTCAATTTGCATAATGCGTTTTCTAACAATTTAATTCGTTCCAGGGCCCGATTTTTAAAGTATTCCAGCCCTGTCCAATTACTTTAATTATTATATCAATAATTAACCAGGAAAGCAAGGCAATAACGAGACCGATAACGGCGGCGGTAATAATCTCTCTGCCTTTGGAAGCGCGCTCGGTTGAGCCGCCGGCGGTCATAACCATGATTCCTCCGACTACTATCATTATTATCGCCAGAGGAATGACGAGGTAGAGCATGAAATCAATGATGTTTTTAAACAACTGCATTAAGTGGCACCAGGTGCATTCTATTCCGGTACTGCCGCCGCAAGGCACCAGGCCGGCTGCCTGAGTAATGGAAACCAAAGACAAAAAACAGAAACTGGAAATTAAAATGATTTTTCTCATTAATTTATATCGGTTTATAATGAATTTATTTCGTTTTCAGCTTGTTCCATCGCTTGTTCCGGATTAAGCCGTCCATTTAAAATATATTCTATCATATTGGAAAAAATTTGTCTGATTGCGGCGTTGTCCGGTTGCCGCCAGGAGCGGGCAGTTAATGCTTGTCTGGCAAAAACTCCCAAATTCGGGTCGTTTTTGTATTTTTCAATCAAGGAACGGAGGGCCGGCGGCTTTTCGCCGGCTTGGAGGTAAATTTCGGAAATCTGGGAATCCATCGTTGCCGAGAAAATAAAATTCCAGGCCGAATCTTGGTTTCGGCTTTGATTGGAAACGCTCAACCCCCAATAGTCGGCATAATTAATCGGTTGGTTTTGATTCGGGTCGGAAAATTGGAGCATCGGACTGACTCCGATATCAAGATAAGGATTTTTCGCTTTGATTAAAGGAAGAGAAGACGCGTAATCGAAAATAATGGCGGTTGAACCTTCGGCAAAACTATCCAGGGAAGAGCGCAGATTTTCATTCCAGGTGTAATAAGGGTTGGATGGGTTGCTGAATTGGAGATAAAAATTCAAAGCAGAGAGACCCTCGGAGCCGAAATTTATTTTTCCATACTGGTCCATCATCTGGCTGCCGAATTGGAGCATTAAAAGCGCCAGCAAGTCGGAAGCCGAATCGATATTTTTTTCCGAGCCGCCCAGAGCCGCCGCCGGCTTTACGATTTGATTGAGAACGTTTACCTGTTTCAATTGGGGAATCAAACCCTGAAATTCCTGCCAGGTTTTGGGCGGAATGGCGACGGATTTCGCGTCAAAAATATTCTTGTTGTAAATAAAAGCCAGAGTGTCAATGTAAAGAGGTATGGAATAAATTCTTCCGCCCGAAACGAAATCCTGTTCGGCCACGGTCGGGAATAACTGCCGGAACTGAGTCAGGGGCAAATAAGATTCGGGAACGGGCACGACTTTATCGTAGTGTTTAGGCAGCCAGCCGTTGTGGAACATGAAGATATCCGGCGCCTGTCCCGTAGCCAAAGCGTTTAAAAGGGTTTTTTCATAGGTATCGGCGTTGTCGAATCGGCGATAATTAATTTTAACGTTTGGTTCCGTTGACGAATATTCATCTATTATTGATTGGATGGCATTTGAATTATCGGCATCGGAAACGCCCCAAAAAACGATTTCAGTTTGTTCGCTTCCCCCGAAACCAAAACCGCCTCCCCCCGGTCCTTTTAGCCCGGGAATAACGCCGAGAAGCATCAGAATGAAGATTAAAACAATCAGACCGGCAATTCCTATAATAATGATTTGATTGCGTGAGAGATTCATATTTTTATAAACATACTATTCCGGCCACTTTATCTCCTTGTTTCAGTCTCATGATTTTTACCCCGGAAGTGGCCCGGCCGGCGGTCCGAATGCTGGAAATTTTGGTTTTAATAATCTGTCCTTTGCCGGAAAGAGCCAATAGTTCTTCTTCATCAATGATAATTTTGGCGCTGATTATTAAACCGGTTTTGGAAGTTATCTTTGAGGTTTTAATTCCCTGTCCGCCGCGACTCTGGATTTTATACTGATTGAGCGGCGTTTGTTTGGCAAAGCCGTTTTCCGTAACAACCAACAGTTTTTGGCTTTTCCCTCCCGCCTTTTCTTTTATTATATCAAGTCCGGCGACAAAATCACCCCTTTTGAGCCTGATGGATTTAACGCCGGCGGCATTTCGTCCCATTGACCGCAGTTGAGTTTCTTTAAACCTAATTGCCTGTCCCTGGACGGTCGCTAAAATTATTTCGTCTTTTCCCGAAGACATTTTAACCCATTTAAGTTCATCGTCTTTTTGCAGTTTGATGGCGATAAGCCCGCTTCTCCGGACATTGGCAAAATCATTAAGGGAAGTTTTTTTAATCAATCCGTTTTTCGTCGCCATTACTAAATAATCGCCGCTTTCCGATTTTTGGTTATTGGCGGCGTAAGAAATGATGGCGCTGATTTTTTCATCCGGAGGAATTTCCAGAAAATTTTGGATAACTTTGCCCTTGGCCGTTCTGGAGCCGGCGGGAATTTCGTAAACTTTCGTTTGGAAAGCCCGTCCCTGGTCGGTAAAGAACAAAATGTTATCGTGGGTGTCGGCGGAAATAAAGTGGCTGATAAAATCCTCTTCGCTCATTTCGGAACCGACGATTCCTTTTCCTCCGCGGTGCTGAACACGGATGGCGGTCGGCGCCACTCTTTTAATATAACCGCTTTGCGAAAGGGTAATAACCACTTCTTCCTGGGGGATAAGGTCTTCCTCTTTAAATTCTTTCAGTCCGGAAACGATTACTTTCGTCCGGCGCTGGTCCCCGTAATTTTTTTTCAGTTCCAAAAATTCTTCTTTAATGACGTTGATAATTTTTTGCGGACTTTTCAGAAGCGCCTGCAGTTCGCCGATTAATTTCTTTTTTTCTTTCAGTTCGTTTTCAATTTTCTGGCGCTCCAGGCCAGCCAAGGTTTGAAGTTTCATCTCCAAAATGGCGTTGGTCTGAATATCGGTGAATTTGAATTTTTTAACCAGGTTTTGATGCGCCTCCTGCCGGTCTTTTGATTTTTTAATGGTGGATATTATTTGGTCAATTGACGAAAGCGCTTTTGCCAGCCCTTCCAGAATATGCGCCCTTTCCTGGGCTTTTTTCAACTCGAATTTCGTCCGGCGTTCAACGACGACCTGCCGGTGTTCCAAATGGGCGGTCAAAACTTCTTTTAGGGAAAGAAGCTGGGGTTGGAGGCCGTCGGCAACCAGGGCAATCATATTGAGATAAAAATTTTTCTGAAGATCGGTATACTGATAAAGCCGGTTTAAAATTTTCTGGGGATTGGCGTCATTTTTAAGCTCAATCATAATTCTCAGGCCTTCTTTGTCGCTTTCATCGCGCAGGTCGCGGATGCCTTCAAGTTTTTTATCCTGGACCATCCCGGCGATTTTAATAATCAACTCCGCTTTGTTGACCTGGTAAGGGATTTCGGTAATGACGATGTTGAACTGACCGGCTTTGCGTTCTTCAATCTCGGCTTTGGCGCGGCAGGTAATGGCTCCTTTGCCGGAAACATACGCTTCGGTAATGGCTTTTTTATCGTAAATAATGCCGCCGGTGGGAAAATCCGGCCCCTGGACGAATTCCACCAAGTCTTCGGTAGTTGCCTTGGGGTGTCCGGTTAAGTGGATAAGGGCGTCGATTATTTCATTTAAATTATGAGGTGGAATATTGGTTGCCATTCCCACGGCAATTCCCACGGTGCCGTTTAACAAAAGGTTGGGTAATTTGGCCGGCAAAAGTTTTGGTTCCTGGCGGGAACCGTCATAATTCGGCCGCCAGTCAATGGTTTCTTTTTCAATGTCGAACAGAAGTTCTTCCGCGATTTTACTGAGTTTTGCCTCCGAGTATCTCATGGCCGCCGGCGCGTCCCCATCGATCGAACCCAGGTTTCCCTGTCCCTGAACCAGGGGATAACGCAAAGAAAAATCCTGGGCCATTCTGACCATGGCGTCGTAAACCGCAGTGTCACCGTGAGGGTGATAACGGCCGAGACAAGACCCGACAACGGTCGCTGACTTTCTGAATTTGGCGTTATGAGTCAGTCCTTCTTCCCACATTGTCCACAAAATGCGCCGTTGGACCGGCTTTAGCCCGTCCCGGACGTCGGGAAGGGCCCGGGAAACGATTACCGACATGGCATAACTTAAATACGATTCCCGCAGTTCTTCGGTTATTTCGCGTTCCTCAACTTTCCCGATTTCGTTTTTTTTGGCTTCGTTCGAATCTTTTGGCATAGTTTGGAAATTATTTAAGGAAATTTATTCTATCGTAATTGTTTTCCCCTTGCTTAATTCCGAAATGAAATTCGTAATGTTTTCTTTAATTGATTGGAAGATGATAACCAGGCCGTTTTTTAAAATTTGCCAGAAGCCGACGGATTCTTTTGCTTCAACGCTTGGGCTGCCGGATTCAACGGTGAATTTGAGATATATCAACCAGAGCCCTACCACTATAATCATTGAAGCCGCGCTTGCCCCGATTAACCAGCGTTTTTTATTGGCTTCGTCGGAATTTTGAATACTTTTCAGCGTTTTTTTAATCTTCTGCCACATAAAGCGCTACGCCTTTAATATCATCAGTTCCGTCTTTTTCACATTATCCAAATCCTTCTTTTTTATCACCAACTTATCCTGCCCTTCGGATTCTTTCGTTTTCGAACCGTTAAATTCGTCCAAGAACGTTTCAAGTTTGTCGGCGGTTCTTTTCAGGGAAGGGATTTTGAAAAAACAGGGAACCACGATTTTGGGCTGGATTTGTTTGATTAATTTCGCCGCGGATTTTTGGTTAATGAAAGGCGCGCCGCCGGCCGGGATGAATAAAATGTCAATTTCTCCCAGACGCTCCAGAATGGCGGGCTCGGGCGCTTCGGAAATATGTCCCAGGAAACAGAGCTTAATATTTTCCACTTCCGCCAAATAGACGGTTTTCAAAAACTTTTCCGAAGATTCGCCGGATAGAAGAAAGCCGTTGATGTTTACGTCTTTAATATTGTATTCGCCCGGACCCCAGATGGGATGGCCGATGGATTCGTCAATCTGCTGGTCAATTATCGGTATGAGAGTAAGGGTTTTCAGGGTAATGTCGGATTTGAAGCGCGGCGGCGTCAGGCCGGTATTTTTGTCAAAAGGGTCCGTCAGGACGACAAGGTCTCCGCTTTGGACTTTAAAACAGCCCTCGCCGTAAAAAGTGATTACCATAAATTTAAAATTATTGTTTAATGATACTTTATCCGGCTTAAAATTTCAACTGCGATGTATTATAATCAACGGGTATGATTAAATTCAATTACCTTTATTTTGTTTTGCCCGTTGTTAGTGGGATTATGCTGATTTTTGGTTATCCTCCTTACGGCATTAATTTTTTACTCTGGTTTGCTCTGATTCCTTTACTGGTTTTTATCAGCTTGAATTCTTCTAAAAACAGGGCGTTCTCAGGAGGATATTTGACCGGCCTCATTTTTTTCGGCGCCACCACGAGCTATTTTTTATTCGCTTCAATGGCCGATTGGGCGGGAGCAGACGGCAAAATCATTACCATGTTTATTTTATCGCTGGCCTGGCTGATTTACGTTTTATTTTCTTCATTCTTTTTTGCCGGCGGTATTTACGTTTTTTCCCGTTTAAAAACCGGCCAGTGGCCGGATATTTTCCTTTTTTCCTCCCTCTGGATAATTTTTGAATATTTGAGGGCATGGGCATTCACCGTTTTTAACTGGGGGCCGGGTTCTCTCTGGGGAGCTCATTTTACTCTGGGCCATTTGGGTTACGGACTGGGAAGTTCTTCTTTTAATTTAATTGCCGGAATAGCCGGTATTTACGGGCTAAGTTTTTTTCTGGCTCTTATTAATTATCTGGTTTTCTTTTTATTTGAAAAATTACTTTTTCAAAAAAAAGCCGTTTACGGTTTGAGTTTTTTGTTTTTAACAATATTTCTGTTACTGGCTCCATATATTTTGTCAGAAATCAAAAATTTAAAATCCCCGTCTTTTAAAAAAACAATTCCAATTACCCTTGTCCAAACGAATTTCCCTTCTCTTTTTAATTATACCCAAAAACAGGAAAAAGAATTTTCTGAAGTTCAACTCGGTCTTTTTAAAGAAGCGCTGGAAGAAAAAGAATGGCCCCGGATAATCGTTTTTCCGGAACACGCCAATTTTTTGCCGAGATTAAATCGTTTTTACCCCGGCCTTTTTTCTTCGGAATCGGCCGAAAATCGTCCGGAAGCGCTGGTTATTGACAGCGGTTGGCATTTGGATCGCCGGACCTCGGAGACCTCAACCCGACTCGTTTATTTTGACTTAAAAGAACAAAAAATTATCGCCGCTTACGATAAAACGCTTTTGATGCCGGTGGGAGATTACCTTCCTTATTTTATGACGGCGGTTTTTAAATTAGCCGGCCGCGAAGACTGGCTGGTTGATTTGGAAAGAACCCGCGGATATGAAAAGGGCGAGGAGCTGACGATTGCCGAATACGCCGGCGTCAAAATAGCCGGTTTAATGTGCTCGGAAATCGCCTCTCCTTACTTATACAGGGAGTTTGCCCGGCAGGGAGCGGAATTTTTCGTCAGTCCGGCCAGCGACGCCATTTTCAAAGGGAATAAATTTATTTTGGGACAGATTTTATCCATGGCCCGGGTAAGGGCGGCGGAGACCGGTCGGTATTTCGTTCAGGCGGCCAATCAGGGAGATTCTTTCGTCGTTGACCAGACCGGAAAATTAATGGTTAAAAACGAAAAAATCGGCAACGAAGTTATCAATGCCGAGGTTAAAATTTTTTCCCACCGGACTTTTTATAACCGTTTCGGCGACTGGATACTTGCCTTGTCCGCTTTAATCATCGGGATTTTCGCGGCCAGGAGCGGATTTCGTTTCCGGCGCTAAATATTCTTTCTTCCAGATTTCTCCGGAAAGAGTTCTGAATTTCTCCCCGTAATCAAACAACCCTTGGCGCAAAACCTTGTTTTTGAGGGATTTTTTTGCCAAATCGTCAATGGGCTTAACTTCTTTTTCGCAAAGAACGGGATATAACATTTGGTAATGGTCCCTGGCCGGACAGCAGGCAATGGTATTACCCGTGACGTATTCGTTTTGCCATCGCCGGATTTTTTTGAAAAAATCCGAAAACAAAATGGAATTCAAGTCCCCGCCTTTTTCGTAAATCTTAATAATGTTCTGGCTGAAATAAGGTTTGAAAACGCAGGGGGTGACGTCGCCCCGCCAGTTAATATGAAGATATCCCACTTGGGGCTTGCCGGCCGCGATACAGCCGCCGATGGCCGTGCCGCAATTCCAAAAATCAATCATCGGAATTTGTTTTTCCCTGATTATTTGCCAGACCCGCCTGAACATTTTCATTCTTTGTTCCGGAGTAACCATCAGGTTTAAATCCGGGTCGCGGCCGACAGGCGTGTACTGGAGAACCCAGGCGTAAGCCGCTCCGAGTTTTTCAAAGTAATAATCAATAAATTCGTCGCTCAGCGTCAACTCAAGATTTTGGCGGGTGGGAGTGATGGAAATGCCGAACATTACGCCGGCCTTTCTGAGCGCTTCGAATGTCCTGAGAATTTTTTGATGAACGCCTTTTCCTCTCCGTTCGTCGGTTTCTTTTTCAAAGCCCTCAACCGAAATAGCCGGCGTGATGTTTCCCAAATCGGCGATTTTCTTCGCCATTTTTTCGTCAATCAGGGTTCCGTTGGTGTAAACCAGGAAAAACGTATTCTGGTGCTCCGCGGCCAAATCAAGAAAGGTTTTGCCGTTGTCTTCGTACAAAAACGGTTCGCCGCCGGTGATAACGGTGAAGTGCGAACCCCAAAGAGTTTTTTGTTCTTTGATTATTCTTGAAATGATTTCAAACGGCAGTTTTTCCCGGCTTGTCCGCGAGCCGTCGGCGTAGCAGCCCAGGCATTTCAAATTGCATCGTTTGGTTATTGAAATCGCCAGTAGCGCCGGCGCTTTGAATCCGTATTTTTTCAAAAAAGCGGATTTTGCCCCTTTGATTTTTTTGGGTATGTGGACACCGGCAAACTCGAATGCTTTCCGCCAGGACTTTTTGGAAATGAGTCCTCTGGACAGGCCTTTGTCCATTGCCCGTATCAGGGAGCGGGTGATGTAAAAATTGTCTTCCCTGGCGCGGCGGGGGAAATTATGAGAAATCCATCCGGGGTTGCGCCGGTTAACTATGTCCTGGTAAAGTTTTTTTTCGAATAAATAAAACGACAGCCGCCGGAAGGGCTTGATTAACA
>CAYZYY010000008.1:0-19866 GCA_964482855.1 uncultured Candidatus Saccharibacteria bacterium | reverse complement strand
GGGTTGGAAAAGGTTTTGGCGGCTGGGTCGGGAAAAAAGGAATCCAGGCTGGCACTTCGCCCTTAAGGAGTAAATGGGGCACTAAGACTATTGAAGCAATGGAAAAATTTGGGACTAAAGATGGTAAGTCCAGAGAGAGCAAGTTAGGAAAAACGTGGCAATTTTTAACCAGACCAATTAGGTCACAACTTGGTCAGCCTCTTAGTAGATTAGCTTCAGTAGGCGGCGAAAAAGCCGTGGCTGACGCAGCTAAAAGACTCGGTGATTTAGATGATAAGCGCCTGGCAAAAATGATTTATTCTCTTGATTCTCCTGAACGAACATATGCTCTTCAGCGATTAACAAAAAATAAAACGATTGATTTATTGCCTGATGCCACTGCTTTTATTAATGAAAAAACAAGAGACGAATTCATAGCAAATGGCCAGCCATTACCTGATTTTACGGCAATGGAAAGGGCTATTGGTTTTAATATTGATATCTTAAAAGCCCTTAGAAGCAAAGACGGTTATTTTGATAAAAAGATAGAAGAAGAAGTTGAAGATGAAGAGACAGGGAAAGTAACAAAACAAAAAAAGACAGTTAGGGTTACTCTTGAAAGCGCAAAAGATGCATACTGGAAGGATTTCCGGCCGGAACATGCTCATAAAATGCAAATTGATGAATATTTTAGTAGTAAAGCAGAGTTTGGTTTAACCAAGAAAGAAAAAGAAATATTACAAGCAGAAGATGTTAAATCTATATTGGAAACAAACCCTGATATATTAGCTAATATTTATAGAGGTATAAAAGGTAAAAATCTTGAGAGTTTTAATAATAAATTATTTGATTTTATGAAAAATAAAACGATAACTGCGGGTAAAAAAACTATAAAGGAATGGTTAGAATCTGAGTCAAAATATGAAAGATTTCTTACATTCTTGGAAAGTTCAGCTGCCAGAAACCTAGGCGCGGGCGCAGGTATTAATACTCTCATTGGAAAAGGCGAACAACCTTTTACCTCGGCTTAATAATATGATTAAAATTACCCATCAACAAATTTTAAATCGCTACGATACTATTCCGGAAAGATTAAAAGAAGCGGGTTTTTCACCTTTTAATACCAAAATAATCCAACAGATTGGCGAGGAACAGCATTTTACCGATGATAAAGTTTCCGAAATTTCAAAACTGGTTGGTTATATTCTTTTCGGTTTTATTCATCCCGAGGATTTAGCCAAAGAGATTAAAATCGAACTTGATATTGCTCCTGAAATTGCCAATGCCGTTGCTCAGGAAGTCGACCAAAAGATTTTCGCGTCCATAAGGGAGGAATTGGAAAAAGTTTATCAGCCCCCAACAGAAGAAAAAGTTCTCGATTTGAGGAAAAAGAGTGGGAGTCCCGAGTCGGAGGAAACGGGGAAAGCTAAAATCGGATCAATGGAAATTACCGAAGAGGAAAAGGTTGAAAAAGAAGTTAAATCTTTAGAAACCCAGACATCAATAAAACAAGCGCCGACTCCGACGATTGAAAAACCATTGCAAACACCGGAAGCTCTGGAAGAAGAAAAACAGAAAATAATACCGACTCCTGAAAAAAATCTCGCAACAGCTCCCAAGGCGCCTTTATCAGAGCCCGCGATAACCCCTTCAAGCGTTTTTGGAGGCGTTAATGAGGAGGCGCCGCTAATTATTCACAAAGAGGCGGAATTTAAGCCGCTCGCTGGAACGAAAAAATCTTTAGGCGGACTGTTTAGTTTTTTAAGAAAAGATAAAAATAAAAAAGAAAAAAGGACTCCTGTTAAGGCCCAGGTTGAAATAGGGGGAATGATAAAACAAGAATCCGCGCCATTCGTAATAAGTCCTTTAAGTAATTCCAAGATTAAATCATTTGAATCAAATCCTACGGATAAAATTAAACCACCAGTAATAAGTCCTTCAATAAAACCGGAAATGAGCAATTTGGGAATGGATAAATTGGAAAAAATTAAACCTCCGACAATAAACTCTTTGGGTAAAAACATATCTCCTTTGTCAAGTTTTTTGACTAAATCCCCTGTGAATAGAGCTAAACCCCCTGTGGCAAGTTCTTCAACAGAATCTATGGTGAGTAAAGTCGAACCGCCGAGAGTGGTTAATTACATTGATACCAGTAAAGAGATTAGAGAAAAGAGTGATGTAAGACCGCCGGAAAATCCATCAATAAAAAAACAAAACCCAATTTCAAAATTTATTTCCAAATTCAAAAAAACAAAAAATCCGAAAATAAGAATTCAACCCGAGACGGGAGGAGAAAAAGAAATTTCCAAACCAGCTCCGGTAATTATTGAAAATAAACCGCCCGCGGCAGGTCCTTCGGCGGAAGCGGAACCTGCGGGGAATAAAATTGACAAAAAAAATAAGGCGGAAATCAAGGAAGAGGAAAAAGAAAACGAAGAAATAATTGATTTGAAAAAATTCGGATAATTTAAATATATATGCAGTTTCAGATACCTCAATTTATTGAAGTCGAGAACAAAATTGTCGGACCCCTGACCTTGAAGCAATTTATGTATTTGGCCGGGGCGGGCGCTTTCAGTTTCGTTTTCTATTTTATTCTGGAAGTTTGGCTTTGGCTGATATTGACCGCTGTCTTAGGGGCGATTGCCGTGTCTCTGGCCTTTATTAAGTACAACGGTCAGCCGTTGCCCAAAATAGCGTTAGCCGCTTTCAGTTTTTTTTGGAAACCGAGATTTTTTCTTTGGCAGAGACTGGAGGAAGAAAAATCGATTTCCATAGAAAGGGAAAGGAAAACCCTTGGGAAATTTTTTACCGAGATGCCATCGGTAAAAAAACTTTGGCAGGATTTGATGACGACAAAAAATCCGATCCCCAAAAGGGAAAAGGGGTTAAGAAGTCCTTTCTGGGGGAAGCAATCCAAAGAGAGGTTTCAGTTATTTAGGAAAATTACCGGCGAACGGGAAATTGCCAGAAGAGTTGATTATAGATAAGCTTTAATTATATGGCTAAGGAAACTCAATCAACACAACAATTCGTTGAAATAGAAGACATCAAAGATGATGTGGTAATTTTGAAAAACGGTTCTTTGCGCCGGCTGCTTATGGTTTCCGGAATTAATTTCGAACTGAAGTCCGAAGAAGAACAAAACATCATTACTTATTCATATCAGAATTTTTTGAACACTCTGGACTTTTCGGTTCAAATCATCATTCATTCCAGAAAATTAAACATTGAAAATTATCTTAATAAGTTAAGTGAACGTCAGGCAATTGAAACGAACGAATTGTTAAAAAACCAGATTTCCGAATATATTGAATTTATCCGTTCTTTCGTGGAATTGAACGCGGTAATGGCGAAAACATTTTTCGCGGTCGTGCCTTATGATCCGATAGTACTTCCTTCCGGCGGAAAAAAAATACTTGGTCTTTTGGGGTTCGGAGCAAAAAAAAGAAAATCCGCGCTGGATGAAAACCTGGAACAAAAAATAATCCAGCTTAACCAGAGAACGGAACAGGTAATCAACGGTTTAAGTCAGGTAGGATTGCGGGTCGTGGCGTTAAAAGGGGAAGAGTTGGTCGAATTATTTTATAACCTTTACAATCCCGAGTCCGTGGAAAAAGAATAATATAACTATGAATAAAGAAATAAAAATACCTCGGGCCTACGAGCCGGGTGAAAAAAACATCCGGGACATAATTGCCCCGGCCGGCCTGGAAGTAAACCCCGGTTATTTGAGGCTTGGCGAAAAATTCGTCAAAACGATTTTTGTTTTCACTTACCCGCGTTATCTGGCGGGCGGCTGGTTTAACCCGATTATAAATCTGCCCGAACTTTTAGATATTTCAATTTTCGTTCACCCGGTTGATACGGCAATGGCTTTGAGAAATCTCCGCAAAAAAACCGCCCAGATCGAAGCCCAGTTGATTGAGCGCCAGGAAAAAGGACTGGTAAGGGACCCGGTGCTGGAAACTGGCTTTCAGGACATTGAAACGCTTAGAGACCAGCTTCAACAAGCCCAGGAAAGATTATTCAACGTCGGAGTTTACGTTACCATTTACGCCGATACGCTGGAAAAATTGGAAAAAGTGGAAGAAAGGTTGAATTCTTTGTTTGAATCCCAGCTAACTTATGCCAAGCCGGCGGTTTTCCAGCAACTGGAAGGTTTTACCTCAACCCTGCCTCTTAATTCGGATAAGCTTTTGATTAATACTCCGCTTAACTCCGGTCCGGTCTCTTCGCTGTTTCCTTTCGTCTCGGTGGATTTGACTTCGGATGAGGGAATTCTTTACGGCATTAACCGCCACAATAATACTCTGGTGATTTTTGACCGTTTTTCGCTTGAAAACGCCAATTCGGTCGTCTTTGCCAAGGCCGGAGCCGGAAAGTCATACGCCTGCAAACTGGAAATCATCCGTTCGTTAATGATGGGAGTTGATGTTTTGGTAATTGACCCGGAAAACGAATATCAAAAACTTGCCGAGTCGGTTGGCGGCAGTTTTTTCAAAATATCCTTGACTTCGGAACATCAGATTAATCCTTTTGACATTCCGATCGTTCCAAAAGGAGATGATCCGGCTGATATTTTGAAATCCCATATCCTTAATCTCGCCGGTTTGATTAAATTGATGCTGGGGGTGATTACTCCGGAAGAAGAAGCAATTTTAGACAGGGCATTGACGGTTACCTACGAGTCCAGGGATATTACTCCCGATAAAAAAGATTTCACCGCTCTTCAGCCTCCTCTTTTAGAGGATTTTCAGGTAGTTCTTGAAAGCATGGAAGGCGGAAGCGGTTTGGCCAAGCGGCTTGAGAGATTTACCAGGGGGAGTTATGCCGGTTTTACCAATAAACAAACCAACATTGACATTAAAAATCGCTTGATCGTTTTTTCCGTTCGGGACTTGGAAGAAGAGCTGCGGCCGATTGCCATATACATTATTTTGAATTTCATCTGGAACTTGATAAGGGCGGATTTCAAAAAACGGATTATGATAATTGACGAGGCCTGGTGGCTGATGAAATATCCGGACAGCGCTTCTTTCCTTTTCAGTTTGGCAAAGCGCTGCCGGAAATATTTTTTGGGCCTGACGACCATTACCCAGAATGTTGAAGATTTCTTGGAATCGCCGTATGGCAGGCCGATTATTACCAATTCGGCGCTCCAGCTGCTTTTAAAGCAGGCGCCGGCGAACATTGACGTGGTGGCGAAAACTTTCAACCTCTCGGAAGCGGAAAAACAATTGTTATTGGAGGCCGACGTGGGAGAAGGGGTATTTTTCGCGGGCCTGAAACACGCGGCCATTCAGATTATCGCTTCTTATTTTGAAAATAAAATCATTACCACGAAACCGGAGGAAATATTGGAGATGAAGGAATAAACAAGAGCTATGAAACAAAAGAAAATTTCATTGCCGGAGGCAATTTTAATAATAATGATTACCGGCTTTGCCGATTTATTTGAATTAGTGGCGGCTATTGTCCTATTGGTGCCGGTGGTAGGACAAATTCTTTGGTTTGTAAGGGGGTTTGTTTCTATATTTAGCTGGCTTTCTATCCAATTTTGGCTTAAAATGAAAAAGATAAAGGGGTTATGGTTTTTAAGCGGCAGTTTATTGGATGTGTTGGCTAACTTTTTGGGGGTTGATATTCCATTCGGCAAAACCGCTTCAATTATATTAACAATTAATTTAGCTAATCACCCTAAAATTAGTAAGGTGGCGGAAGTCGCTACCGGAAAGATTGGTTCCATTGGCAAACCCGAGGCAGCAGAAGCGTAAAATCCAAACATAAAATAACAGACAGTATGAAATTTAAGGACATAAATTCAATATTAAAGACACCCAATGTTAAAAAGTTAAATATTTTAACGTTTTTATCTGTTATTTTGATTTTTTCATTTTTATTTCTGAATTTTTCCAATGCTCAGACCTTGCCTCAATTTTTGGTTTCTTGGCAAGCTCAAAATTACGCGCCGAACTGGTATCAGGGAAAAATATTGCCCGTTAACGGGACGTCGGTTGAAGTCAATTTCGAGTTGATTGATAATGGCAAGCCGGCCGACCTGTCAGAGGTTAAGGTTCGCTGGTATATTAATGATAATCTGGTTAGAAACGAAAATGACGGGTTGGGAATTAAGAATTTGAAATTTATTAATTCGGATTACGGCGGCGGGGAAATTGAGATAAGAATAGTGGCGGTTGATTATTTAGGGGGCGATTTAATCGATAAAATAATCAGAATTCCGACGGCGGCGCCGGAAACGATAATAAACGCTCCTTATCCGGATAATTTAATCGGAGTCGGAAAATCAATTATTCAGGCAATTCCGTTTTTCTTCAATATCAGAGATATTGATAGTCTTTCCATTGAATGGTCCGTTAACGGTCAGAAATCAACGGGCGCCGCGGCAAACCCCTTTTTGCTCAGTTTAAACATCGGGTCGGAAACGCCGCAAGGAATCGAAATCAACGTTTCGGCTTTGGTAAAGAATATTTTTAACAATATGGAATTTGCCAATAAAACCATTCAATTGCGGGTAAAATGAGAATTATTATGACAAATCGGATAAATAAAAAAATGTTTAAAATTATCGGACTAGTGTTTTTGTCTTTAACTTTCTGTTTTCTGTTTTTTTCTACCTTTGAAGTTTTAGCGCAAGACTATAATTACGTTCCGCCCGGTATGACGGAAAAAGATATTGGCGGCGCCGACAATATTGACGTTACTTGCGCCAAATATGACTACCCATGGTGCAAAGAGGGAACTTCCGGGGGTATAAGCGGTTTGGTTAATAACTTTTACGGCATTGCTCTTGGTTTGGCCGGAGCTTCCGCTTTGGGAGTTTTGATTTACGGAGCGATTTTATGGACGCTTTCCGGAGCCGTAACTTCAAAGCAGGACGCTTTGGAATGGATTTGGGGCGCTATTTGGGGATTGGTTCTTTTACTGGGAGCTTATTTGATTCTTAACACCATTAATCCGGATTTGGTTAGTTTACAGGAACCGAAATTGAAGCAGGCAACGCTGCCAATCCAAGCGCAAAACTCCGAAGTTTTCGATTTTAACAAAGATAATCCCATAAAGCCACTAAAACCAAAACAGCCGGGAGAATCTTTTTAATCAATTTTAAAAATGAAAAAAACCATAATTATAATAATTGTCATTTTGGGTATTGCGGCTATGGGATTTGGCGTTTATTTCGCTTGGAAAAAAGCCGGGTCAATTCTGACCGCGCCCTCGGTTTCGGAACAACAAGGTTCGACTTCGGCAGCGACTTCGGCAATAACGGGCGCTCTGGCCCAAAAATTAAAAATACTCAATAACCAGCCGGCTTTTGGCTATTTCGTTTTTCAGGATTCCGACAATAACGAAGAGGTGTTTTATCTTACCCAGGAAGGAAAAATTTTAAAGGTTAATGAAGATGGAGAAGACGAAACCATCGTTGGAGAGTCAATAAGCAATATTCAGGCGGTTAAATCTTCTTCTGATGGCAGGCGGATAATCATTGAATCCGGAAACATTTTTTCTCCTCAGTTCACGATTTTTAACGGTGAGGAAAAAATTTTTGAAATTCTTCCGGAAAACATTACGGCTGCCGACTTTTCACCTGACGCGGAAAAAATCGCCTATCTTGAAACCAAAAATGGGAAGAGCGATTTAATTGTAAAAAATCTCGTCAATTCAAAACAAAAAGACGTTAAGGTTATTTCAATTTTCCAGAAAGATTTTGATATTGACTGGATTTCGTCGGGGAAAATAGTTCTCGTTTCCCGGCCTTCGGCTTTTTACCAATCTTCAAGTTGGCTCGTTGACATTCAAAAGAAAACCATTAATCAATGGGGGGATGAAGCCGGCGGCCTGATAACCAAATGGTCAAAAAACGGAGAAATAGGATTAAGATTTTCATCTCAATCGGAAGGGAGAGAAAGCGCTTTGAGTTTGATAAATGAACAAGGACAAGTTCGGGCAAATCTCGGTTTTATTACTTTGCCGGAAAAATGTTTGATTTCCGACCCTAAAATTTATTGCGCCATTCCCGTCAATATTCCGCCCAAAACGGTTTTGCCGGACGATTATTTGAAAAAGGCGGTTTATTTCAGAGACGTTTTTTATCAGATTGACGTCAATGAAAATTCTTTTTCGGAAATTTTCGCGGAAAGCGAACCGGCCATTGACGCGATAAGCTTAAAGTTGGTGGATAATAAACTTTTTTTCATAAACAGATACGACAACGGTCTTTATAGTATGGAACTATGATGAAGCGTTCCTTTGAAAAGATAACCATCTATGCCAAGTTGCCGGAAATGCGGCTGTTTTGGTTCTTTTTGCCCTTTTTAATCATCCTTCTGACGATTAACGTTTTTTATTTACCGAAAATCTGGACTTTTGTCAGTTTGATAATCTTTTTAGTTTTAGGGGCTGTTATTTTGGTCAATAATCTTCGCTTGGCGCGTTCAAACTTGGAAATCAAAATTGAACGCAATGAATTGAAAAGCATTATTTTTAACCTTGGGGACGGCGTTATCGCCTACGACCCGAACTTTAAGATTCTTATTTTTAACCGGGTGGCCGAGGAAATTTTCAACCTTAAATCTCAGGAGGTGATTAATCAGTATTTCAGTCCGGAAAAAGCCAAGGAAACACGATTAAAACTGCTTAGCCAGGTTATTTTTCCTTCTTTGGCGCCCGTCGTTGTGCGGCAATCCAGCCCCGGCGTTTATCCCCAAATAATTGATTTATCTTTTGAGGAGCCCGAAATTGAGCTTCGGGTTTCCACGGACAAGATTATTGATTCCAAGGGACAGCTTTTAGGTTTCGTGAAGCTCGTTCACGACCGCACCCGGGAAGTTGAACTCCTTCGTTCAAAAACGGAATTTATCGCCGTGGCTTCCCATCAGCTGAGGACGCCGCTGACCGGCCTCCATTGGGCTTTGGAATCTTTAAGCAAACAAAACCTTGAGGCAAGCGCAAGGGATTTGGTTGATAGTAGTTTGAGCGCTGCAAACAAACTTTTGAAAACGGTTAATGATTTACTTGACGTTTCCAAAATTGAAGAAGGCAGATTCGGTTATCAGTTTGAGAACGTTAATATCGTGAGTTTCATTGAAGAAATGATTGAAAATACGAAAGATTTCGCCAAGCAATTCGGGGTTAAAATTTATCTTCAGAAACCGGCGGAACCCTCCATTGTCGTTTCAATTGACTCTCAGAAGCTCTCAATGGTCGTTTCCAATCTTCTTGATAATGCCATTAGATACAACGTTCCGAATGGCGAAGTAACGATATCAATAGAACGGGTTAAGGAACAGCCTTACATAAAAATCGGTATAAAAGATACCGGAATCGGCATTCCTTCGGATGAAATTGAAAAATTGTTCACTAAATTTTTCCGGGCGGAAAACATAGAAAGAATTTCCTCCGAAGGTTCAGGTTTAGGGCTTTACATTGCCAAGAATATTATCAGGCGTCACGGCGGCGAAATTTGGGCGGAATCGGAAATTAACCGCGGCAGCGTTTTTTACTTCACTTTACCCATTGATCCTAAAATGATTCCGCCAAAAGAAATAGTTTACGGGGAGGCATAATTGGTTGATTGGAGAATTGGATAATTAGATAAAAATAAAAGGCTCAACTTGTTGAGCCGTTTAGAATAATAAATACGCCAACTAGTCGGCGTATTTATTATATTTAAAGCAAATACCTTAATTTTAGTTTCTAAAGAGCTAAAATCTTAAAATTGTGGTAAAATAATAGAGCTAATTATCTAATTAACCAATTAACTAATTTATTAATTCTATGCCGGAGCTTCCCGAAGTCCAAACAATCGTAAACGATTTAAACAAGAAAATCGTCGGCTGCAGAATAGTCGGGGCCTGGTTCGATACTCCAAAAATCATAAAAAAACTAAAACCCGAGGAATTTAAAAAACACATCAAGGGATTGGAGGTTTCCGGCGTCAAGCGGCGGGGGAAAAACGTTTTAATATATCTCTCGAATGTTTCTCGAATAAAATCGAATAAATCCCGAATAAAGATACTGCTGGTTCACCAAAAAATGACCGGACACCTACTGGTCGGCAAATGGAACGCGCGAAAGCGCCAGGTTAAGAGTTTGATAAAAGGACCGTTAAACGAAAAGGTGAACAATTACATTCACTTGATTTTATATTTGGACGACGGCCGGCAGGTCGCTCTTTCGGACCTGCGAAAATTCGCCAAAGTTATGCTGGGAACCAAAGAAGAAATCGAGGCGTCGCCGGATTTGACCCGAATCGGACCCGAGCCGCTGGACAGAAAGTTTTCATTCAACGATTTTGCCGGTTTGATGTCTTCCCAAAAAAGGAAAATCAAGCAGGTTTTAATGGACCAAAAAGTTATTGCCGGAATAGGAAACATTTATTCCGATGAAATCCTATGGCAAGCAAAAGTTCACCCTTTCAAACCCGCGAATAAACTGAGCGATAGAGAGCTAAAAGAGGTTTTTCTGGCGATGAAAAACGTCTTGGGCAAGGCCCTGAGAATGAGGGGCACGTCCACGAGCGATTTTCGCGATACCGAAGGCAAACCGGGCAATTACACCCGGGTCCGCCTGGCTTATCAACGGGAAGGCGAACCCTGTGGTCGTTGTCAAACGCCCATCAAAAGAGTTAAAATAGGAGGAAGATCGGCTCATTATTGCCCGAAGTGCCAGAAACTCTAAAATTTAACATAAGAAGTTGTGAAAATACGAAAGTGAAAAACACTTTCGTATTTAATGTAATTTTCGCGTTTTCGCAACTTTAATTCGGTAATGCCCAAAAAAATAAAAAAATACATTTTCGTCGTTGGCGGGGTGATGTCCGGAGTGGGCAAGGGCGTAGCCGCCGCTTCAATAGGTAAAATTCTCCAGTCGCGCGGCTTTGAGGTAACGGCCATTAAAATTGACCCTTATGTTAACATTGACGCCGGCACCATGAATCCGACCGAGCACGGCGAGGTTTTTGTTTTGGGAGACGGAATGGAATGCGACCAGGATATGGGAAATTACGAAAGATTTTTGGACAGGGATTTGACAAGGGATAATTATATGACCACCGGCAATATTTATCAGTCGGTCATTAATCGGGAAAGGAATCTGGGTTACGGGGGAAAATGCGTTGAGGTCGTTCCTCATATTCCCTTGGAAGTTTTAAACAGGATTGACAAAAGCCTTTTAAGAAACAAGGCGGATATCGCCATTATTGAAATCGGCGGCACGGTCGGCGAATATCAGAATATTTTGTTTCTGGAAGCCATCAGAATGTTGAAAATAAAAAAGCCGGATGACACGTTTTTGATTCTGGTAAGCTACCTGCCTTTTCAGGGAAAAAATAATGAGCTTAAAACAAAACCTACCCAATACGCGGTCAGGACGCTCAATTCCGCCGGTTTGCAGCCGGACGCGATTCTTGCCCGGGCCAACGTTTCTTTGGATAAGAAACGCAAGGAGAAAATCGCTTTTAACTGTAATCTTCTGGAAGAAGAAGTGATTTCCGCGCCGGACGTGCGAAGTATTTATGAAATACCGATAAATTTTGAGAGAGACAAGCTTGGAGACTTAATTTCGAAAAAGCTGAAAATCAAAAGAAAAAAACAGGATATGAAAGACTGGCGGCGCCTGATCAAAGGCATTCAAAAAAACGAAAAGCCGGTGAAAATCGGCGTTGTCGGGAAATATTTCGAGACCGGAGATTTCATTCTCGTTGATTCCTATATCTCCGTGATTGAAGCGATTAAGCATGCCGCTTATCATTTTAAGCGTAAGCCGGTTATTGAATGGCTAAATGCCGAGGAATTCGAAAAATCGGAAGAAAATCTCAAAACGTTAAAAAAGTTTGACGGCATTATCGTTCCCGGCGGATTCGGGAACAGGGGAATAGAAGGGAAAATAAGGGCAATCGGTTATTGCCGGAAGAAAAAAATTCCTTTTCTCGGATTATGCTACGGGATGCAACTGGCGGTCGTTGAATTCAGCCGTTCAGTCGCCGGTTTAAAAAAGGCGAACACGACCGAAGTTGATAAGCAAACCCATTATCCGGTAATTGACATCCTGCCCGAGCAGAAAAAAAATCTCGCCAAAAGCGATTATGGCGCGACAATGCGTTTGGGAGAGTATCCGGCGGTTATTAAAAAAGGAACGATTGCTTATTCGGCTTACAAAGAACATTTGGTGTCTGAAAGACACCGCCATCGCTACGAAGTTAATCCCGATTACGTTGAAATTCTGGAAAAGAAAGGAATAATTTTTTCCGGTTTCTCGCCGGACCGGCATTTGATGGAAATCATGGAATTGCCAAAAAACAAACATCCGTTTTTCGTTGCCAGTCAGTTCCATCCGGAGTTCAAATCAAAACCTCTCAAACCCCACCCGCTTTTCAGGGAATTCATAAAAACGGCCATTCGCAAGACGACAAATAGGAAGGGGTAAGCGAAAAGAAAAAAATAAAATTACCTTATGATAATTTTGCTATACGGTCCGGATTCTTACCGCCGGCAAAAGAAATTGAATAAAATCATTGAAGAATACAGGAAAAAGCATTCCGGTCTTTCCTGTGAATACTTTGATTTGGGAAACGCGGGGGAATCTCTCAAGCTAAAAGAATTCAGCGCTCAACTTCTTCTTTTTGACAATAAAAAACTGGCGATTTTGAAAAACCTTTATGAAGCCGATTTAAAAGAGTTCAAAGATTTTCTAAAATCTTATCTGGGTTCGAAAGATTTTACGATTTTGATTTCCGAAGACAAAGTTTTGCCTCCGGAACTGAATTTTGTGAAAAAAAAGGCGTTTTTGGCGGAGAAATTTGAAAATCTCAAAGGAGATAAATGGCAGGCTTTCATTCAAAGAGAAATTAAGGAACGCGATATGGCGCTTGTTCCGAAAGCTTTTGATTTTTTGGTTGAAGAATATAAAAATGACGTCTGGGGGCTGATTAATGAGTTGGAAAAATTGGATTTATTCTTTTGGGGGCAATTGGAGAGAAAGAACCTGGATTTAAAAGACATGGAAAAAGTCGGCGATTATTATTATAAATCGCCGAACATTTTCGGTTTTATGAACACGGTGATACGAAAAGGGGATTTAGTCCAAAAAACCATTGCCCTGGAAAAATTATTCATCGGCCAAGAGGAACCGGCCAAGATATTCAACATTCTGGCGAGCTTGAAACGCCTGCCCGCCAAACTGATTCAGGAACTGGCAAATTATGACGTCATGGTAAAGTCGGGAAAAATGGGATACGAAGAAGTTTTACTCGATTTGGCTCTCCAGTAGTTAAACTCTCAACTTATAATTATAATCTTTTTTACTTTGATTTTAACAAATATTCTTTAATCTTTTCCACAACTTCGTTGATGGGATGCTGAGTTTTTATTACATAATCTACCGCCCCTAAATTCAGGGCATTTTTAATTTCTTCGTCAAAGCCGAGATTTGATATTACGATAACGGGTATGCTTGAAAGCTCCGGGTCTGACTTCAACTCTTTGAGCACCTGGAGGCCGTTCTTTTTGGGTATAACAATGTCAAGCAAAATGAGGTCGGGTTTAAAGCTTTTTGCCAGTAAAAGGGCCGCTTCGCCGTCAAAAGCCATCTCCACGGTGAAGTTTTCCTTCTCAAGTTTTTCCCGAAGTACCTTTATTAAAATTTCTTCGTCTTCAACAATGAGTATTTTCATATAGTTTGAGTCATTAAAACGTTATTTTACGCCCAGTTGTTCTTTGACCTTTGTCAACACTTCGTCGATTGTCCAGCTTGTTTTCGTCAGATAATAAGCCGGTTCATTTTCCGTTACGCCCTTCATTATGCTGTCATTCGCGTTAAGATTGGTAAGGATAATAATAGGGACTTTTTTCCCCCACGAACTCATCTGGCGCAGCTTTTTCATCATGGTCATGCCGTCCATTTTGGGCAAAATAATATCAAGTAAAATTAAATCGGGTCGTTCGGTCAAGGCCAATTTAAGGCCTTCTTCTCCGTCTCTTGCCGTGACTATTTCAAACTTTTCACCGGTAAATCTTTCAGTGAGTTGCTTGAGCATTATTTCTTCGTCTTCAACAATGAGTATTTTCATATGGATTATTATATATTATTTAATTGGAATAGTGAAGTAAAAAGTAGTGCCTTCATTGGCGCTTGATTTAAACCAAATGGTTCCGCCGTTTGCCTCAATCATTCCTTTGGCGATAAAGAGTCCGAGCCCGCTTCCCTCGGCTTTTACGTTTTGACTGTCTACTCCGCGGTAGAATTTTTCAAAAAGTTTTTTGCGGCTTGATTCGGGAATGGGCGCTCCGGTATTATGGATTGCTATTAGGTAATTTCCGCCTTTTGAACTTACAGCGACGTCAATATTGGAATTTTCAGGCGCGTAGTTAATGGCATTGCTTAAAATGATACTCAAGGATTCACTGAAAAGCATCGGGTCAAGCATTGCTTCTTTTATTTCTCTTTCAATCACAACATTGATTTTTTGCTTCTTTTTTTCGGCATTGGGCCTGCATGATTTAAATGAAGCATTAATAATCTCGGCGATGTTGGTTATTTTTTTCTTCGCTATCAATTTACCCGCTTCTATGCGCGCGACATTCAATAAGTCATTCACCAAACCAATAAGCCGCTGATTGGAAATATAAAGGTCATTTAAACGTTCTTTCTGTTTTTCTTTCAAATCCTTATCCTGCATGAAAAGCTCCAAAACCCATTTTATTGACGATAAAGGCGTGCGTAATTGATGCGCGGCTAAAGAAATGAATTCGGTTTTGGCCCGTTCGATTTCTTTTTCATGGGTTACGTCGCGAAAAACCTCAACGATTCCAATTGCTTTTCCCTTAATAATTACCGGCGTGACGGTTATCGCCACGGGAAATTTTATTTTGTCTTTTTTAACATAAAAATAATCATCATTGACGGTAGAAATTCCGGATGTCAACGCCAAATTTATCGGCCTCTTATCAAGGGATATAATATTGCCTTTATTATCTTCCATCGGCGTCAGATTGACCCATAATTTTTCCATTACTTGTTTTTTCTCCCATCCCATGATTGCCTTCGCTGATTTATTGAGTAATACTATTTTCCCGTTTTTATCAGTAACCACCAAGCCGTCGCCAATGGAAAGCAATATCGCTTCATCTCGGGCTTTTGATTCTTCCAATTTCGCTTTCTCCGCGTTCAAATCATCCACCACGCTGAGAAGGGCCATCGGGATTTTTTGTAAACCTTCATCATTCTTATCTAATACTTCTTTTGTCTCCTTTTTTTTCCCCATTTTTTATTAATGAACGGGGTTGTGGTTTATCTTTTTGACCTGTTTTTCCAGTTCGGCAACTATCCTTTTTAATTCCACTATTTTTAATTCCCGGCCGACGAAAGCCGCACTTAATTTCTTCAAATCTCTAATGCGCTCCTCCAGCTTTTCCGTTCGTTCGGACACCTTCTTTTCGAGTTTTCTGGTATATTCGGCGGCTTCTTCTTCAATTTCCTTTTTCGCCGTGATATCTTCAAAGGCAATTATAATCAAATTCAATTTATCTATTTGCCTGGCATTCAGTTTTACCGTTCTTTTTCCGATTTTCGGGAAATTGTGAGTAACCTCAAAATCCGTGACAATTTTTTTGTTCGGCAAAATATTTTCCAACATCTTTTTCAACTTTTCAATGTTCCATTGGCGATTCCCCAAATCGTAAACAAAGTGTTTTTCGGTTTGTTTCGGTGAAACCCGGAATGTTTTGTAAAAAAACGGGCTTGCCGCCAACACTTTAAGTTTGGAATCAAGCAATAGGAACGGCTCCCTCGCTGTTTCCGTCAGGGCTTTGAGATAATGCAAAATGGATTTTTGCGTTAATTTTGGCTTAGCTTTATCCTTGTTCATAATTCAGAGAGCTGATTTTAAAAATAAAAAAACTTCATTGCCGACCTTAAACAATGAAGCGTTTCAAGACTAAAAATCTTGAGAAGTTCTCAATTCTTTTCGTAATTCGAACGGGGATGAAGGAACTTTGTTCTATTTTCGCGTTTTCCGTCCTCATAAAAAACAAATTGCAATATTTTCAATGTTTTTAATTATGTACTATATTTTAATTATAGCATAAAAAAAAATAAGTCAAGCGACAATAGCGTCAGTTATTCATTAATCTCTTTGATATTTTCAGTAATGTATTTTTGCGTTTTTTCCAGACCGACTTTCATCTCTTTTAAAATAAATTCCATTTCTTCCGCCTCGCGTTCATCTACGCGTTTATCCGTATAATTTTTCAGCATTTTGTCTACGTTGTTTTTTAAATTGGTAAAAGCATTTACCACGTCTCTTTGGGCAATCACCACTTTCCTTCCCATTTGTTTTCGCCGCAGTTGGTAAGAAAACCAACCGAGCGCAAATGCGGCCACTATAATAGTAATTAGCCCCATGAAAAACCAAAATTGCGTTATTTCCACATTGCCAAGCGTTAAAAGCGGCTTTTCCCGGATTTTGAACAATTCGGATTTCGCGGGCAAACTTAAAGCGCCGCGTTCGTCCTGGGTTGTGGCTTCTATGAAGTATTTTCCTTTTTTTAAGACCTCATCAAACCGCGCTTCCCAATTGCCGTTTTTATCAACTTTTGCCGTCGCTTGGGCGACAACGGCGCCTTCTTTATTTTTTATAAAAAGCAAAATTCGCGCGTCAGCAGGGCCTGTGCCCGCGCTCGTTACGCCTCCTTCACCGACAAATACGTTTTTATTTAAAAAGGTTATGACGGGTGAGGCAATGGGCAGAATTTCGAGCTCAATGCTATTTTCTCTTACATTAGCCGCCTTATCCACGGCCCTCACTAAAACGGTTTGTTTCCCCGGAGCCTGAAGGGGGAGGGTGAATATTTCGTTTTCCACCGTGATTGTATCGCCATTGCCGATTCTCACTAAATAATGCCGTAATCCCGATAAGCCGTCGCTGGTTTTAAATTGCAGTGTCGGAGTCGGGTTACCGGTTGTCACTCCTTCCATAACGTCAATATTAAATGGTAGGGGCGGAACAGTGTCAATTGCCAGCCGGTAGTGGATGGCTGGGCCCCAACCTACGTTATTTCGGAATCTTATGTGTAAATACCAGATACCGTCTTTTAAAACCGGAAAAATTTTAGAATCAAAAAGTCCTTCTGATTGGGGCGCTGGAGTAAATACTGAATTTTGGTTCAAGTCCGTGCTTATGCCCGAAATATCCTCCGGCAGTTCCCATTGAACGAAAAAATTCGTGGCTGCGTTATACCAGTTTGTCGGCTCCGGATATAAGGGTACGGAAATCTCCGGTTTCTTGGGCAGTTTTTCCGCCAGAGACGGCGTTTTTACAATCTGTATCGGCGCTGGCACTATTTCCGTCTCTGTTGGTTCTGTGGGCGCTTGTGTTTTAGGAGGCGCGATTGTGGTCGGTTTTATCGTGAATCGCGCGGTTTCTATGGTTGAAAGAATATTCGTGCCGCTTCCGTCCGAGGCGGTGATTGCCGCGTCGCTTACCGCAATATCGGCTTCTCCGCTGCCCTTAGCGGTAAAAATAATTTTTAATATTTGAATGGAGGCCCCAACCACGCCATTGGTGGTTCCGCCGATAAAGGTTATTTTCCCTTCATCATTGGAGAATTTTGGTTCTTCAAGCCAAAAATTAAAAATAGTGGCCTCAGGAGAGTAATCAAGGGATTTTACTTCCAAAATATCTTTTGGAAAATCAATTGTTGCTTGGGCAGCGTTAAATCCTTGGTCTTCACTGTTGACCCGCACTTCCAAATCAAAATTTTGACCAATTTTCAATTCGGGCGTTTTGGGCGATAAAAAAAGAGTGGCGGCATGGGCAGTGGAAATTCCCAGAATAAAAATTGAGGTTCCCAGTAAAAAACAGGAAAAAGAGAAAATAAATTTCAATCTCATATTCATATTGCGCATTAACCAGTTATTTATATTTTAACAGCTCTCAGGAATATACTCAAATCGGAGATGTTCACTTTTCCGTCGCCGTCTAAATCCACTTCCTGTTTTTTCTCTTTCCAGAAAGCCAAAAAGATACTCCAATCTTTTATGTCTATTTTGCCGTCTCCGCTAAAATCGGCTTTCGGCACCGTGGAATTGGAGACCAGAAAACTTCTTGTTAAAGAAAAATCACTTTCTTTTCCGAGAGTTGTATCTTCCTGTTTTACCCGTATGCTATGGCGCCCGAATGACAGCCGCGCCGTATTTACCAATAACTGATAATTTCCTTTCTCATTAGATTCGCTTTCATAGGTTATATCATTGTCTAATTCTATTTTAACTTTATTATTCGGAGACGCAAAGCCCGCAACCTTAACAAAATCTCCTTTTGTGACTATGGCGCGCGTCACGTCCGTTGTCGGAGGAACAAAAACGTCTTTAACTACGAAAAGGTCTTTCGTAAAATCAATGTTATACACTTTGGTTTGAGTTTGACGGCCTTCTTTGTCTTTAACTAAAAGACCATAGGCGTAATAGTCCGAAGGAATTCCAATATAAGCAATTTCAAAATCGCCGTTTTCCGACACCACAAGCTCTTTTTTTACCAATTTGTCCCCCTGCGAACTTTTTTCAGCGAGGACTATTTGGGCGCCGGGATAGGCTTTGCCGGAAATTTTTAGAGTTATTGGCAGGACACATCCGCCGCCTGTGGGCGTAGCAGAGGACGGAGGCGGAGACGGAGGAGAAGATGGCGTTTCTGTCGTTAAGGTTGGGCATAAACTATAATCGTTAAGGGCTTGGCCGCCGTTTGTGATTCTGAAGGCGAATTCGGTGGTTGAGGGAATTGCGCCGGAAACTTTTAAAGACCACTCATACTCCGTGTTTTTATTTTTAGGCAAATCCAAAGAAGTGGCTGGATTGGTTGAATCAAGAATTTGGCCGGCGACGAAGGAGCCGGTGGAAATTTGTTTTGTCGTGGCGTCGCCGTCATTAAAATTTGAAGAAGATTGAAGATTAAAATTATCGCTGGTTGGGGTGATGACGGTCCAGTCGCCGGCGTCGCAATCGCCACCTTGTTTAAATTCTATTTGAGGAGAAATACTACCGTTATTAATCCTGGCTTTAATGGAGAACCTTAGTCGGAAAGCTGTTTCTTCGGCAATATCAATTATGTTTGTATTTTTTACGACGTCAGCGGTTCCAAAGCCGGTTGCCGCAGCTTCGTCACCGTCATCGTCTCTAAACCAAAAACCGTTTTGGTTCCAGATAGTTTTTATTAATATTTCGGCTTCCTTTAAATCTTTAAATGTCAATTCTTGAGTGGAGCTTACGTCAAGGCCCGTTGATTCAGTGTCAGAAAGAGAAAGAATAACGGTTTCGGCAACATAATCGTTAATTTGAATTGCGCCGACGCCGTTAATAATATCTACCAGCCCTCCGCCAGTAGCGGAACCGCTTGTAACCAAAGTAACATCGTCCTGATAATCAGTATCAATCTGGTTATTACTTCTTTGAGCTTCAATAGTGACGGTAACCGGAATGCCAACCGTGCTGTTATTTGGTTTTAAAATAACAAATTTAACCGCTTCAGGCGGTGTTTCGGCAACCGCAATTAAAAACAATGAAAATAGAACCAAGAAAGGAATAATCCATTTGATAAAACTCCTTTTTATTATTTTGGTAAATTGCATACTTTCTTTATTATTTAAGTATACCATTCTTAAAAGAAATTGGTAAGAAGCTAAAAATTAAATCCTGAGCGGGTAGGGGGAATCCCCGCCTGCCATCGCCTGACGGCGAAGCCGTTGGCGGGCAGGGAACCCTCGTTTGTATATTATAGTGAGCGGGGTACGAGAATCGAACTCGCGTCTACTCCTTGGAAGGGAGTCATATTGCCACTATACGAACCCCGCACGATAACATTTTATTAAATAATTTACT
>CAYZYY010000007.1:17630-20272 GCA_964482855.1 uncultured Candidatus Saccharibacteria bacterium | reverse complement strand
TTTCGTTTTTCAGGCCGGCGAATTTCTCCAGGGCTTTTTTCGGCTCCAAAACGAACGCCTCGTGCTTTCCCCTGCTTTTTCCAGAGGGCGCGGAGGCTTTGACTGAAATATCCGCCGTTTCAAGAACCGCTTCCAGTGTATTCTGTCCGCGGGAATCCGGAATTATTTTGAGCTTGGCATTGGTAATTTTCATTGGATAATTTTTTTCTTAATTAAGAAATCTTTGATAAATTCGAAAAGTTTTTGGTGGCCTTGGGAATTGGGGTGAAGCCCGTCTTTTAAGTCAGTTATTTCCAGTTTGTTAAAAAGCCCGATATATTCAACTTTCTTTTCTTTACAGATTTTTTTAATCGCGGCATCGTATTTTTTAACGCGTTCTTTTTTATACGATAGCTCAAGACGCCAGGGAACAGGCGTTGTCTTAGATTCGTCAATCGGAGTCAAACCGATGAAAATTATTTTATCGGAAAAATGTCGGGCCTTCTTTATCAGATTTTTAAGATTGGTTTTAAAGTGGACCAAATCAACCCAGGGGAGATTTTTAGAAACTTTTTTATTATAGAGAAGCGTGGAATCATTAATTCCTATGGAAAAGATAAAAACCGGCTTTTTTTCGATTCTCGCTTTAGTTTCAGCGCTAAATCTTTTTAATAAATCATTTGTAGTGTCGCCTCTGTTGACACCCAAATTATAAACAGAAAAATAATCACTATCACCAGAAGCTTTTTTATGCAGAAAATTTCTTAATCTTTGCGCCCAGCCGCCTTTTGTGTCGTATTCTCCATAGGCTATGCTATCGCCGAAAATTAAAATTGTCGCCATAAGCTTTATTAATTAATAATTAAAATAAATAACCGATTATATCGAAATCGACATTAATTTTTACGGGCATATTTCCCTCCTTTTTTGATGGCTAATATGGTTTGGATTACCGCGTCCGGACTTAAAGATATAGATTCTATTTTTTCTTTTACCAAAAATCTGGCGAAATCGGGAAATGTTGAGGGGGCGTCGCCGCAGATGCCGATGTATTTTTTCTTAGCCCGGCACATTTTAATAGTTTCGCTGATTAATTTTTTGACGGACTCGTCTTTTTCATTAGCAACCCCGCGGAGGAGTTCGGAAGCGTCCCGGTCAATTCCCACGGTTAATTGGGTCAGGTCATTGGAACCGATACTCATTCCGTCAAAGATTTTCAGGAATTCGTCCGCCAAAACCACATTGGAAGGAATCTCGCACATGACAAAAACCTTTAACGCTGATTTATTCCGTGTCAATCCGTTTTTTGCCATAATCTTTAGGACCCTTTTCCCTTCTTCAATGGTCCGGCAGAAGGGAATCATTACTTCGGTATTGGTCAATCCCATTTGGTCGCGGACTTTCTTGATTGCTTTCAATTCCAATATGAAAGCCGGGGCAAAATCGGGATGATAATAACGGGAAGCGCCCCGCCAACCGAGCATGGGGTTTTCTTCAACCGGTTCGTATAATTCACCACCGACAAGGGAACGGTATTCATTGGTTTTAAAATCGGAAAATCTGACAATAACCGGTTTGGGATAAAAAGCGGCGGAGATTTTGGCGATTCCATAGGCCAGTTTATCAATATAAAATTGGGTTTTGTCTTTGTAGCCAACGGTTCTTTTATCAATTATCTTTTTAAGCTTTGTCGGAAGTTTTTTATAATCAATAAGCGCCATTGGGTGGATGCCGATTTCCGAAGCAATAATAAATTCTTCCCTTGCCAGGCCAACCCCGTCATTGGGCAGAAAAGATTTTTCAAAAGCGGTTTCCGGAGTGGCGATATTGAGCATTATTTTGGTTTTTACCTTGGGAATTTTCTTGATATTCTCTTCAATAATTTTGAATTTCAAAGCGTCGTTATAAACAAATCCTTCACTGCCGGTAGTATCAACGGTAATAGTTTGTCCTGTTTTAATTTTCCGGGTGGCGTTTTCACTGCCGACAACACAGGGGATACCGAGCTCACGGGAAACGATTGCCGCATGGCTGGTTCGGCCTCCTTTATCGGTAACGATGGCCGAAGCTATTTTCATAATTGGCTCCCAATCCGGGTCAGTCATATCGGTAACCAAAATTTCTCCGGCTTTAAATTTAAGAATGTCTTTGGCGCTTAAAATTACGTTGGCCTTGCCCACCGCGATTTTACTGCCGACAGAAGTACCTTTAACAATAGGCCTTAAATTCAGGTTTTTAGATTTTATTAATTGATAATCTTTAATCTTTGAAAAATCTCTTAATGAATGGACCGTTTCCGGCCTGGCCTGGATAATGTAAAGCTCTCCGGTCTTGCCATCCTTAGCCCATTCCAAATCCATTGGCATCCAGCGCCGGTATTTTTTCGAATAATGCTTTTCAACAATGAGCGCTTCTTTAGCCAATTGCCGGATTTCTTTATCAGAGAGAATAAAGGAATTTCTTTGTTTTTCGGGGACATTAATAATCCTGGTTTTCTTCAGGCCGCTGCCTTGGGAATAAATCATTTTCCGGTTTTTCGCGCCTAATTGCTTGCTTATTATCGTTTTGGTTTTTTTAAAGACCAGAAACTCGTCTGGGATGACTTCTCCCTGAACAATCATTTCCCCCAACCCCCAGGAGCCATTAATTAAAACTATATCCCG
>CAYZYY010000007.1:0-17530 GCA_964482855.1 uncultured Candidatus Saccharibacteria bacterium | reverse complement strand
TTCTCGAATATTTATTAGTTATTCGGGAATCATTCGATTTCATTCGATATTTATTCGAGAGAGCTCTATAGGCTTCGGCGATTTGTTTTTCGAGAATTTCGGGAAGATGGGCATTTTTAACGGTTTCTCTGATTAATTTTCCCCGACGGGCCAGTTCGGTGAGATTTTTGGTATTCAAGCCCGTAAGCGTTTCCTTGATAAAATCCTTTAAGTTTTGACTTTTCCCGCTTGCCGGAGAGGCAAGGACTTTTGATTTTTCCAGGAAATAACGGTAAGCGGTGGCGGTTACCACGAAACCGTCGGGGATTTTAACCCCTTTGCGGCTCAGGTATTTGAGCATCTCGCCCAAAGAAGCGTTTTTACCGCCCGCTTCGGGAACGTCTTCTATGCCGATATCCTTAAATTGTTTAATAAATGGTTTCATATGTCACACACCATCCGAATTAATCCGAATAACTACAAATAATACATTTAATATTCGTAGATATTCGTTGATTCGGATGCATTCGTAGTTTTGGATCGCTTATTTTAATTTTATCACTAAACCGGCTTTTTTCAAAGATTTTTTAAATTCGTATGTGCGTATAATTTCTCCGGAGATTTCCTTTAGAAAAACGCAGCACGCTTTTGTATACTAATTGATTATGATTTTGATTGACAGGGCAAAGTAAAAAAGAAAGGCGAAAAACAAAACGATATTGGTAATCCAGCCGGGGCGGAGGGGTTTGCTCAGGCGGCGGTTGTTAAGGTAAAGCAAAATTGGAACGTAAATCGCCATCGCCAAACCTCCCAGAACCGCGCTGATAGTCAGATAACCGAGTGGTGTTTTAAAAGGAATAAGAATTGCCTGAATAATTACCAGAATGGTTATCAATCCATAGTATAAATAATGAAGGGAAATGTTCTTAAGGCCGGAAAGAAACCTCTTAAAGGGTCCGGTTCGCGAATTAACGTAAATAATGTCGCTGATTATTCTGGTGAAGGCGTCAATCACCGCCCACATCGTTGAAAAAAGCATTAAAAACGCCATTAACAGAAAAAGCTTGAAGCCCCAAAGACCCCACTGTTCCCCAAAGATATGGGCCTGGGCCACGGCTACATTCAGTCCTTCCGGGACAAGTCCTTTGGGAGCTAAAACCGCGTAGGCATTCAAGCTGATAAGGATGATGGTAATTAGTCCCAGAAACCAAAAAATTATTCCCTGGTCAATTTTGATTAATTTCATCCAGTGTTTCCACTTTTTCAAGTTTTCTGCGGTGGGTTCGAACGTATAGCCGGTCGCAGAGACGGCTTCCGGCTTGCCGGTAATCGGATTGGCAATACGGCCGACATATCTGCCCATTCCGGCTTGTTTGTCCCGGTACCACAGTGAAATACAAAGATTTAACAGGCCGCCGGCGCCGGCAAAAACTATGGCCGCCAGAAAGACGTTAAAGTCGATGTCTTTGGGAATCCAGCCGAAATTGACCAATCCGGCAAGGGCTTCTTTTAAATGGGAAATTTTAAGGTTCATGAAACTTACAACCAAAAGCAAAACGAAAAAAATGGGCACGATAATTTTCAGGGTTCTTTCAAGAATTGAATAGGCAATCCGGCCGCTGAAAGTCAAAATCAGAACCAAAGCCAGGGAAAGCAATGCCCAGACAAAATGGCTGCCGAAACCGAAAAGTTCATGAAGGGTCGTTCCCAGGGCGCCGGCCCAGCCCGGCCAAATGTAAAGAATGAAAGCCGATAAAAACCATAAAGGCGCGAGCCATTTTAAAATTCTGGCGGAAGAGGTAAAAAAACTTTCTCCGGTCGCCAGGGCGTGCCGCGCCACTTCCTGATTGATGAAGTATTGGAAAGAAATACCCAGAAAAGCCGCCCAGAGAATACCCGGGCCGAATTTGGTTACCAAGTGGGGCCACATTATTAATTCGCCCGTTCCCACGACCAGTCCCATTACTATAAATCCCACTCCCAGGACTTTTTTCCAGTGAGGAGCAGGGGGCAGGGGGCGGTTTTCCAACGGCGGAAATTTATCCATGGTTTTTCGCAATTCTAATTTTATTTTATGACGAGCATAAAATCCGCGACATTAAAGGTTTTTGATTTCGTAAAAATCAAATCCCCTGTTTTTTTGAAAAAAATAAAAGAATCGTTTTTATTCAGATATTTCTTGGGATTTAATTTCATTTTCTCGGCTTTTTTAACCGTTGAAATATCGGCTATCGCGCCTGCGGCTTCTGAATTGTCGCGCCCGTCCGAAGAAAAGGATATTATGGCAGTGTCGGGTATCGGGTATTTAGTATCAAGAGATTTAACTATGGCGCCCAAAACCGCCTCCGTATTCCTGCCGCCTTTGCCTTGGGGGCGACTGGTCAAGGTAACCGTTGTTTCTCCAGCCGCCAAAATAACCTTGTTTTTCTTTACTAATTTTATTAATGGGAGAAGGGATTTTCTTGCCTCACCTTTTACTTTTAAAGAATAAATTTTCGTTTTAAAACCCATTTTGCCGGCTTTTTCTTCCATTTCCATAATTGGTTCGCGGTTTGACAATAAAAGGACGTTTTTAACTTTTTTGAAGTATTTTTTTTGCTTGGGAGTTTCTTTCAGGAAGCGGATTATTTTCGTTTTTCCCAGATATTTATTTAAAATTCTCTCGGCGTCTTTTTTAGTGGTCTTGTCGAAAACCGTTGGTCCGGAGGCAACCATGGACAGGTCATTTCCCAGAACGTCGGAAACAATCAGGGAAACGGTCGTTGCCGGATAAGCCAATTTGGCCAGGCCGCCCCCTTTGGTTTCGGAAAGGTGTTTACGGACGGTATTAAGTTCAAAAATATCGGCCCCGACTTTAGTTAGTTCTTCAAAAACAATACAAGAATGTTTTAACTCTTCTTCGGAACCGCAAAAAAGGGCCGAGCCGCCTCCGCAGATAAGGTTGATGAGCAGGTCGTTCTCTTTTAAATCCTTCGCCAATTTCATTATTTTTTTGGCGCCCTTAACGTTTTGTTTTGAAGGCATGGGGTGGGTACCGGTTAAAACCCTAAATCTTGAAGCTTGAAGCCTGAAACCTGGTTTTTGGGTGTCCAGGGCGATTCCGGCGGTCAGTTTTTTACCCAGAATTTTCTCCAAAAGAGAACAGGCCAGTCCCGAGCCCTTGCCAATACCAACGAGAAAAATTCTTTGATAATCGTTTAAGCCTAATTCCATTTTTTTACCCCCATTAATGGAAGCGGAATTTATAATAAGACGGTTTTTTTTAACCTTTATTTTTTTTTGAATGACTCGGGAAATTTCAATCGCCCGATATCCCGCTTCGGCAATTAAAAGGGTTTTCCGGCGAAGGGGATTTTTTGCCAATCTTTTGAAGTTCGTAATTATCATATTTTTATTCGGTTTTAAACAATAAGGCGGCGCCAATTGCCTGAGAATCCTTGCCCAATTTTCCTTTGACGATGGGAGTTTTTTTGGCCAAGGGCGACATAACGTATTTTTTGGCGATTTTCCGGACAGTTTCAATCTTTACGCCGCCCGGGATAATTCCTCCGCCTCCCAAGATTACGATTTGGGGGTCTAGGGAGTTGATTAAGTCGGCCGCGCCGAGACCGATAATTTTACTCGTGTCGCCTGTTTTTAAAAACGCTTTTTTAGCGCCGAGACCTTCGAGGCTTTTTCCGTCATTGAGAATCATGTGGCCGAATTCTCCGGCGGCGTTATGGCTGCCGTAACGAATTTTACCCTTTATCATCAATCCTCCCCCGATTCCCGTGCCAATGGTAATGGCAATTATGTCTTTGAAATTTTTACCGGCCCCAAGAAGCGCTTCCGCCCTTAGAAAGCAGCGACTATCGTTGTCTATTTTTGTTTTTATTTTGAATTTTGAAAAGAATTCTCCGGCTCGCCAGTTATTCAGAAAAGGCAAATTAGGCGCCTTAACCAGAACGCCGCGTTTTGCGTCAATGCTTCCCGGCAAGCCGATGCCAATACCAAGAACTTTTTCCTTTTGTGTTATTTTTTCGATTTCTTTTTTCAATGCGTTTAAAAATAATTTTTTATTCCGGGGGGTGGTGATATTAAAAGCCGAAACCCGCCGTTTTTTCGACGAATCCAGTAAAATTCCCCTTATTTTCGTTCCGCCAACGTCAATACCTAAATGAAATTTATTTTTCATATTGATTGAAAAATTGTCTTAGTATAATTCCAGAATCGGCCGTCATCGTAATTCTTTTTCAGCCAGTACCACCATTCTCCGCCCCATAAATAATATTCGTCAAAGCCGGTTTCTTTCGCGTATTTAATTGTATCAGTAAAATAATCAAAACTGAACAAGTTTATCTGGTCTTCGTAGGAGAGGGTTTGGAGCTGGACGTTACTCCATGGTTCTCCCTGAAGTTCAACGACAATGAATCTTTTGTCATAATCCTTGGTTAAAAATCTGACAACTTTTTCTTTTAATTTGAAATAACCGGGGCCAACGGGGTAATTTACGTTTCCGACGAACCGGCCCAGTAAATTAGTATAAACATTGCGGTACATCGTCGTGCCGAAAACGTCTCCGAGTTTTGCCGCCTTATACCAAAGCCCGAGCTCGCCGCTGTCCGTGACTAAAACGGGCCGCTTGCCATCGATTGATTTTACGAGCGATATTTCCTTTTCCATGAAATTTTCTCCGCGTTCCAGCCGTTCCCCGAACCAGAGAAAAGGTTCGTTTTCAATCTGCCACATTTGGATAATTGGCTCATTTTCATAGCGTTCAATGAATTTTCGGAGATATTCCCTGAAAGCGTTTTCTCTTTCTTCCGTTGGCATTGACTTTGCCCAGTCGGGCGCGTGGATTTCCGGCCATCTGGGCGTCTTTATGCCGACCGCGAAAACGACAGGAATGCCGTTTTCCTTGGTCTTTTGAAGCAACCAGTCGGTTTCGGAAAAATCGAAATTTCCCCTTTCTTTTTCAATTTCTTCCCAGTAAGCGATCAGGCGGATTTTTTGCGGCTTTAATTCAATCAAAATTCGTTCGTAGGTCTTTTGCCAGTCCAGGCCCAGCTGCTCCGCGAATTTCGTCGAATAAGTCAGTCCCCAGCTGATGGGGCGATTTTCATCCACCGGAATATTTCTGGCATAGCCAATCAGAGCAAGAAGGAAAATACCGAATGATATCAGAATCGTCGCCGATATTTTTCCGATTAGAACCCGTCCCCTGAATCTTTCCTTCAATAAGACGAACGCGAATAAAAATATAACGACGTATTTTAAGCTTTGCATGGCATCAACCAGAGCCGGATGATAAGACAAAAATATGGCCAAACTGACGAGCAGTGAGCCGGCGCCGGCATAAATCCGGTTTGATACATAAAGCAAGCCGTAGCGGGGCGAATTTTGCCGGCCCGAACCGAAAATTTCCCGGCGATATTTGTTAAAAGCCAGAAAAATCAACGCCGATAAAGCGCCGCCGATTTTTATCCAGAAGAATCCGGTAATGAAATTACCGGCTTCAAAGACGATTTTACTCAAAACGTTGGAGAGGCCGAAAAACAAGGAAGCCGATAAAATAAGAAGGAGAAACGATTTCCGCAGCTCTTTTTTTTCAACGACGAAAAAAATCAGGGCGCCCGAAAGGATTATTAGAAAAGCCGCCAGATCGCCGCTGCCCAACCAGGAATTTAAAAGAAAATAACCGAAAACCAAAGTGAATATCGGTGAAATTCCGCCGATAACCGGCAGGGTTTGCGAGGCCTCGCTTAAATTAAGGGCGTAAAACAGGAAAAACATCGCCACTATGAAAAAAGCGCCGGCCAGAAAGGCGACACCGATTATTTGACAAGGAACGGTTTGGAAACCGAACGGCAAAAGAATCGCGGAAAATATTCCCAAAATACCGAGCCAGAAAGTATAGGTAAAGGGATTGAAAAATCTCCGACCAAGGAGAATTTTATCAAAAATCGCCGACGTGCCTAAAATAATCTGGGCGAAAACGGAAATTATTAACCAATTCATTACTTATATTTTATACTTTAATGGCCGACTCTTCAATTATTTTTTTGTATTCGAAGGCGCTGGGTCGGATTTTCCGCTCCATGGTTTCGTAATTGACTTCTATTAGCCCGAATCTCGGCCAGAAGCCTCTTATTTCCACGAATTCGAAATTATCCAAAAGAGACCAGTGAAAATAGCCGCGGACATCGATACCTTCTTGAATTGCTTTACTAATCCAATAGAGATGGTTTTTAATAAACTCTGTCCGTTTTTCGTCTTTAGCGTCAGCCAGCCCGTTTTCAGTGACATATATCGGTTTATCGTATTTTTTTAATCTTTTTAAAATATGATAGATTCCTTCGGGATTAATTCCCCAGCCGAGGTCATTAACCAAGTTGCCTTTCGGAGCTATTTCTGGATTTTCTAAAATCCACGCCAATTGCCCGCCCAATTTTAACTTCGTGAATTCCGGTCGGTAATACTGGATACCTAAAAAATCAACATTCTTTTCCATTCTTTTTATAAAACGTTTATCCGTAATATAATTCAAAAATTTTATCAGTAAGCCGTTCCAAAAGAAATTATTCGGAGGAATGCGATATGTTGTGTAGTGAGAAATCCCAACCTGCGCGTTTTTAATGGAAGAGTGAATTAATTTGCAAACCATTTTATGCGCGTTCGTAGTATTTTTGAATACTTTGTTTGCCTGAAAAATATTTTTAACGCCGGGCGGTTGAGTTCCCTTGATATAACCCAAGGCAATATACGTACCCGGTTCATTTAAGGGTATCCAAAATTTCACCAAATCACCGTAATTTTTAACGATTAATTCGGTGTATCTCAGGAAATACCCGATCGTCTTTTTGTTTTTCCAGCCGCCGATATCCCTGATCCACAAAGGATTGGTCCAATGCCAAAGCGTAACGAACGGTTCAAGTCCGCGTTTTTTGAGCGCTGAAATTACTTTTCTGTAGTGTTCGATTTCCGCTTCGTTAAACTTTCCTTCTTCCGGTTCAATCCGCGACCATTCAATGGAAAAACGGTAGGCATTATGGCCGAGCGACTTGGCAATATCAAAATCCTTTTCGTATAAATGATAATGGTCGCAGGCGCGGCCGGAAATATAATTTTCCGCCTGCAAAGGGTTCGGGTAATTTTTTAAGATGTAGTCCGGCCAAATGTTTTTGCCCTGAGTTTGCCGAAGGTTTGCTTCTTCAGCCAATCTTTCGGCGTTTTCCTTTTCCCATTCCGACCAATCATTGACGTTTTCTCCTTCTACTTGATGGGCCGAAGTCGCGCCGCCCCAATAAAAGCCTTTGGAAAATTTGGTGTCCATTAAATTTTCTTGATGCCTAGCCAAATTTTTTCATTCTCGATTTTCGTTTCCAATTCGGCGCCGAATTTTTCGCTCCGCCGGAATTCAATCGTCTTAGCGCCCACTTTTTTCTTGAAATCTTTAAGATATTCATTCACTGCGGATTCGATTTCCTTGGGAGCTTCCAGCCATAAATAAATTACGTCTTTGGGCTGGTAGCCGGCTTCTTTTCTCAAATCCTGGACAATTCTGGTCAGCTCCCTGATTCTGCCTTCGGCTTTCAATTCCGGGGTGATTTTCGTGTCTAATTCCACTTGTCCGCGCAATTTCGGGTTAACAATGATTTTTTTAACGTTCACTTCGTCGACAAGAATTTGTAATAATTCCTTTTCTTGTTTGATATTTAATACCCAATGCTTAATACTAAGCGAAGCGAGCGGCTGGCGGATTTTTATTCCGGCCTTGGCCCTGGCCTCCAATCCCAAGGAGGCGATTCCCCTGATTTTTACCATTGATTCAATTAATTTCTTATCAACCAGTTTTTTATCCAACCTAGGCCACGCTTCTAAATGAACGCTTGTCTCTTGTCGTTTGTCGTTTGTCGCTAAGTAGATTGCTTCGCTGATGAAAGGCGCGAAAGGCGCGATTATCTTGGAAAATTCTTCCAGGACGAATTTAGTCGTCATTATCGCATCCTTATCAGCCTTTTTGAATCTTTCCCTTGAGCGCCGGATATACCAGGTGGAAAAGTCATCAACGAAATCGCTAATCGGCACCACGGTGCGGTTAAGCTCGTATTTATCCAAGTATCCTGATACCTCTTTTTTTAACTGTTCCAGCCGCGCCAAAATCCATTTATCCAACACAAACACGGACTTGCGCGGACTTGACACTGATTTACGCTGATTTAATCCGTATCGGTCTGAGTGTTGTCCGCTTTGGTCTATATAAAGGTCGTAAAACTTATAAACGTTCCAGAAACGCAGAATGACTTTTTTATAAATCTCGTCAACGCCTTTTTCCGAAAAGTTGAGGTTTTCGGCCGCCACCGCCGGCGAAGACAAAAGGTAAAACCGGAGGGCGTCGGCTCCGTATTTTTCCACCAACTCCATTGGGTCGGGATAATTCTTTAACCTCTTACTCATTTTTTGCCCGTTCTCGGCCAGAATGATACCGTTAACGATGACGTTTTTGTAAGCCGACTTATTGAACAGCGCCGTGGAAAGAACGAGCAGGGTATAAAACCAGCCGCGGGTCTGGTCTATTCCCTCGGCAATGAACTCCGCCGGAAAAGGAAGCTGTTTATTGAAAGGATAGTGCGCCTGGGCATAAGGCATGGAACCGGATTCAAACCAACAATCGAAAACGTCCGGAAGGCGCTTCATTTTTCCGTCACAATGCGGGCATTTCAAAACAACCTTGTCCACGTAGGGACGGTGGATGTCCAGCTCGAAATCGTCATTGTGGGGCAAAGGAGAAAAATTGAGGGTTTTCATCTCCCCGGTTTTGATGACGTCCGGCTTGCCCATTTTAAATTTGATAGCTTTTTTCACGTCGTCTCCCCGGGCTCCGGCAATGAGCATCCAAAACGGACCTTCGTGGCCGATAATAAGAATATTTTTATTGGAATATTTTTTGTCAGTTTCGTAAAGGAATTCGGAAACTCGCCTTTTTTCATCCATAAAACTTTCGCCTTTGGGCGGCCTTTTATAAAATCTTTCTTCCAAAGAAGAAAAGTAAGAACGGTATTCCTCTATGTTTTTATTGTCGAAGATGCCAAAGTTAATTTCCCGCAGCCTTTTATCGTAAGCGACTTTTTTAACCTTAAAATGCTTTGCGGCAATCTGGGCCGTTTCTTTTGCTCTGACGAGGTCTGAGGAGAAAATCAAATCGATTTTTTCGGCTTTCTTGAAATTCTTCAGGGCGTCAATCGTTTGTTTTTTACCTTTTTCCGTCAGATGGTGCTGGTTTTTGTAGCTCGAACTGACGATATTGAAAAGGTTAGATTCGGCTTCGCCGTGGCGCATAATGAAATACTTATTACCGGATTTTTCAATGTTGTTGTCTTTAATTTCCTTAACCGAGCCGATTACTTTGAGCGCTTCGCATTTTTCGCATTTCCAAACCGGTAAAGGCGCGCCCCAAAAACGGCTCCGGGAAATTGCCCAGTCCCGGGCATCCTCCAGCCATTTTCCGAAGCGGCCGGCTTTGATATGCGCCGGCAGCCAGTTAACTGTTTTGTTATTCTTGATAAGTTTGTTTTTAAGCTCCGTGACTTTAACGAACCAAGACGAAGCGGCGTAACTCAACAGGGGCGTTTCGCAGCGCCAGCAATGGGGATAAGAATGGCTAATGGTTTCAACTTTGAAAATTTTGCTTTCTTCTTCAAGGCGGTCGATTAATTTTCGGTCCGTGGACTGCGGATTGTCCGTCGGCTTGGCGCTTAAATCAGCGAAACTTCCCGTTTCCGGCTTGAATTTGCCGTCCATTGAAACGTGTTGAATGAAAGGCAAATTATATTTTCGTCCCAATTCCATGTCTTCGGCGCCAAAAGCCGGGGCGATGTGGACGATACCGGTACCTTCTTCAACCGAAACGAAATCTGCCGGGTATATTTTCCAGCCATTGGCGCGGTTTTTCAGGTTTTTATCCTTAGTGTAATAGTCAAAAAGCGGTTTGTATTTTTTGCCAACCAGTTCTTTCCCTTTTACGGTTTTTAAAACCCCGTATTTCCGCCCGAGCGTTTCCAGTTTCTCTTTTGCCAGGATAAGCTTTTCCTTTTTACCCGATTTTTGGTTTTCCACTTCAATAAGCGCGTAATCAATCTTGGAATTGATTGCCAGAGCAACGTTTCCGGGTAATGTCCAAGCGGTCGTGGTCCAAGCCAGAATGAAAGTATTCGCTTCTTCTTCTAGTTCAAATTTCACCGTAATTCCCGAATCCTCGACATCTTTGTAATTAAGAGTAACTTCGAAATTGGAAAGGGTGGTCTCGCATCTCGGACAAAGATGCATGGATTTGTACCCTTCATAAACGAGACCTTTTTCGTAAAGCGATTTGAAAACCCACAAAATGGACTCCATGTAATCGGCTTCCATGGTCTTGTAGGCGTTTTTCATATCCGCCCAGCGGCCGATTCGGGGAATGATTTTTTCCCATTGGTCCTGGTATTTGAGCACGCTTTTTCTCGCCACCTTGTTGAATTTTTCAAGACCGAACTTCTCTATTTCCTTTTTCGTTTTCAGCCCTAATTCCTTTTCCACTTCGAATTCCACCGGCAGGCCGTGGCAGTCCCAGCCCCAGCGCCTTTCAACCCGCTTACCTTTCATGGTCTGATAGCGGGGGATGACGTCTTTTATTATTGAAGCCAAAATGTGGCCGTAGTGGGGTAAACCATTGGCAAAAGGCGGCCCGTCATAAAAAACGAATTCACCCTTGGGCGATTTCTTTTTGAGGGATTTTTCGAAAACCTTCTTTTTTTGCCAGAAATTTAGAACTTTTTTCTCAATTTCAACCGGCTTGAGAGAATTGATATTCTTGAACATTCTTTTAAATATACAAAAAAAAGCGCCCTATCTCAATAGCTAAATAGCTTATTAGCTTATTAGCGGATTAGCTGTTTAGTTTTTTAGATTAAGTTATATAAAAAAACAAGGTGTTATTCTATGGCATAACATCTTGTTTTGTATTCAACTTAATTACTTAATTATCCAATTAACTAATTAACCAGCTGTTTTTACATTGCTTCCGGCGCTTCAATGCCCAATAGTTTTAATCCGTTTTCAAAAACGATTGTCGCGCACAAAATAAGATTAAGGCGGTTTTCCCTTAATAACTTTTCCGCTTTTAGGATTTGTTCGTTTTCATAAAAGGCATTCATCAGATTCGCCAGCTTAAAAAGATAATTGGTTAGAACGTTGGTTTCATAAGTCTCGGCCGCGCGCTCCACGATTTCGGGGAAATAGACAAGCTGCCGGACGACGTTTTTCTCGGATTCTTTTTCAAGCAGGGAGAAATCTTCGGTTTTCGGCAGCCGGCCGGATTTTTTCAAAACGCTTTTCATCCTGGTCAGGGCGTACTGCAGATAAGGACCGCTGTCTCCATGGATGCTTAAGGATTTATCAAAACTAAACGCAATATCTTGCCCCAAGCTTACTTTCAAAAATGAATATTTTACCGCGCCAACCGCGATATCTTCCGCTGTTTTCTCCCTTTCCGTTTCAGGAAACTCTTTCGAGGACAAGTTCATAATTTTCAAAACCCGACTTTTTACTTCATCCAGCAATTCTTCTCCGGAAATAACCTTTCCGGTTCTGCTGGACATTTTACCCTGGGGCAGACGGACCATGCCGTGCGCGATATGAACGATTTTTTCTCCCAATTTGGGATTAATTTTTTTAAGGGCGCAGATTAAAACCTTGAAATACTCCGTAATTTCGTTTCCCGTGACTACGACGGAAAGGTCGTAGGCGAAGTCTTTGAATTTTACCGGCGCCAGGCCCAACTCCTTGGCTTCGTAAGTCGGTAGCCCTTCCTTGTTTATAAATACCCTTCGGTGAAGCCCGTATTTCTCGCCGGGAAATACTATTGCCCCCTCGCTTTTTTCGAATACGCTTTTGCGGAGATTTTTTTTGACTATTTTCAATCCGATTTCCCCGACGTCCCGCTCAAAATAATAGAAATCGAATTTCGTTCCCAATCTTTTGTAAATTGTCTCAAAGTAATCCAGGCTCCATTTACGGCCCTTTTGATACAGTTTTTTAACGTCTTTATCAAGGGCAAAAATCTTTTTATTCAGATTTATTATTTCCAATTTCGCGCGTTCGTCTTCGCTAAACGCTTTGGCTCCCGCAGCGTATGCCTGGCTCATGAATTTTATTCTGCGGTCAAGGGGCCACTTCTCAAGTTGCGACAAGGTTATGTTTTCCGATTTCATTTTCTCCATCATTCCCCAGACGGATTTTGCGACGTGCAGGCCGACGTCTCCCTGGTAATTCGCCCTTTTTACGGTTGCTCCGTTAAATTCGAGGACTTTGGCAATGGTCTCACCTATAATATTGCTGTAGAGGTGCCCAATATGAAAGTTCTTAAAGGGATTGGGGTCGGTGAATTCGACCATTATCTTTTTACCTTGCCATTTTTTCGTCCGGCCGTAATCGTTTTTTAACGCAATAATCCTTTTTAACTCAGCGGCGAGTTCTTTCTCGGAAATCCAAAAATTAACAAACCCCGGCGGAGCAACCTCTATTTTTTCGAAGAAATCCTTGGGCGAGGCGCGCTTTATTTCAGTCGCGATTTTCTCCGCAATAATTAAGGGCTTTTCTTTTTTTAAACTCGCCAGCTGAAGAGCGGCATTGGTGGCGTAGTGGCCGAAAAATTCGTTTTCCGGCGGAAAAACGTCAAACACATATTTAGCGCCGATATTTGGATAGGCGTTATTGACGGCTTTTTTAAGATAATCGGAAATTTTCCGTTTTAACATATGTTTTATTTTAGTTTAAAAAAGACCGAATTAAAAGCCCGATACTTGTCATGCGTCGTCTAATGATTGATACTTAATACAATGTCGGCGATTATTGAGAATAAAAGAGCAAGATACGATTATGAAATACTGGAACGGTTCGAAGCGGGGATTGAATTGAAAGGTTTTGAAGTAAAGGCGATAAAAAACGGCCGGATGAACCTGGCCGGGTCTTACGTTATCGTCCGGAATAATCAGGTTTGGCTTTTAAACGCGGACATCCCGCCTTACCAGCCTAAAAATACGCCGCCGGATTATGATTCCAAACGGACCAGGCGATTGCTTCTTAACAAGTCGGAAATTAAAAATTTAACAGGCCGGATTCATGAAAAAGGCTTGACTTTGGCGCCTCTTAAAGCTTATACTAAGGACAAAACAGGAAGGATAAAACTGGAAATCGGTTTGGCAAAGAGCAGAAAGAAGGCAGATAAAAGGGAATTAATTAAAAAAAGAGAGATTGAAAGAGAAATCAGAAAAAGGATTAAATAGTTGAATTACGGGCGGGGATGAAAGGCTTCGACGAAGGTTCTTTTCAAGAAATTGCAGGTCGAGCGCTAACTCGTAAATCTGGCAAAAAAATCATAACTGCCAACGAAAAATTGGCGTTTGCTCCGGCTTTTGCATAAATCGCCAGAGTCATCGGTTCCTGACGCCTAATAGGGGATTACCGGTGTTATAAATCAGGCTCGTTTCAAGGAAATGTTCTGATACTTGAAATTAAAAATTTAAGAGCAAAAAACCGCCCTGCTTAGCAGGGATAAGCCTGTAGAAGTTTTTTGGAAAATCTTTTGGACTGGAGTTCAATTCTCCACATCTCCACAGCATTATCAAAGCAAATATAAAACCATTATTCAGCGATACAGGACAAACAATCAAATAATTGCCAATGAATTAAGAGTCGTTAATGAGACGGGGGAGGCCCTTGGAATTATGCCGCGGGAGGCGGCATTAAAATTAGCCGAAGAAAAAGAGTTAGACCTGGTTGAAATCGTTCCGACTGCCCGACCACCAGTGGCGAAAATCATTAATTTTGACAAGTTCCGGTATCAAAAGGAAAAAGAGTTAAAGAAACAAAAATCAAGCCAAAAAATCGACGAGCTGAAACATATCAGGATTAGCGCCCGGGCCGCGAAGAATGACCTGGGGATAAAAGCGAAAAAAACCGAAGAATTTCTCAATAAAGGCAATAAAGTTGAAATAATACTCCGTTTAAGAGGGAGGGAAAGATACAATAAGGATTGGGCTCGTTTTAAACTGGAGGAGTTTTTGAAAATGATTAGCGAAGAACATAAAATACTTATGGGGCCGAAATTCGGCGGACAGGGATTGTTAATGCAAATTACTAAAAAATGAGGAAATTTATTTCAGATCGCATTAAGGTTACCAAAAACGGAAAAATTTTGAGGCGGACAATGGCTCAGGGTCATTGTTTGGCAAAAAAGAAGACAATCCAGATTAAAAGAAAAAAACGCCTTCGCGGGCTTGATTTTGGAAAAAAAATAATTAAAAAGAATACATGACAAGGGTAAAAAGAGGCAAGACCTCGAATAAAAAAAGGGAAAAATTATTGCGTCGCGCGAAAGGGTTCAAATGGGGAAGAAAAAGCAAAGAGCGGGCGGCAAAAGAAGCCCTTCTCCATGCTTTGCCCAGGTCTTTCCGCGGCCGCAAGGAAAAGAAAAGGACTTATCGCCGGCTTTGGCAAACTCAAATTAATGCCGCTGTCAGGAATCGCGACTTAACCTATTCAAAGTTTATTGCCGGCCTTAAAAAGCAAAACATCATTATTGACAGAAAAATTTTGGCCGACTTGGCCGGAAACGAACCGAAAGTTTTTGAAAAAATTATAGAGAAGGTAAAATAAAAAAACATCTCAGCCGCGGCTGAGATGTTTTTTTATTTGCCTCGGTTAGTTTTCTACATTGGGTTCGGTTTCAACTTCCGTGATAGGAACGGTAAAGTAAAAAATAGAACCCGGCCCTTGTTTTTCTCCGAGCCAAAGTCGCCCGCCGTGCAGTTCAATGTATTTTTGGGCGGTAAACAGACCCAGACCAAATCCGGAAGGCGACATCTTTTTCGCTTCTCCGCCGCGGAAAAATTTCTGAAAAATAAGTTCGCGGTTTTCCCTGAGGATACCCATGCCTTCGTCCTCAATGGCAACCACCAGTTCGTTCCGGTTTTCTTTTTCCTCCCGGGCAGTGAAAACGGTGACTACCGAGCCGTTCGGGGAATAGCGAATGGCATTATCAAGGAGAATTTCAAAAACCCTTGAAATTTTTTCCGGGTCAACTCTAAGGGTATTTTTGAAAAAAAGTTTCCGTTTAATCGTTATATTCTTTATCTTGATCTCGCCTTTCAAAATATCAATCGTTTTATCAATAAAATTCTTGTTAATCTGAACTTTCTGTCGTGTTATTTTAACTTTGCCTTCTTCAATCTCAAGAGCGGCCATCATATTGTTTACGCCTTCATTGAGAATCATCATCGTTCTGTAAATATCGCGGATGACGCGATTGGCTTTAATCGGGATTTTGCCAAACTCCTGCTGGAGAAGTAGTTCGAAATTCCAGCGGGCGGACGAAAGCGGCGTGCGAAGCTGGTGGGAAGTCACCGTAATGAATTCCGATTTCATTTCGTCAAGCCGCATCAGCCGTTCAACGTTTGAAGCGTTTTTGATTGCTATTGCCGCTTCCGGGGCAAAAGCTTCCAAAAATCGGATGTCCTGGTCTGCGTAGGGATTGCCGGAAAGTTTTTCTCCCAGAATCAGGAAATCTTCGTGTTCTTCCTCGGCGCGCAAAGGAACGACGATGCTTATTTCCAGTTTGCGCATTGTTTCTTTTAAATGACTCTCTCGCATTTCGTCGAAAATCACGATTCGCGATTGTTTTATTAACTCATTCAAGTCCTCGTCTGGAAACTGCGGCTTATCAACATAACCTTGATGGGCCAAGTGAAAAATTTTTTTGTTATCCACCAAAACGAAGGCCCCGCGGCTAATATGTATTTCAGCCAGAATTTTATCGAGCAGTTCATGAGTCAGTTCCGGAAGATTAATTGTGGAGGCCATAATGAGGGCGAGGTTATGAACGAGTTCGTTTTCGTCATAATTTTGTTTGTAAAAAATTCGATTGGTGATTTTCTGAAAAAAACCCAGAAGCGGCTGGAAGGAAAAAGCAATTATCAGGGCGAGCGCGGTGGAAATACTCAAATTAGTTACACTGGCCGGTTCTTTTATAATGAAGGAAGTGGCCAGAAACAGACCAAAAGCATAGATGGCTCCAAGGGAAATAATTAAAAGAAGGTAGGCGACCGAACGGGCGATCACTAGGCGAATATCCATTAATCGGTGCTTAATAATGGCATAAGCGACTGCGCCGCTAAAAATAAAACTAACGATAGCGCTGATAAAGAAGTATCGGGTATCATTAAAAAGAATTGGGATTAGGACGTCGGGAATTTGGACAACAACAGCTAATATACCAAATGAAAGGAAAAAGTATTTCATCTGTAATCTTTGTAAAGACGAACAATTACGGTATTTAGCCAAAAAGTTGATAAATGTCCATATTATAATAATCCAGAGAGATGTCAGCCATAGATAATAACCATTTCCCCAAATTGTCTGGAGCCCCTTTTGGGGATCAGTAACGACATCTATTATCCATATTTTGGTGGAAAATAAAAGCCAAGCGGTAAAACATATGAAGCCCAGACTAAGGATCCTTGCCCATTTTCGGATTTTTGGAAAGATGAGACTGGGGAAAATAAATGAGAATTCCAAAATGGCGCTCGTGTACAGAGCAACAAAAACGAAAGTTATTTTAATCCAAAGAATACTGGAGAGAATAAAGGGGAATTGATAAAATACGAGCGATAAACCCCAAAGACCCAAAAATAGACTGTTTAAAAAAGCAACTATGTTAATTTTGCTTTTGGGATTGTTTTTTAGAACAACAACCCCAATAAAAAGGTTGCTTAGTGAACCAAGAATTACTGCAATAATTTGAATATTGATAAGATTATCAAATAACATAAATGGCTGCGCTTACATCTTTAGTTAAGAATAATATGAAAATTATAATATGTAAAAAAGATTATAGAAAGATGGCGTGATATGAGATATTGGAATTATCTCACATCACGCTTTAAATTACTGCCTCTGAAGAATGATACCTATAACTTCAGGGAACTGGATACCAAGATAACCCGCTTTAAATTCCTTACTTGTTACTATGTCGTCAACCTCTTTTCCTTTCTCCCATGCCCAGTTTGCGAAGCCTCTAAACATAGTAGCCTCCGGGGCTTTTTGCTCCTCTAAAATTTTTGCTCTGGTTTCCATTGCCGAAGCCAGAGTGAGGATAACATATCTCAGGCCCATTTTGAGCATAATCCTGGTCTTTGTGGTTATTTCTTGAGGTGGTAAACTAATCTCTAATTCCGGACGAAAACACAGTGTTTCTCCGGTGAAGAATCGGATGTCTTTAATCACTTCTTCTTTATTATGCCAGGCATGTCCCCCTCCTTTTTTAGGATTCCAGCCTAGTTCCAGAAAACTTAAAGGATGGCCGCGAAAATAATTTTCTATTTTTCTCGCCATTTCTTTAATAGCAGGGTCTTCTTTTTTATAGCTATAAGCCTGGCCATATCTTTCTCCTAGCATCATTTCGTTGATTTTCATTAAGCCGCCGGGATTCAGAGATTGTGTCGCTGCCTCGCAAAAATTTCCAAAAGAATTTCCCCTT
>CAYZYY010000006.1:0-21265 GCA_964482855.1 uncultured Candidatus Saccharibacteria bacterium | reverse complement strand
ATTCAGTCGCACCACCAGTAGTGGCAGAACCCAATTGCGCCTGTAAAGCTTGAATCTGGTTCAAAAGCGCAGTAATTTGATCCTGAAGCTCTTCTACTGTGGCTGCTGAAGCCGGCAAAACCATAGCCGCTCCTGAAAGCCAAACAGCAGTAGTCAGTGAAAGAGCGACTGCGGAAGCTTTTGTTAATGTTTTACTCATTTTTTAATTTTTGACTTTTTGACTAATAACTTACGACTAACAATTCGTATCGTTCGTTGTTTGTCGCTCGTTATTAGTTATTTATCATTTATCGACTAAATTAAATTTCCGGAAGATTATTGCTTTTATTAATCGACCCGCCGCTTTGCCCTGTGAGGTTAGGCAACGGCTTAACTAAAGAATAATCGTGATATCTAATAAAAAAACTCGCTTTTGAGCGAGGCCTGGTATCCGAACGCGTTATGAATACGCGCGCACAAATACATTAATTAATGGTGTCTAATAAAAGAAGGGTTTTAGCTTAATAATTTTAAGCAAACAAAAAACCTCATCTAAAACTAACACCTGAAATAATACGGTTCAGCCTCACTCTGAACCCCGTTAGAAATCAGGCAAGGAATTCCCTGATTTCTAACGGGGTGAACCATAAACTTCTATTTGATGATTTATTATATAAATATAAGCCAAATTTAATCAAGCGTCAATCTGTCGTTCTGTGGATAACTTTCATTCAATCTTCCCTACACTTAAGAAAACGAATTTAACCCTTTTTGGTTACTATGGAGCCCAATTTGAGGCCCCGAAAATAATCAGGGCTAAAACCAGGAAAACAGTGGTATTTCTCAAAATTACCTGCCGGTTGATGGTACCCTTGAAATACTGAATAACAAAATCCTGTAAAATCAGCGTCATTAATAAAACCAGAGAGGCGGCATTGAGAAAATTAATCGGCAAAAGGTTAATCGCCCACAGCAGTTGGACAATCAAAAAGGCCGTTCCGCAGATAATTAGGTTTCTTTTTGCCGAATGCGGCAGGCCTGATAGGGAAAAAATTAAAAATTCTTTTAAAAGAAGGAGTAGGGCGGCAAATAAAACGAGATATTCGATAAAAAACAGCCCGGATGCGTCTTCTGACCGGAAAAAAAAGACGAAAATTGACAAAATTAGAAGGCCGTTTAAAAAATAATAAACGGGTTCGCGCCTTATAAAAATCAGGTTTTTAATTCCCAAAATAAGAAAAAGGAGGAAGCCAAAAAAACAGGCGATAAGAAAGGAAAGAGAAGAAGAAAGAAACAAGAAGCGAACAAGGAAAATCGAGCAAGCCATAAGAACCAAAAAAGAAGAGGAAAACTGGCCGGTGTTTAATGACGGCCGAAGATAAAAATAAGAAGCCGCCGAAAGAAAAACGATAAAAAATAACCAGTGCCCGCGCGCCAATGACAAAAGAACGGTAAAAACCATGGCCTTGCCCAATAATATGATTTTATCGTTTTTTATTAAATTTTTAAGGGCGTTTATTAAATTGAATTTGAAAAGGTTCATCTAAGTTTAATTAGCGTCCAATGGAAAGACTAAGCCCCTTGGGTTCCTTGAAGCTAATTTTAACTTTTTTGGCGTTCTTAAATTCACCATGAATGAACCGGTCGGCCAGTTGGTCAAGAATCAGTTTTTGAATCATCCTCTTAATGGGCCGGGCGCCGTATTCCGGGTCAAACCCTTTCTCTGCCAGATGTTTTTTAAGGGAACCGTCAAAAGCCGCCCTGATACCCTTCTTGTCCAGCTTGTTTTTGAGAAAATTAAGCTGGAGTTCGACTATTTTTTCAATTTCCCCGGGCCTCAGGGGATTAAAGATAATAATTTCATCCAACCGGTTAAGAAACTCCGGCTTAAAAGAAGTTTTCAGTTCAGCCATCACTTTTTCCTTGAAAGCCCTGGTTTTTTCCAAGAAATTGTCTTCGTCTTTTTGGTCGGATTCGTTTCCGAATCCCAAGAGGGATATTTCCTTAAAATATTCGCTACCGACGTTAGAAGTAAGAATAATGATGGAGTTTCTGAAATTAACCATTTTCCCTTTGCCGTCGGTCAGGCGGCCGTTGTCCAAAACCTGGAGCAGAATGTTAAAAACCTCGGGATGGGCTTTTTCAATCTCGTCAAAAAGAATCAGACTGTAAGGCCTGTGCCTGACGGTTTCGGTCAGCTGCCCTCCTTCTTCGTAGCCAACGTATCCCGGAGGGGAACCGATTAATCTGGAAGTGGAATGTTTTTCCATATATTCACTCATGTCAATCCTGACCAGCGCTTTCTCATCGTTAAACATGAATTCGCTCAACGCCCGGGCGAGTTCGGTCTTTCCCACGCCGGTCGGCCCCAAAAACATGAAAGAGCCGAGAGGCTTATCTTCTTCCGACAGACCGGTCCGGGCCCGGCGCAAGGCATTGGCCACCGACTTAATCGCTTCTTTCTGGCCCACCACTCTTTTGGACAAAACGTCCTCAATCCGGGAAAGTTTTTCAATTTCCGACTCCAACATTCGGGAAACCGGGACACCTGTCCAACGCGAAACGACCTCGGCAATGTCTTCTTCATCCACCACTTCTTTGATAAACCTTTGTTCTTCCGATTTTTTAAGCCGCCGCGATTTTTCGGCCTGTTTTTTCTCATAGGCGTTAAATTCCCTTTCCGCCTGGGGTAATTCCCCGTAAACTATCTTTGCCACCCTTTCCAGATTTCCTTCTCTCTCCGATAATTCCGCTTCGTGGCGCAAATCTTCAACTTTCTTGCGAAGATTATGCAGGTCCTCGAAAGAAATCTTTTCCGCATGCCACTTGGCCGAAAGTTCGTCGTTTTCTTCCCTTAATTTTTTTAATTCCTTATCAACCTCGCTTAAACGCTTGCTTTTCTTGGTTTCGCTGATTAAAGATTGTCGTTCAATTTCCAAACGGGTAATGTCCCGGCGCAAGTTATCAATATTTTTGGGCAAACTTTCGCTTTCCAACCGCCGGGCCGCGGACGCTTCATCTATCAAGTCAACCGCCTTGTCCGGCAAGAACCTGTCTGTAATGTAGCGGGCCGAAAGATTCACCGCCGTTATAATGGCTTCGTCGGAAATTCTCATACCGTGATGAATTTCGTATTTTTCCTTCAAACCGCGCAAAATGGCAACGCTGTCTTCTATTGATGGTTCTTCAACCAAAATCGGCTGAAATCTCCTTTCCAGGGCCGCGTCTTTCTCAATGTAACGTTGATACTCCCGAATGGTGGTCGCGCCGATTGCCCTCAATTCCCCCCTGGCCAAAGCCGGCTTCAATAAATTAGAAGCGTCAACCGCCCCCTCGGCGGCGCCGGCGCCGACAATCATGTGAATTTCATCAATGAAAAGAATGTACCGGCCGCCGGCGTTTTTGATTTCTTTTATGAAGGCCTTCAAACGGTCTTCAAATTCTCCCCGGAATTTGGTGCCGGCGATTAAAGAACCCAAGTCAAGCATGATGATTTCCCTGTCTTTCAGCGGCTCGGGAACATCGGAAGAAATAATTCTCTGAGCCAAACCTTCTGCTATGGCGGTTTTGCCCACGCCGGGCTCGCCGATTAAAACCGGGTTATTTTTCGTCCGGCGGCTCAAAACCTGGATTACTCTCCTTAATTCCTCGTCGCGGCCGATAACCGGGTCGAGTTTTCCTTCTTTGGCCTGAGTAGTCAAATTAATGGCGTACTTTTCCAAAACCTGGAATTTTGATTCCGGCATTTCATCGGTGATTCTCATTGAACCGCGCAGTCCGGCCAGAATCCTTAAAATGGTCTCCCGGCGCAAACCGAATTCCTTAAGCAGGAGGCCGGCGTTGGAAGAAGTTTCCAAAATCGCCAGAAGAAGATGCTCGCAGGAAACGAATTCGTCTTTCTGGCTCGAAGCAATCCTGGTAGCTTTATCCAGGACCTGCATCAATTCCTGCGAAAGATAAAGCTGGGCCAATTCTCCGCTGGAAAAGATTTTTGCTTCTTTTTTCAGCAGTTCCTCAATTTTCTGGGATAAAGTTTCCAGATTGACCCCGGCCTTAAGAAGAATAGGTCTCACCAAAGAACCCTCATCCATTATTAAAGAGGCCAAAAGGTGAATTGTCTTGAATTCACCGTGGTTATGCCGGGCGGCGATTTCCTGAGCGCTTTGGAGCGCCTCCTGGGCTTTAATTGTAAATTTTTGAAAATTCATGCTAACGCAAATAATGCAAATCTACGAATGAAATGCGAATTCTACAAATAATTTTCGCGGTATTCGCATAAATTCGCGGTTTGGCATTATGTTACAGATTCGCCGGTCTTTCTTCCAGCGCCACCTTCAGTTCCATTTCTTTGTCTTGTCTTACAATTTTCAAGGTGAGTACTTCGCCAACACCGTATTTCTGGAGTATTTTGCTCAGGTTATTATCCTGAGTCACCTTTTCATTGTTAATCTCAGTAATAATATCCTCCGCCAACAAACCTGCTTTGGCGGCCGGCGAATCCGGCAACACGGCCGGTCCGTTTGAACTTCCCCTGATTAAAGCGCCTTCTTCCATTGGTAGATCTTCCTTTTTGGCTAAATCCGGAGTAATCGTCGTAAAACGAACTCCCAGATAAGAGGTCACAATCCGACCGGTGTTTTTTACCGACTCTATTGCTTTTCTGACCTGATTAATGGGAATGGCGAACCCGATATTTTGGGCGCCGGACACCATGGCCACGTTAATAGCGATGACTTCTCCGTTTAAATTCAAAAGAGGGCCGCCGGAATTACCTTCATTGATTGCCGTATCGGTCTGGATTAATCCTTCAAACTTTTCCGTCAGTCCCCCATTGGAGGAAGCCGTAACGTCCCGCGACAAGCCGGAAATTACCCCTACCGACACCGTATTCCTGAACTCTCCCAGGGCATTGCCGATGGCAATGGCGGTCTGCCCCAGTTTAACGCTGTCGGAATCGCCCAGTTTTACCACTGGCAGATTATCGGCGGAAATTTTAATGATTGCCAGGTCGCGATTTGGGTCCCGGGCCAAAACCTCAGCGTCGTATTTTTTGCCGTCATTGGTCAAAACAGTATAAGAAGCGCTTTCATCGTAAACCACGTGCTTGTTGGTGGCTATCAATCCGTCCGAAGAAATGATGAAACCCGAACCGCCGCCGACTTCCTGAAGTTCCGTTCCTTTTTGGCAGGACTGGTAAAACTGCGTTCCACCGCCGAAAAACTGTTGGACGTCCGGCGGCAAATCGGAAAAGGGATTATAAGGGCATTGCTCGATCACCGGCACGTATTTTGAAATCACGATTGAAACGACCGCCGGCGAGTTTTCTTCTATGGATTTCATCACCGCCTGCTCGTAATCAACGGTCGGCGCGTAAACCGGCGCCGGAGCATTGGCCGAAGGCGACTGAAGGTTCTCTTGGCTTATTGATTGCGGTGATTCGCCGTTTCCGGGTAAAAGCGGCTTTAAATAACTTTCGTACAAATTCTCAAATAAATTCGCTTTGACCAACTGACTGGAAGTTAATGAACCGAAAAATCCGCCCATCAGGGCAACAATTATAATTAAGATTAAAATTCGCTTGTTCATAGTTTATTATTATAATACTATTTGCCAAAAAAGTTATGTCAAACTATTATATCTATATCAAACAACATTCCAAAAATTTAAACCGAACGCCAAGAATTCAAAATAAATAAAAGTATAACACTTTGCGGACGATCGTCAATAAAATGTTATACTTTTTAAGAAAAAATGTCAAGAAACATAGTTTATCATTTTTTTGAAATGGTTCCCGGGTTTTTAACCTGGGTAACCATAATTTTAATATTTCTCTTTTCGTGGCTGGCGCCGGCAATAGCGGCTGTTTTTATCATCCTTTTTGACGTCTATTGGCTCTTTAAAACCGTTTATCTTTCTTTTCATCTCCGCGCTTCATTTTCCAAAATGAAGAATTCGTTGAAAACCGACTGGCTTCAAAAACTCTCCGACACTCGAAAAGTTCTTGTAAATAATACGAATGAAAACGGCGTTAATGTTCAAACCGGCAATTATTTACTAATCTATCATCTTGTCATTATTCCGATGTATAAAGAATCATATGAAATTATGAAAGAATCGTTTGAATCTCTGGCAAGAGCCAATTATCCGAAAGACAAACTGATTGTTGTTTTATCCAATGAAGAGCGAGCCGGCGCCTCGTCGCGGAAAATTATCGGTAAAATAAAAGAAGATTTCGGTGATAAGTTTTTCAAACTCCTGACTACCACTCACCCGGCCAACATGGCCGGCGAGATTCCAGGTAAGGGTTCCAACCAGACATGGGCCGCCAAAGAAGTTAAAAAGTCGGTCATTGACCCGCTAAAAATTCCCTATGAGAATATTTTAGTTTCGGTTTTTGACGCCGACACCCAGGTTTTACCCGATTACTTCGTCAATTTAACCTGTGTTTTTTTGTCATCGCCTCATCCCCAGCGTTCAAGTTTCCAACCAATTCCTCTTTTTATCAACAATATTTTCCAGGCGCCGGCTTTTGCCCGCGTTATCGCTTTTTCTTCCACTTTTTGGCACATGATGCAGCAATCCCGACAGGAACGCCTGACAACTTTTTCGTCCCATTCAATGCCTTTTAAGGCGCTCGTGGAAATAGGATTCTGGAACAGAGACGTCGTTTCCGAAGATTCCCGGATTTTCTGGCAATGCTATTTGCATTACAACGGCGACTGGCGGGTGGTTCCGCTTTTTTACCCGGTATCAATGGACGCCAACGTTTCCACGAGTTTCTGGCAAACAATGCTCAATCAATACAAACAACAGCGTCGCTGGGCCTGGGGCTGCGAGAATATCCCATATTTTTTAAACGGCTTCAGAAAAAACAAAAAAATCCCCTTAAGGAAAAAGTTGTATTGGAGCTTCAACGCCATTGAAAGTTTTCATTCCTGGTCTACCAACGCCCTGCTGATTTTCGCCTTAGGTTGGCTGCCTTTATTTTTGGGAAAAGAAGGTTTTAGTTTTACCCTTCTTTCATATAATTTGCCTCAGGTAACGCGGTTTATTATGACTCTGGCAATGGTCGGAATTATCACTTCGGCAATCTTAAGCGTTATTTTATTGCCTCCGAAACCGAACTGGTTTAAAAAAGGGCATTATTTTCTTTATTTTTTCCAATGGCTCTTAATGCCGATAACCCTTATCGTTTTTGGCGCTTTCCCCGCCATAGAAGCCCAGACGCGCCTGATGCTTGGCGGAAAATTCCGTTTGGGCTTCTGGTTTACGCCCAAACACAGGGTTTAAATCTCGAACCACCCTTTTATTATGTTCTGTTTTATGAACTCTTCCATCTCTCCCTCACTGAAATACTCCATAAAAATCTTATTCCACAAGGCCTCTTGATGGTGATAAAGATATTTTATCAGCTCTTTTTCCTTAACCAAGGCCATTGCCGTGTCAATCAAATTGAAGCTGACCAGAACGTCAATGCCGCTCTCGGTTGTAAAGAAATCTCCCACCCAATTAAGGTTTTCCCAAAACGCCAAATCAGCGGAAAACCCGTCAAGAACGTCTCCGGTCTTAACAAGCATTTTTTCAGCCCTTTCCCAATGCATGGCCTCGGGGTTAACATGAGGCTGGAATAGGCGCCAGTCATTTTCGTCGTCTTTGGCCAGATATCTCTGAATAACAAGCCACTGGGTTTTACCAGCCGGAGAAGGCGGCAAAGGCTCGTCAATAATATCGCCGCGCAATAAAGAAATTACGTTACCCGCGAATTTATCGGCGTCTTTCGCAAATCTTTTGAAAAGGTCTGAATAAAATTTTACCTCGCTGAAATAATGAAGAACCAGTCCGAAATTCCTCATCACCTCTCCGGAAATATCCAGAGACAAAGGAATTGCGTAAATTATTCCCAGTTCCTTGAGATGGCTGATATTATGATATTTGTGTTTGATGAAATTCTGGGCAATCTGCGCCCATCTTTCCGGCAAAGCCAGGACCTTTATTTCCCTTTCTTCAAAATCTTCGGGTTTGAGATTTTCATATTGTTTGAAAAATTGTTCATTTAACCAATCGTTCCCCTCAACGAACCGCAGAGCGCTGAAAATTTCAAAAACGTCTTCTTTTTGGAGCATTTCTTCGGTATTTTTGTAATTCAACGCCTTAAGAATTTTCAACGGCGGCCGGTTTTTTAGAAATTCAACCGCTTTTTCCCGTTTTAAAAAAAATCCCCTGGGTTTATCATTAATGCCTCTGGCAATCTCCAAAACTTTTTGCCAGTCCTTGGAGACCAAAGCGGAAGGAGAATCTAAATTTTTGAATAATTCGTCGTTATCGGCTTCAATCTTGCTGATTAAAGCGTCGCATACTTTTTTAGCGTTAATCTTCCGTCCCAAACCCAGAAAATCCAGCCGGTTTCTGATTTCCGCTTCATTCTCTTCGGTTATTCTGGTTATTATATCCTTCTTTCCGGTTAAAGCCCCCATTTTTTCCTCAAGCAGGCGGATGGTATCCTTGTCGCTCCGAAGAATTTTGGAAATTTGTTTATAGGGTTCCATTATCGTCATTTTATTTTTATTGTTTTAATTGCCAATTTTTTCCATCTCGGATTTTTTTCAAATTGCCGCCGCTTTAAGATTCCGCTTTTCGCCCCTATGTTTTCTATTACCGAGGTGGCGTTGGCCGTTCCCAAACGAATGGCATATTTAATCTGTTCTTCATTAAATACCTGACGCCTGACACCCGATATTTGGTACTTTATCAGGGCGGTTACAAAACCGCTGCCGAAAGCGTCGCCGGCGCCGGTCCGGTCAATGAGTTTACCGGGAAAAATATCAGCTCGGTAAATTTTTATTCCATCGGAAATGGAAACTCCTTCGGGCCCTTGGGTCATTATCGCGATACCGGACACCAACTTATTGAGTTTCCTGAAAACTTCTCTTTCTTTTTTATAATCAATACCCGTCAAATAAGAAGCCTCTTCGCGATTCAAAATAACCACTTTTGATTTTGACAAAAGCGGTTTTAATTTCCGCGCTCCCATGCTCAAAAAATACTTTGAAGGATTAAAAGCAATTAAAGTTTTATTTTCCGAAAAATGGTTAAAAATCATTTTAATTACGGAAAATTCAATATTGCCGGGAGAAACATAAGCCCAGCGGGCTTTTAATTTATTGAAAGGAATCTCTTTTATTTTTAAATCGTCCGAGGCGCCGCGATAAACCAAAATGGTTCTTTCCCCGCCGGGAGCCAAAAGGATAACCGAATGAGCGGTTTTTTGTTTTTCGTCTTTAATCGCGAAAGGAACAATTTTTTCTTTTTGGAGTTCTTTAAGAATATGTTCGGACGCTTCGTCTTTGTTAATCCTGATTAAAGAAGCCGTTTTAAATCCCTGTCGCCCGAAAGTAACGGCCGCGTTGGTGGCGCCGCCGCCAGTCGCAAAAGCCAGTTCTTTTATTTCAATCTTCGCGCCCAAAGCGAAACATTGGGCTTCGCCCGTGAAGACCCCGATTTTTTTCAGTTCCCTGGGGTCGCGCAATACCCTAAAAAGCGGACTTCTTAAAAAAAGGTCTTCCGTTGCCGTTCCAATGGTAATAACGTCGTACATGCCAAATTTATCAAAATTTTAGAGCGAAACTTTGTTGAACGAACAAAATTTTGCCGCAAATTTGAGCACCCCGCCTATATTTTAATGGGCGGGGTTAAATCTTTGTTTATATTTTAACAACTGCCAAAAATTTTAGCAAACCCCGTTAAAAGAATGTTAAATTCCAAAAACCTCTTTGGCGTTCTTGGTTGTCTGCTTCGCCGTTTCTTCCAAAGACAAATTTTTCATTTCCGCCAACTTTTTCGCCACCTCAATGACGTAAAGCGGCTCGTTCCGCCGGCCGCGATAAGGAACGGGCGCCAAATAAGGACAGTCGGTTTCCAATAAAATATCCTCAATCGGAGTATCTAAAATCACCTTGTCATAATCCCGGGCGAAAGTAATAATGCCGTTAAAAGCTATTTTAAAACCCATTTTCCGGTATTTTCTCGCCTGTTTGTAGTTTCCCAAAAAGCTGTGAGCCACGCCTCGCAGGCGCAGATGATGAATTGTAAAATATGAATTAAGAATTTCCAAAACGTCGGAATGGGCGTCCCGGCAGTGGATTATTATCGGCTTATCCAGCTCCAGCGCCAGTTCGATTTGTTTCTTAAAAACTTCTTTTTGCTTCTCTTTGACTTCAACGTCATTGTCTTTAATTCTGTAGTAATCCAAACCGATTTCCCCAATGGCCACCACTTTTTCCCTTAAAGCCAGCTCTTCGTAATTTTCACGGGAAAATTCTTCGTCTTCAACGTGGGAAGGGTGCAGGCCGACGGCCGCATACACCCCCCGCGGATAACGTCCGGCATATTCAACCGCCCTTTTGGAGGTCTTTAATTCGGCGCCGACGTTTATGAGCCAGACGTCTTTTTCCAGGGTTCTTTTTATGACTTCGTCGCCGTCGTCTTTAAAATCCCGGAAATTTACGTGGGCATGAGTATCAATTAGGGTCATTGGAAAATTAACAAACTTAAATTCTCGGGAAAAGGTTCAATTTTTCTTCCTGGGTTTCAAGTTCCAGGAGGTATTTTTCAGCTTCCTCCATCTTCATCGGCATAAAAGGCCTGAGCCAGGCAATGATTTTTTCCACCCCGAAAATCAGGGTATTCAAAATTTCTTCGGTTTCCGAATTTCTTTCCTTAATTAAACGCCAGGGCTTATTAACGTCTATATACTGGTCCAGCTTTTTAACAAAGGAGAAAACTTCGGTCAGGGCGTCATAAAGAAGATAATTGTCCATTTTTTCGCCGTAAGCGGCTTCCGTCTTCTCCTGGAAATCTTTAATCTCTTCGTCGTAATCGTCCCCGTCGTCGCAATTGTATTTGTATTTTATCGCGAGCGTAAAAATTCTCTCAAAAAGGTTGCCTATGCCGTTGGCCAAATCGGCGTTGTATTTTTTCACGAACGACTCTTCTTTTATGTCCCCGTGTTCCGAGGCCGGAAACTGGGAGAGCAGGAGGTAGCGGCTGGAATCGGAACCGAATTTTTTGACGAGCGCCAGGGGATAAATGACGTTCCCGATGCTTTTGGACATCTTTTGCCCGTTTATCGTAAACAATCCATGAATGAAAATTTCTCTGGGCAAGGGTTCCTTTATTGCCAGGAGCATTGCCGGCCAAAAAATGGTATGAAACCTGTTTATTTCAACGCCGATTACATGAAGGTCGACGGGCCAGAATTTTTTGTATTTTTCGCCGTCGGGAAAATCCAAAACCGTCACGTAATTCATCAGGGCTTCCGCCCAAACGTAAATCGTCTGGTTGGGGTCGCCGGGATAACCGATTCCCCATTTAACTTTCTCGCGACTGATGGAAAAATCGGCAATGTCGGCATCAATCAAATTCAAGGTTTCTTTCCTTCGGCTTTCCGGCCTGATTTTCAATTCGTCATCGCTGATTTTTTGGCGCACCCGAGGAAGGTATTTTTTTAAATTAAAAAAATAATTTTCTTCGCTGATTTTTTGGGGCGGCTTCAAGTGGTCCGGACACAAGCCGTTTACCAGTTCTTTCTCGGTCAAAAATTTCTCACAGTTTGAACAATAAAGTCCCTCGTATTTGCCCTTATAAATACTTCCGGATTCAATGAGTCTTTGAATGAATTTTAAAACCCCTTTTTTGTGCCGGTCCTCCGTGGTTCTGATAAAATCATCGTAATTAACGTTCAATTCCCGCCAAGCCTCCTTGTAAAAAGAGGATATTTCATCGACGAATTCCCGGGGCGTTTCATTTTTTTGAGCGGCTTTTTCCGCCACTTTCGTCCCGTATTCATCCGTTCCCACAACCAAAAAAACGTCGTTGTTTTTTATTTTTTCATATCGGGCAATAACGTCGGCGTAAAGAGTCGCGAAAGCATGACCGATATGCGGTTTGCCGGTGGCGTAGTAAATTGGAGTGGTAACGTAAAATTTATTCATTCAATTTCCAGTTGTTGGGTTCTAAGCTTTCTTCTCTCCCTGTCCTCCATTATTTCCTGAAGGACAACGGCCACCGGCACGGCTAAAATTACTCCGATGAGGCCGGCTACCTGCGAACCGGCAAGAAGGGCGATAACCACTACAACCGGACTGACGCCAACCGTTTTTTTCATCACCCAGGGAACCAAAAGCTGGCTTTCCGCTTGCTGGATGACCACGAATAAAATTACTACGTAGATTCCCAAAATAAAGGATTCGGGAATTGCCACCAAAAAAGCGACGGCGCCGGCAAAAATCGGACCCACCACGGGAACAATTTCCAAAAGGCCCGCCAGAATACCCAAAACCAAAGCGTATTTTATTCCCAGGAATTTAAGCCCCAGAGCGGTTATTGTTCCGATAATCAACATTAAAATAATTTGCCCCTGAAACCAGCGTCCCATTTTCTTGCGGGCCCGGTTATAAATCTCTATTATGTATCTTTCGTGGATAACCGGCAGAATCGTTTTTAAAAACCTTTCTACCCCTCCCTGGTTAACGGTCATGTAAAAAGAAGTTATCAAAGTGGCGACAATCATGGCAAGATTGCCGAAGATGGACGATACGATGCTGATAAATGAAACTCCGCCACTGAACAGAACGTTCGCCAGATTCTCCAGATTTCCCAAATACCTGTCGAAACTTACGAATTGGGAAAGGTCTATCGTTCCAAAAACCGGAATGTTCATATTTTTGAGATTTTGCAGAAGATTTTGGAGTTCAAAAACCGCCACGGGAATAAGGGTATACAGAACTAAAGCCAAAAGAAACAAAACCAGCAAAAAAATCAGAATTGTCCCGAATATCCGGGGAATTCTTTTTTTTTGAAGATAGCTGACTGGACCGTCAAGCGCCGAAGAAATGATAATGGCCAAAAAAAGAATTATTAACGATTCACGGGCGAGAAAAAAAATAACCACCAAAAAAAGCATGAAGAAGATTCTCCATAAAGTCGTCCAAGAAATTTCAAATGTGTCTTTTTTCACGTTAAATCTTATTTAAAATTATTGTATCAATAAAGCAGTATTTTTTCAAATTTTTCCTTTTCTTTAAATGGCCCAATCATTGCCATGTTTAATCCGTTATTCCGAAAAATTTCCGAAGCCACCGCTTTGATTTCTTCACTTTTTATTGCCTGGATTTTTTTGATAATTTCTTCGGGAGTAAGCGTTTCCCTGGTAATAATTTCCTGACCGCCGTAAAAACCCGCCAACTGGTCAGAGGTTTCCAGCCCGATAACCAAATTGCCAATCATCTGTTCTTTGGCGCGCTGCAGCTCTTTATTTTCCACGGATTTCTTGGCTATTTTTCTGAATTCTTCAATTATCGCTTCAATTACCTGATTAACCTTGCCGTTGTCAACGCCGGCTGACGCCGCGAGAAAACCATGGTCGCTGAGAAAGTCGGCATCGGCGCCTACGTAATAAGCCGCTCCCATTTCTTCCCTGATTTTCTGGAACAGCCGGGAACTCAATCCTCCGCCAAGAATGTTGGACAAAACTTCCAAAGCATAACGCCGCTCGTCAAAAATACCGAATGCCCGGACGCCCAAAATCAGATGGGTCTGGTCGGTTTTTTTATATTTTAATGAAACTCTCGGCTTTTCCTGATGTTCAACGGTTTTTATTTTCGGGGTTTTTTCGCCGGATTTAATGTTATTAAAAGCGTTTTCAACTTTTTTTATAATTTCTTCCTCCTTAAATCTTCCGGCAACCACTACCAAAGACGATTTGCCGAGATAGTGCTCGTTCCGGTATTTTATGAAATCATCGCGGTTCAGTTTTTTAATTACTTCTTTCCTGCCAACAACGTCCCAGCCGGCCGGCTGGTCCCCGTAAAGCAAATTCGTAAAAAGCTCCTGAACCCTTCTCATCGGCAAATCTTCATACATGTTTATTTCTTCAATAATCACTCCCCGCTCCTTGTCAATTTCTTTCCGCTCGAATACTTGGTTAAGATAAATATCGGAAACCACGTCCAAAATCACGTCAAAATGGCCGGGCCGGGCTTTGGCAAAATAACCCGTGTATTCCATACCGGTAAAGGCGTTATATTTGGCGCCGATATTATCCAGCTCCGAACTGATATCAATACTCTTGGGCCGTTTTTTTGTTCCCTTGAAACACATATGTTCCAGAAAGTGGGAAATGCCATTCATTTCTTTTATCTCGTATTTTGAGCCAGCCTCAACCAAAACCAAAACCGTGGTCGTCAAACTGTCGGCCATCGGGACACTTATGATTCTCAAGCCGTTTTTCAAAACTATTTTTTTAACTTTTTCCATATCTTTTGTCATTTTATTAATTGCTCTTTTAAATATTCAACCAATTTTTCCATCTTCATCCTTATCTGCTTAGTGGTATCGCGGTCGCGAATTGTGACGTCTCCATTTTTTAAGCTATCAAAATCAACTGTAATACAGAAGGGCGTGCCGATTTCATCTTGTCTTCGATAACGCTTGCCAATATTGCCGTTATCGTCAAACTCGCACATATATTCCATTTTTAGATTATCATAAATTTCCCTGGCTTTTTTAACCAGTTCCGGCTTGTTCCTTAATAAGGGGAAAACTGCCACTTTAATCGGGGCAAGTTTTTTGGGAAACTTCATTACTATTCTGGTCTCCTTTCCCTCTTTTTCTTCGGTATAAGCTTCGGTTAAAACGGCAAAAACCGTCCGGCCAACGCCGACTGATGATTCAATAATATGAGGGATATATTTTTTGCCCGTCTCTGGGTCAAGATAAGAAAGGTCTTTACCGGAAAACTTAGTATGTTGGGATAAATCATAATCACCCCGGGCATGTACGCCTTCCAACTCATCAAAGCCGAAGGGGAATTTATATTCTATGTCATAAGCCGCCTTGGCGTAAAAAACCAGATTTTTATGTTTATTCCATTTCAAATTTTCTTTTTTCAAGCCAATATCCAAATAATATTGCCAACGGGCCTTTCTTAATTTTTCATACTCTTTCATTTCTTTATCCGGCTGAACAAAATACTGCATTTCCATCTGCTCAAATTCCCTGGTGCGAAAAATAAATTGGCGGGCGGTTATTTCATTGCGAAAAACCTTGCCGATCTGGGCAATACCGAAAGGAACTTTAACCCGGGCTGAATCCAAAACATTCTTATAGTTAACATAAATGCCCTGACAAGTTTCTCCGCGCAAATAAACGGGTTCTTTGTTCCAGTTATCGGCAAAGTTTCCCATATTTGATTTCACTAACAGGTTAAACTTTCTGGCGTCAGTAAAGTCTTTTTTGCCGCAATTAGGACACGTTAGTTTGCTCTTATTTTTGGAAAAGATTTTATTAATTTCTTCTTCGGACATTTTTTCGTCGGCTTCTATACCAATTTCTCCAAGTAAGTGGTCAACTCTGGAGCGGGCGTGGCAATTTTTACATTCAACCAGGGGATCGGAAAATCCGGCTACGTGGCCGCTCGCTTCCCAAATTTTAGGATGCATAAAAATAGCTGAATCCAAACCAACAATATCGTCCCTGAGCTGAACCATGGCTTTCCACCATTCCCTTTTAACGGCGTTTACCAGCTCCGCGCCATAAGGACCATAATCATAAACAGCGGTAAAACCGCCATAAATATCAGATGAAGGGTAAATGAACCCCCTCCTTTTGCACAATGAAACTATTTTATTCATTAAATCTTCCATAATTAAAATTATTCTTAACTATTGAGTTACGGTTTCTCCGCTGTTTAAAGCCGGAGCCGAACCCGTCAGCTTAACGCCGCTAAATTCGTCAGAAGCGCTAAAAATGGTTTCACTTAAAAGGGGAATGAGCTGGTTAAGCTGGGTAATGTTGGGAATGACTTCAATCTGAAAAATCGCTTCTATGGGACTGGAAATTACTCCTTTGGTTGCCGGAATTCTGTTAATCAGCCAGGAAACTTCCTGGGTTCTTTCATTATAAGTCGGCGCTGTTTCGGCATTGCTTTTAACCTGGCCTGTCCAGCTTACCCCTGATTGCAAAAAAGCTTTTATCCCGACATCTTTAACGTCGGTGGAATAATTGGTTATTATCCAGTGGACGGTAAAATCCGTCGGAGTGTTAACCTTCGGAGGAAAACTTCCCTTGTTTACGATACCCGAACCCTGGTCGGAGAAAAAGGCCTGGCTTTTAACCGTAATTTTCCCGGCAATCTTGGTGGTAAAATCGGCTAAGTTGACGGTTTTATCGCTGGCCACGTAATAAGGAACCGTTGGCGAGGAAATCTCCACTTCAATTTTCAAATTGAAATCTTTGTCGCTGACCCTTTTAATGGGGTAAGTTTCTTTGGTTTTAATCTGGAACTCAACGTAATTTTCAATGGCCGGATTAAGAAACCGGAGCTCCGGAGTATTGGCAACGTTCCAGGTAATAGTATTCGTTCCGGAGCTGAAAAATCCCGGTGTTTTAACGCTGGCAAAATTAAACATTTCTCCGCTTAATTTGGCTTTGATGACCACGTCATTCAATCCCGTATCGGAGTTATTGCGGTAAACAATCCTGTAATTCAAATTATCTCCCGGAGAAGCAAGGTAATCGGCCTGGTTATTAAGGAAAACGCTTAAAGAGAGGGGGGAAGGCGTGATGTTCACGGTGGCGGTTTTCTCGCCAACGGGAAATTCCCGGCCCGATAATTCAATTTTTAGAGAACCCTTTATTTCAAAAAAAGATTTCTCGGCGCTGAGGACCCTGCCTTTGATAATCAGACTTCCCTTTTCCCCGTCTTTTACGAGGTCTCCTATTTCCCAGACATTATTTCCGCTTGACGGCTGGATAGTCGCCTCCCTAAGGGTAAAAAACTTGGGGTAATCAAGCTCCAATTTCACGCCGGAAAAATCAACACTGGAAACGTTCTGGTATTGGACTTCAATCTCAAAATCCTCATTGTTCAAAACCTTTTGGGGAGTAATCAGGTCCAGCTTGATCCCCGAATCCCTGACAACCACTTCAACGCTTTTTGTCTGTTCAAACCGGGCTTTCGGCCCGAGCGTTGGCGGAAAATAAGAAATGGTAACTTCGAATTTTTTAATTGTTTGCTCGTTTTCAAAAATAACGACCGGAATTTTTTTCTGAAAATCGGTATTTTCTTCCAAATCCCCGAGGTCTAAATTTAATGCCCTTTTTTCGGCATTTTCACCGATGAAGGCCGCGCCCTCCGGCAAAACCATTGAAAGCTTGACGTCTTTTAATGGATTACTGGAACTGTTTTTGACCTCCGCCTCAATCTTAAAAGGAACCCCTAAAAGGGTTTCCGAAGAAGAACTTCTTAAAGAAAAAATGATGTCCCGGCTGGTAAAATACTGGTAAAAATAAAAACCGCCGGCCGTCAAAACTATCAGGCTGCCGAATACCGCTATCCAAAAAAGCAAACGGCTTGTTTTCATATCAATAAAGATTAATGAGGGTTTATATCAATATACCCTATCTTTGGAAATTTTAAAACCCCAACGTTGACGGGGTTAAAAATTAAATTTCAATCAGGTCGGGAAATTCTTTTCGTTCGTCCGCCGGAGATTGATAAGGCAAAGCGCAACGCCGACACAAAAATATTTGTTCTTTCTGGGAAAAATAGTTTACGGATTTGTTTTCACAAACGCTGCAGGCGGCAAACTTAGGGGAAAATCCCAGAATCTCAAGCAGAATTTTGTAGGGAATTTTCCCGTTAATTTTCAAGTCCCGAAAAGCCCCTTTAATGAGAACCCATAATTTCTTATCCTGCTGGAACTCAAAAGTCATCTCTTTTATAAAAGAAAGAAAGATTAGAGAGGTCTGGGAAACCTTTATCCGGCTGACTGCCAGAGCGTCAACGATTTGAAACCCGTTTTTCTCCACCAATCGGACCCTGATAAAGTTCAGGGGCTGGAGATGCCCCGCCAGTTTCGAAGTTATTTTCCTGACGCTTTTGGCTCTGGCCGCCACTTTTCCCAGTTCTTTGGTGTATAGGTAAATCAACCGGTCAAATTCGCCAATGTCTTCGGCGCCCAAAACCAGCGCTTTAGTGGAATATTCCGTCATATTTTTATGAAACTTGCCAAACCATCCATAGATATATTATAATGCTAACGCTTAAATAACAATATAAATATGGAAAATCAGGAAAAAAATAATCGCTTTTTGTCCGTTAGCATCATAATCGCGGCCGTTTTAATTTCCGGCTCATTGCTTTATTCAATCGGGATTAAGGGCTTTGAAAAAAATTCCCAGACAGCCGAAGTTCAAAAGGCGGTACAAAAATCAGCCGGCCCCCAAATCGACGACGACGTAATTTTAGGCGACCCCGAAGCGCCGGTAACGGTTTTCGTATTCAGCGACTACCAATGCCCTTTCTGCGGAAAATTTTTCAAGGAAACAGAATCTTTGATTCGCGAAAATTACGTGGAAACCGGCAAGGCGAAGATGGTTTTCAAAGATTTGGCTTTTGTGGGGCCGGAATCAACGCTGGCGGCCCAGGCAGCCGAGTGCGCCCGGGACCAGCAAAAATATTGGGCTTTTCACGACGCCCTGTTCAATATTGAAGTCAATGAATTTGAAACTCTCGGCAACAACGAAAACAACGGAAACCTGAACGAAGAAACTTTTAAAAATATCGCTTCTAATTTAGGCATGGATGTTGGGGAATTTCTGACCTGCTTTGAATCCCAAAAATACGCGGCTGAAGTTGAAAATGACTTTCAGGAAGCCGGCTCTATCATAGACAAAATTTCAACACCGACCATTTTTATCGACAAAACAATTATTCAGGGCGCTTATCCTTACAGTGTTTTCGCCCAGCTCATTGATGAAGCCCTGAAGCAAAATTAATCCAGTGTGGATAATCGCGATTGGGTTATCCGACAAACCTGTTATAATTAAGATATCAACGTTTTTATTGATTTAAGAACGAAAGGTCGTTTTAAAATTATTTTTTAATTTATGAAATATCTAAATTGGGTTCAATTGGTTTTAGGTGTCTGGATTTTCGTTTCTCCCTGGATTATCGGCTTTTCCGACATCACCACCGCTCTTTGGAGCAACGTCATCGTTGGAGCCCTGGTGGTAATACTCTCCCTTTGGGAAATATTCGGAAACAAGTGTTCCTCGGCGCCGTCAGCTCCCCAGATGCCCCAGATGCCCCCTCAGCAGTAAGAAATAAATAATTTAGTTAAAGTATTTACTTATGGAATTGGCGCTGATGAGAGCATAATCAATATACTCGTCAGCGCCAATTCCTTTTCCGACCAAAATGGTAAAAATTTATTCAACACCCACCTGCCCTTATTGCCATCTAGCAAAAGAGTATCTTAAAGAAAAAAATATTGAATTTGAAGCATATGACGTTTCCGTTGATGAACAAGCCCAGAAAGAAATGATTGAAAAATCCAAACAAATGGCCGTGCCCGTAATTGACATTGACGGAAAGATTATCATCGGCTTTAACCGGGCGGAAATAGACAAACTTTTGAACTTATAAATTTATTCGTATGCTTTACGACCTTGTTATAATTGGCGGCGGGCCCGCAGGCATGACCGCGGGAATTTACGCGGCAAGAAAAAAAATCAAAACCATTTTAATAACGGGTTCTTTTGGCGGCCAGTCAATTATCGCTTCCGATATCCGGAATTTTATCGGTTTTAAATCAATTTCCGGAGTTGAATTGGCGAAAAAAATGGACGAACATCTCCGGGAACAGGGCGGAATTGAAATCAAAAAACAAACTATGGCTTCTCAAATAGAGAAAAAAGACAGCGGGTTTATTGTTAAAACCGAAAAAGGCGAATCTTTTGAAACCAAAACCGTCTTATTGGCCCTGGGCAGCCACTATCGCAAGCTGGAAGTTCCGGGCGAAAAAGAGCTTGAAGGAAAAGGTGTTTTTTATTGCTCCACTTGCGACGCTCCGCTGATGAAAAATAAAACAGTGGCGGTTATCGGCGGCGGCAATTCCGGTTTCGCTTCAATCCGCGACCTCTCGGCTTACGCTTCTAAAATTTACCTTCTGGAATATGCCGAAGCCCTAAAAGCCGACCCAAGAGAACAAGAAAGGGCTGAGTCCGATAAGGTGGAAATCATTACTATGGCCGAAGTCAAAGAAATTTTCGGCGACACCCTCGTCAAAGGGCTGAAATACAAAAACCTTAAAACCGATGAGGTCAAAGAATTGGCCGTGGACGGGGTTTTCGTTTCCATTGGCTATGAGCCAAACAGTGAAATTGCCAAAGACCTGGTGGAGTTGAACGAATCCGGCCAGATTATCATTGACGCCAAGACTCAGAAAACTTCCATGGAAGGTATTTGGGCCGCCGGCGACATCACCAATTCCCTTTATCACCAAATCAATACCGCCATCGGCGACGCCGTCAAAGCGGTTTTGAATATTTACGATTATCTTAAACAGCTTGATTAGCTTATTGGCTTGTTAGCTTGTTAATTTTTTAGCTGGTTAACTTTTAACTTTAGGTCAAATTACAAAAACAAGGTGTTATGCTATGGCATAACACCTTGTTTAATCCTGGCTTCCAATATTGTGAGACTGAATCTCGCAATATTTCTTTATATTATCTATAAATATCCCTGCGGTGGCCTATTAAAAGAATAATTATTCTTGAAGATTTAGATTCAAAATCAAAAATTACCCGGTAATCGCCGATGCGGAACCGAAAATCGCCGCATTCTTTATATTGCAGAGGTTCGGCAAAATCAAACGGGTTCCCTGATTTTACGTAAAAATCAAGTTTGCCCAAAATTCTTTTCTGCGCGGATTTCGGTAATTTTTTTAAATTGCGAAAAGCGCTGGGCTTAAAATAATAATCCACTTAGTTAAAGCCCTAACAGTTTTTTGGCTTGGGATGAAGAATAAATTTTTTTCTCTGAACGGGCTTTGGAAACTTTTTTCTTCAAAAAACGTGACTGCGCTATTTCCGCGTCTTCCAGATATTCCGCTATTTTTTTCCAAATAGCCAAAGGTAAAATCACTACGGGCTCCTTGCCGATTTTTTGCGTCTTAGTCTTGGACAATAAAGTTGAAATAGTCATATGTTTAAATTATATCAACTCACTGAACGCGGTCAAGTTTTAAAGATAGCCAGTATTTCGCCTGCCCGATAGCGCGCTATATATCCCATGCTATACATGTTCCATACTGTATGTTACATGCCGCGCGCTTCATCGCATATCGTCTTAATTTATGCTTTTTATTATCTGTCCTATGCTGCATGCTTCATGCTTCATGCTTTACCGAGTGGCGTTGTAAATTGTCTGGATTTCAGCCGCGCT
>CAYZYY010000005.1:9543-22644 GCA_964482855.1 uncultured Candidatus Saccharibacteria bacterium | reverse complement strand
ACTCAGGAAAAATCCGATTGTCAAAAGCAGAACCGAGAAGGCGCAGGGGTTAACACTGTCAATCAGGGCGCCCACCGTAATCAAAGGCAAAAGCCATTGGCCGTTATTCTGGGAATTTAACAAGAAAATTCCGCCAAATAAAACAACCGCAATTAAAATTAAAATAAGTAATTTCTTGTTCATAAATATTTTTTTCTCCCTATCTGGGTAGTTGAATCGTTTTGGTTTCCGGAACTTTTGACGTTTCTTTGTTTTTGAATGATATATTCTTTGAGATTAAAAGCGGCAAAAAACTGCTTAAAAGAATAAAAAACATCACCCCGATAAAAAGAACGGTAAAGCCGAAATTGTAAGCGACTATTCCCCCTAATGCGCCGGCAACGCCGCTTCCGGCCGCCACCGAAGCGCTTCTTATACTCCAGGAAAAAGCTTCCTTGCCCTTATCAATATGCCTGGTGAAGATGGCCGTATAACCCGGAATGTTCATACTCATGCCAAAAGCGTAAAGAGCTTGGAGAAAATAGATATGCCAGGGCAGGCTGGCGAAGATATAACCCAAAACCGCCAAAGCCGCCAGAAAATTACCGATAACAATAAATAAAAGGTCATCTTTTTCGCCGTGATTTTTATCCAAATATCTGCCCATGGGAATTATGGCCAGGCATTCCACTATCCAGTAAATGGCCGCGGCAAAGCCGGCCACCTGAACGTTTCCTCCTTTAATGTTTTGGGTCAGGAAAATGGCGAAAATCGGAGCAATAAAACCGAGCCCGGTCAATAAGGCCAGGTCGGAAAGAATTAAGGTTTTTATAACCTTGTTAATATTGATGAATTTAAACATTTTTAAAATCCGTTCGTTTTAAATTCTAAAACAAAATCACAATTAAAACAATAAAAAGGGTTCTGCTCTCCAAACAGGACCGAAATATAAAAAGTAAAAAGAGTACTATAATATCATACACACCCCAAAACCCGTTTGACACCAAAGAAGGTTCTTCTATTGATATACTATTTTCCAAAACGAAACACTTAATCTAAATGTGTGGGTCAAGTCCTTTAAAATTATTGATTTTTCCGGCCCCTTTTCTCAAAACAACAATTTTATGGTTTATAATTTGAATCAAGGTAGACGGCAAGCTTTGAGATTTTCCGGCATCAAGATAAAAATTAACTTTTTGGCCGAAATATTTCCGCGCTTGTTCAATATTTTCCGCCGGTGCCAGACCTTCAGGATTAGCGCTGGGCGCAACCAAGGGCCCTGTTTGTTTTATCAAATTAACCAATTCTTTTTTAAAAGGCAAACGGAAAGCCAAAGTTTTGGAACCGCGGTGAAGGTATTCAAATTTTTTAAGAGAACAAGGCAGAATAACGCTTATCTTGCCGGGCCATAATTTTAATAAGTGTTTTCTGATTTCACCATCAGTTTTGACGCCAAAAAGTTTAAGGTCATTTAAGCAACTGATTAAAATTATCATCGGCTTTTGGGAATTCCGCTGACGCAAACTATAAATCCTTTTTATTACTTTTTTAGACAAAGCCGAACCAACTAAGCCGTAAATAGTATCCGTTAATAAAATCCCAACCCCGTTGTTTTTTAACTTTTCAACTATTTCCTTTCTCACTTTTTTCCACTTTTTTTCAAAACAAAGCAAATAGCGAAGAAAAATGCGCAAACCAGAATTATCAAAGGGCCAACGGGCAATCCGGTCAGCTTGGAAAGGAAAATTCCCGAAACGCAGCCGAGTATTCCGAATAAAGCCGACCAAAACGCGTAACTTTTCATATTGGGGCTTATCATTCTGGAAGCCGCGGCCGGGATGGCAACCAAAGCGGCGGTTAAAAGTCCGCCAACGACTTTCACGCCCAAGGAAACAATTACGGCAATGGAGAGCAAGTAAAAGAAATTATACTTTTTAACGTTAATTCCTTCGGACCTTGCCAAGTCTTCGGAAATATTAGCTAGGGTTATTTTAAAATAAATTTTTTTGACCAATAAAAAAAGAAAAAGGCATAAAATACAAGTTATTAACGCATCCAAAAAACTAATTTTTGAAATATCGCCGACTAAAGCGGTTTCCGCCTGGTCAATAGGCAAAAACAAAAAAGCAACGGCAACGCCCGAAGCAAAAACAACGGCGGTTAAAGCTTCCATGGGCAGTTTTGTCTTTATTTCAAACAACCAAATCAGAATTATTCCCAAAATAACGAAAGGGAAAGCTCCCAAGGAAACGTCAAAGCCGTAAAGCAAAGCCAGGGCAATTCCCGGCAAGGTTAAATGCCCCAAAGGCCCGGCCGCCAAAGCCATTTTTTTGGAAAGCATTAAAGTCCCTAAATACCCGGCAACCCCGCCAATAAAAATTCCGGCTGTCAGACTTAATAAAAATTGTCCCGTCCCGTTAAAAATCAGCATAAAAAGTTTTTAGTGTTTACGATGCTCATAAAATTTTACCTCTTCGCCGTAAAGCTTTTGCAGAGTTTCCGCGGTTAAAATTTCTTTCGGAAAACCATGGCAAATGGGACATTTATTCAAACAAATTACGTAGTTTGAAAATTTATAAACAACGCTTAAATCATGAGTAATCAGTAAAATCGCCAAGTTTCTTTCTTTTTTCAGTTTGGCTAATAAAGCGTAAATAGTTTCTTCACCTCCAATGTCAATTCCCGTGGTCGGCTCGTCAAAAAGCAAAATATCGGGATTCCTAATTAAGGCCCACGCAACCAATATTCTCTGAAATTGCCCGGAAGATAATTGTCCGATTTTTTTATTTAAAAAATCTTCCTTAAATCCTATTGAATCTAAAATCTCTTTTATTTCTTTATTTGAAGCTTTTTTTAACTTAAAAAACTCTTCAACGCTCATTGGAATATCTTTTATAAAAGGCAGTCTTTGAGGAACATAACCAACTTTAACGCCTTTCTTCCATTTAATCTCTCCTTTATACGGCAGAAGCCCCAATAAGGTTTTTAATAAAACCGTTTTTCCGGCCCCGTTCGGCCCTAAAATAGTCAAAATTTCCCCTTTCTTTGCCTTAAGAGATAAATTCTCAATAATCGCTTCTCCGTCCAATTCTACGTTTAAATTCCTTACTTCAAGGATGTTTTCCATATTGTTTCAGTTTTCCTTATATTCCTTGCTTAAGTATCCCCGCAATCTCCTCAAACCCTCTTTTATTTTTTCAACGTCAAGGGCGTAAGAAAATCTTACCCTTTCCGGGTCCCCGAACCAGGCGCCGTCATAAACAATCATTTGATATTTATGGTAAAGGTCACTGACAACTTTTTCCGAATTTTTCATTTTTGGAAAAACGTAGAAAGCTCCTTCCGGCTTCCATAAATCCAGTCCCAATTCGCGCAAACCCTCGTAAATCAAATCTCTCCTCTTTTTCCAGATTTCGGTCTGGGCCTCAATATGGGTACGCGGCACTTTGGTGGCCTCATACGCCATTGCCTGCCCCAGGATATTGGTATTCATGGACGTATGAGTTTTCATTTCGATGACTTTTTTGATTATCTCCTTTTCGCGGGCATAGAGATAACCGACCCGGAAACCGCACATGGCAAATGTCTTGGAAAACGAATTGACCGTCAGGACGTTCCCATTCTCCATAAGGTAATTCTTGCGCTCGTAAATGAGGTCTTTATAAACCTCGTCGGAAATGATGTAAACTCCGAGTTCCTGGGCCAGCTTTTCGATTTTCTTCAGAACCTCCAAATCCTGGACAGTGCCGGTCGGATTGCTCGGCGAATTGATTAGTACGGCCCGGCACCCCTGGACGTCTTTTTTAAACCTCTCGAAGTCTATTTTACCATTTACCAATTCATAATACACCGGTTCCATGTGGGCAAGCCGGACGTTGTGGGGATAAGAATAATAATAGGGTTTGGGCAGCAGTATTTTGGCGGCCGGACGGTAAAGCGCGCGCAGGAGCAAATCGATGGCTTCGGAAGCGCCGTTGGTAACGACGAAGTTGTCCGGGTCCGCGTCAGGATACTGGCTGGCCAGGGCCTGGCGCAGGTTTATTTGACCCTGAACCAATCCGTATTTGAAACTGTGGTATTCCGGCAGAATGCCGTAGACTTCCTCGGGCGGCGGCAAATCCGGCTGCCCCGAGCCGAAAGAAATCAAATCGTCGTTATCGTTGTCTTTACCGATGAAAAAAGACGGACTTTCTATTTTCATAATGATTTTTGTCTTTTAACCATTTTCCCGAAAGTAATCTTACTGTAATCCATTTCATTTATTCCGTTAAGTCGGTAAACCTGCTGGGTGGAAAAAATTTTCTTGTCTTCGGGATTCAGCCCCAACATTCCAATGGCTTCGTCTATTTCTTCCCAGGTAGGCGCTTCGATTTCCAGATACGGCTTCAATTTCGGCCAGGTGTCAATATCAAATTCAACGTTGCCTTTTTGCCAACGGATGCGCCTGTTTTCCTGATAAAATTTTTCAATTAATCCTATTTTTAGCAAAATAGCAGTTGTTTTTTCGAAATCACCGACTTCAACCTCAATTTCTTCCATCCCTTCATCAGAAACCGTTCCATCATGGGCTTTAATTCCCAATCGGCGCTTAAAATTCAAAACCGTTTTATCTCCTTCATCCCTGACCCGAACCCAGGCGCCCTGCTTGTCAAGCCGCAAGTCAGGATAGTCGAAAACCCGGCGCCGGTAAAAATATTCTCCCGTTTTTTCGGCACCAATGGCTTTCAGTTTTTCCTGAATTTCTTCGGGATTAATATCTAAAAATTTAACTTCTTTTTCCTCCATTTTTAGTAAATCAAAATCTTTCTTCCTAAAAGCGTTCTCTAATTTTACCAAAGCCGGCTTATAAATCAAACCTGTTGACAAAATTTAATTATCATTCATAATTACTAATGGTAATATTAAAATCAACCATTCAGGAAACAGTATTCCTCTCTCCACTTACCTCCCCAGCCAGTTTTAAATCATATTGTTTCCTTTGTCACGCGAGGCCCATTTTCTCACCTCCTTGGAAACGGGCCATTTTTTTTAAAAAAAATCCGGACGGTTTCGGCGAAAAATAGCGGCCTGCTGAACGATGATTTTTTCCGCTTGTTTATAGGTTAAATCCCTGACGAGATTTAAATAAAATTCAAAATGCCTGAAAGCCAGCATCTTCAATATTTTCAGCAGTTTTTCTTTTTCTTCAGAAGATTTTTCATAAGCCCGGACAAAACCGTAAAGGGTTTGCGACCAAAAATTGAAAATTAAATTAACGTTTTGCGAACGGTATACTTTTTCCATTAATCGGAATTTTTCTTTTCCCAAATATTTTTTCAGCTCCTTTTGGTAATTCGGAAATTCATTTTTTCCGTTAAAATTCTGGGGCGGCTTAACCGGCTCCCGGTAAAAAATCTTGGGTGTCGTCATATTTTGCTTTTGCCAGAATTTTTTGTGGCTTATCAGCTGGAAAAATAAAACGTCCGCCACTTCGTCGAACATCTTTACCAAACTTTCTCCCTTGGTAATCCCGTGGTTCTTTTTACCCAAATCAACCTGGCAGGTTTTAAAGCCGTTGAATATCGCCGAGGTAGTGATAAAAATATCAATACCGTACTGCAAAGCGTTTTTCGGCCATTTTAAGGCGAGAATTTTTCTGACGAATTTCAAAGAAAAAGAAAAGTCGCCCCCAATGGGCTGGTAAACGTTAAATCCCAGAAGTCCGTAAATTAAAGGATAACAAAGATGTTTAGTAACCAGGGCCTCGCTTTTATGGCGGCTGTAAACCGGAAAGGCGAAATCATAACCTTCCATAATCGGCGTTGCCATTTTTTTTATCCATTCGGGACTGATGCTTTTCAAGTCGGCGTCAACCGCCAGATTCACCGGTGAGGAAAAACGACTGATTATTTTAAAAAGATTCTTGAAATTGCGGCCCTTGCCTTTCAGGCCGGGCCCGCTGCTGACGTAAAGCTTGGGAGAAACGGTTTCCGTTTTCAAGAAATTTTCTTTCGTTTTGTCCCGGGAGTGATTGTCAACGTTGACAATCAATGCTTTTTTGGAAGGAAAATGTTTTACCAGTCCCCTGTCAACCTGTTTGGCAACGAAAGAGACGTTACCTTCCTCATTATAAGAAGGGATACCGACGACAATGTCGGCTTTTTTGAGATTTTTATGATTAACCATAATTTTATATCCTAACCTATCCGTTTTCTCAAATCAAGATTATTTTCTTAATAACGAAAAGGTTTTAAATAAAAAGCGGGCGGACTCATCACCCGCCCACTTTTTTAAAACCCTTTAAATCTCATTTTTTTAATCTTAAACTCAATTAAAGGGTGAGGAGTCGGCTACCAACGAATCTAACTTAGCCCATGAGCCGGAACAGGACTTAGTTCCGGTAAATCTATCTAAGCAAAAATTCATCAGAAACCGTGTCCTCTCCTCATTTTTAAGATTATTTTACCAGAAATTATTGTCAACCCCGTTAGAAGCCCCTTCTGTGAATAACTTTTGAATAATTTCAATCCTTTACTAAAACCTTAATTTGATAATTGAAAATTTCCGATTCCGGGGCCGCGATTTCAAACTTCACCAAATATTCAGCCGCTTCATTCCAAGAATGGGAAATAACGATATTTTCACCTCCCTGCAGTTTCCCTTCATCTTTCAAATCATCCCCCCAATCTATCCGGTAATCCAGTTCTTTGGATTCTTCAACGCTAAAGGGATTCGTGATTATAAAAGAAAAGAGTTGATTCGTTTTGGTTAAATAACTGAAGTAGTCGCCGGACAAATTCTGGTTTTTAGTTATGCCAAAAATTTTTCCAGCGGCGTTCCGGGCTATTTCTAAACCCTCTTTGACGCCCTCTGAAATTACCCCCTTGCCGGATTGAACCGACTGACTCAAAACCGAAGCTCCTTTTCCCAATACCCCGCTTATGACTTCCTTTAAAATTTCAGTTGTCCCGGTCTTCAGTTCGGAGGTTTTCCCGCCTAAATCTTCTTTAATGGACCCAGTAACCGTTTTTCCATCTTCGGAAATTTTTCCTTTCAGTGAATCAAATTCCGGACCGTAAACGAAATTTAAAATTCTTTCTTTTCCAATAATGAAATAAATCGTTACTGACGGAATGATAATTATCAAAAGCCATATTAACGTTTTGCTTCCCTTACTCATATCTCAGCGCTTCAATTGGTTCTTTCAGCGACGCCTGGCGGGCCGGATAAATTCCAAAAGCCAATCCTATCACGGTACTGGACAAAACTCCCAAAATAACCGCGAAAACCGGAAAGCTGAATGGCCAATCAATGCCTATGAATTTTGAAACTGCCAGCGTCGCCGCGTATGATATTCCCATTCCGAGAATAATTCCGATAACTCCGCCGAGAAGAGTCAGTATTATCGCTTCGGCGAGAAACTGCCTGATAATATCCCCTTTGGTCGCTCCCAATGATTTTCTCAGGCCTATTTCCCTGGTTCTCTCGGTAACGGAAACCAGCATTATATTCATTACCCCCACCCCGCCCACGACGAGGGCAATGGCCACGATTGCCGCAATGGCGGCGGTCAGAATGTCCAAAATGCCGCTGACCTGGTCAATCATATTTTGCTGGGTTAATATATAAAAATCGTCTTTTTCCGGATCAGTAATATTGTGCCTTTCTCTGAGGGTTCTTTTTATATCCTCAACAGCGGTCGGTATGGCGTCAACGTTATTTATTTTAACCCAAACTTCATTGTAATAATCAATTCCCAGAAGATAAGTCCTGGCAGTGGAGTAAGGAATAATGACGAAATCGCCCACGTCAAAAAAGAAAATCTGTCCCTTAGGGGGCAGAATTCCCACTACTCTGAATCTCTGGCTGCCGATTTTGATGTTTTTTCCGAGAGCTTCGTCCGTTCCGAAAAGCTCATCTTTCACTTTTGAACCGATGACTGCCACCCTTTCCTTGTCGCGAATGGCGGTTTCGTCGAAAGAAATCCCTTCTTCGGGATAAATGTTAAAAACATTTTCGAAAAACTCCGCTGACCAGCCGGAAATGAAAGGGCGATAGGTTTCTCCTCCGTAAGAAACCGCGCCGGGGACGGAAATAGTCGGGGCTATATCAATTAAATCCGGGACGTTTTCCTTTTTTTTCAGAGCTTCAATGTCGCGGTCCTTGAGGGTATTGGACAGAATCGCGCTGGTGAAATCGCTGAATCCGCTCGGCTCTCTCCCGGGTTCAATCCAGATTATATCCGCGCCAAGAGAACTAATCTCGCCGACGATTAAATTTTCAACGCCGCCGCCGATTGACAAAATGACTATTATGGAGGTAACGCCGATAACGATGCCGATGACGGTCAAAATTGACCGTGATTTGTTGGCAACTATGTTGACGGCGGCAATTTTAAGAATGTGTTTTAATGACATAATTTTATTCGTAAAACAACGCTTCTATTGGGTTTTTCTTTGACGCCTTGTAGGCCGGATGGATTCCGAAAATCAGCCCGACGAAAACGGAAACGATTAATCCCATGGCGGCGCCGGAATAAGGAAAGACGAAAACCCAGGTAAAACCCATCGCGTAATTCATTATTAGCGTCGCGACGATTGACAGAAATACGCCCAATGATACGCCAATAACGCCTCCGGTAGCCGTAACCACTATCGCTTCAATCAAAAACTGCGACAAGATTTTCTTTTTGGTGGCGCCAATGGCTTTCCGAAGCCCTATTTCTTTCGTTCTTTCGGTAACCGAAACCAGCATTACGTTCATAATCCCGACTCCTCCGACAAGAAGCGAAATGGCCGCCACCGCGACCAGAAAAAGAGTCAAAATGCTGGTAATGGTTTTAAAAGTATCGGCAATCTCGGTCTGGCTGACCACGAAAAAATCGTCATCATCGGGACTCTGAATGTCATGAAGCTCTCTCAACGTCCTTTCAATGTCGGCCACCACGAAAGGAACGTCTTCTTCGGATTCCGCCTGAATTATAAATCGATTAAAATACTTAATGCCGAAAACGTATTGTTGGGCCGTGGTATAAGGAATAATTACCGTTTCATCGATGTTAAAAAAAAGAATCTGTCCTTTGGGAGGCAACACGCCGATAACCTGGAAATTTTGCTCCTTAATTTTTATTTTTTGGCCTACGGCGTCGGACTCCCCAAAAAGCTCTTCCCTGACTTTGGTTCCTATAACGGCCACTTTAGCTTTTGAAATTAACTGCTCTTTGGTGAAAAAATTGCCCTCGTCGGGAAAAACATTGAAAATTTGGGTAATGATTTCCGAAGCGCCAAAAACCGTCGGCCTGAAAGTTTCTCTTTCGTAAGAAACGGTTTCAGCGCCGAAAACCGTCGGCATAATTTCGGCTATTTTGGGAACGTTGGATTTGTTTTCCAACGCCTCTAATTCCCGTGCTTTCAAAGAATCACCGTAAAAACTTTCAATTACCGAAGGGTCCGTCGGTCCCTTGGGTTCTTTGCCCGGAGCAACCGCGATGGTTCTTGAACCCAAATCCTGAACCCGGCCAAGAATCAAAGCCTGAGCTCCCTGTCCCAAAAACATCACCAGCATGATGGCGGCAATACCGATAACGATTCCCAGAATCGTCAAAATGGAACGGGATTTATGAGCTTTAAGCCCTTTAAAAGCACTTTTAAAAGTGTAGAGTAGAGTCATTGAATAGTTAAAAGTTGCTTATGCTAAGCAGGTCCCCGGAGGGTCAAGTTTAAGGTTAAAAATTACTTAACGAAGTGGTCGGCTCTTCGGCGGTGGTCAACGAGGCGGTCGCTTTCAATCTTGCCGTCAAGAAGGCGGATAATGCGCTGGGCGTTTTCGGCCGTGTAAGTTTCATGGGTAATCAGGATTATCGTATGCCCCTCATCGTCATTAAGCTTTTGAAGAATTCCCATTATCACTTTGCCTGATTTCGAATCGAGATTTCCGGTCGGCTCATCCGCGAAAATCACCTGCGGGCTATTCACCAAAGCCCGGGCAATCGCCGCTCTCTGCTGTTCGCCTCCGGAAAGCTGGGATGGTAAATGATGAATCCTATGAGAGAGACCTACGGAATCAATTGCCTTAAGAGCCAAATCATCCCATAAAGATTCTTTCATGCCCGAATAGAGGAGAGGCAGTTTTACGTTTTCCAAAACCGAAGTTCTGGATAATAAATTAAAGGTTTGAAAAACGAAACCCATTTTTTTATTCCTGATATGGGCAACCTCTTCTTCCGAGTAATCGCTTATGGTTTTGTCGTCAAAAAGGTATTTACCTCCGGTAGGCCGGTCCAGAAATCCCAAAATGTGAAGCAAGGTTGATTTGCCCGAGCCCGAAGGTCCCATTATGGCCACGAATTCTCCGGCCTCAATATTAAAAGAAACTCCGCGAAGCGCCGGAGTTTTAACACCTTCACTGTAATAAGTTTTTTCCAGCTCCTTTACTTCGATTAAACTCATTTCAAGAGAGTAATTACTTTATCGCCCTCACTTATCCCTTTAATAATCTCGATGTCGCCATAAGAACCTCGAAGTCCGGTTTCAACTTTTACCTCCATGATATTATTACCCTTTACCACTCTGACTATTTTATCACCATCCTTTGTAATGACCGCCCGCTGGGGAAGAACGATTACGTTTTCCCGTTTGTCGGCCATAACGTCAATATTAGCCGTCATTCCGGACTTAATTCGTTCGTCATCTTCGGTGAATTGAAAAGTGGCTTTATAAGTGGCGACTCCCTCAATAATGGTTTCGGCCGGATTGATTTTAACCACTTTGGCCTCAAATTCAACGTCGTCGCCGTAAGCGTCAAGCGTGACTTTCGCCGGATTGCCGATTTTTATCTTGGCAATGTCCGCTTCCGGCACATTGGCTTCAATTTCAAAATTGGCGGCGCTTATGATCGAAACGACGTTAGCGTTAGCGCTGACTATCTCCCCGACTTTCGTCTCCTGCCTGGTGACTACTCCGGCAATCGGCGAAACAATGACGGTCTTGGCAATCTGAGCCTGATAATTTAAAACGCTGGCTTCGGCTTTTTCCACCTGGGCTTCCTGGGCTTGAAGTTGTTCGTTGGTGGCGCCGGCTCGCTTAAGTAAAAGTTCCTGATTGGCAAGATTAAAGTTTGATTCGGCGGTTTTCAGCGCTGTATCGGCCGTCAAAAGATTGCTTAAAGCGGTATTGACATTCGTTCTGGCCGTGGCCATATCCGTCCTCCAACCGTCAATCGTGGCCTGGGTAAGTTTGGAGCTTGTCTTGGCGGCGTTCAATGCCTGAGCAGCCTTGTCCAAAAACGTTTTTATCTGGTTCAAATTGCTTTTCGTGAGATTGGTATAAAAAAACAAATCACCGGCCGGATTCAATTCTCCCAAAGAAAATTTCCAAGAAGTAAGCGTGTTTTCCGTAACCAACCTTTGCCATTCAACGTCTATTTTTAACTGGTTATCGGTAAGGGGGAAATCAATCGTAGGATTAGGAATTGCGGGTTTTTCAAAAAATTGGTCTATTTTGTTTCTTACCGCGTCGTCCGACTTCGTATAAGCGTCCTGCATTTTATCCACTAAATTCTTCTTTGCTTCCTCAAGCGCGGCTTGGGCATTTTCAACTTTGATTTCTTCGACTTTGATTTCTTCTTCCCGGGTGCCCACTTTCAATTCTTCCAGTTCCGCTTTCTGGGTTTTTAAATCGGCTTCCGCTTCAGCCAGCTGGGCATAAAGCCCGGCATTGCCAAGCTGGACCAGTTTTTGGCCAACCGCCACGTTATCGCCGATATCCACGAAAATCCGGGAAACCCTGCCGCCGTTTTCAAAAGCCAAATCAACGTCGTGGGCGGGTTTTATTCGTCCGGTTACGCTGACTTCCTGGATAATATCCCCTCTTTGGGCAGTCGTAAATTCATAAGCCGGTTCTTTGGAGCGGCCGAAAATCAAATAGCCCGCCCCGATTAAAATGATGGCGGTAACAATAATGACAATCGGTTTCTTGAAGAATTTTTTCATACCGATGTTAATTTTAACACGGAATTTATTTTTTGGTCAAACGGAAAATTATTTCTATTCCGAAGTTTTACCGTCAAAGTGCTCATTGTCGGCCTCGGCCTCGGCTTTGGTCTGATGGACCACGCCGTCGCGATGTTCCGGCGGCGAATAAACGGTGTAAAGTTTCAGGAGTTCCGTTTCCGAAGTATTGATGATGTTGTGTTTGACTCCGGCCGGAACCACGACCGCGAAACCGTCGCCGATTTCCGTTTCCACTCCGTCCAAAACCGCCTTGCCCTGTCCCTGTTCCATTCTCAAAAACTGGTCCAGCTCGTGAACCTCTTCGCCGATTTCCTCTCCCGGCTTCAAACTCATCAGAACCAATTGGCTGTGCTCGGCCGTAAAAAGCACTTTACGGAAAAAGTCGTTTTCTTTTGTTTCTTTTTCAAGATTAACAATGTATCCTTTCATGTTTTTAAATTAAAATAATTCTGCGACCTTTAAACCGCTTTGGATTATAACTTATTCGGGACAAATTTTCTAACCCTCCGACTGACTCCCAAAAAACTATTAATATTTTCTCCGTCTTCTGGCTTCGGCTTGCCTTACCTGAACTTCATTCATTCCGAAATGATGGGCAATTTCATGCCAGACGGTGTTTTTTACCATTTCTTTGATTTCTTCTTCGTTTTTTGCCTCCGCTTCAATCGGCTTCTGGAAAATCGTTATTTTATCGGGCAGTACCGCGGTATAGTTGGAACCCCTTTCAGATTGGGGCACGCCCTCATACAAACCGAACAAAGTCCAGCCCTGGCGGATATTCAGTTTCTTTTTCTGGGTCAAAGTCGGCTCGTCTTCCAGGACAATTGCCACGTTTTTCAGTTTTCGCAAAAACTTATCCGGAATCGCCTTTATTCCCTGATTTACGAGTTTTTCAAACTCTTCCCGCTTTAATTTTCTCATAGATTTACCTGCTTTGATTTTCGGCGTCATTCACCTTCACAACTTCAAATATAGACAATCACCCCTTTGATAATTATTACCAAAAGAATAATAAATGCTAAAAACATTGGTTTATTTTACCACAGTTTTAAAATTTTTAACGGCTCAAAGGGTTGAGCCGTTAAAAATAATAATACCCTGACTAAAAATCAGGGTACATTGATGGCTAATAA
>CAYZYY010000005.1:4391-9443 GCA_964482855.1 uncultured Candidatus Saccharibacteria bacterium | reverse complement strand
GTCTGAATTTTCTTTTCCCGCGACCATTACGTTTTTGCCGATTTCAAGGTCGCTCGACGAACCTTCGGTTGATTTCGTAATTTTGACGGAATCAAAAATGAAAATAATCTTTGAGCCGCCATCGCGAAGATTGAGCGTAATTGAACCGTCGTCCTTGCCGATTATTTCTCCGTTTATCATTCCGACACTACCTCCTGTCGGCCGCGCTGATAAGTTACCCGTAAAATTGCCGTTAATGCGTTGATTCCCCGTCCTGTCCGCAAATAAGCTCTGAAGGTTCGGAGTTTTACTTTCTCCATATTTCATTCCCCCATAAAACATTCCTCCTCCAGCCAAAACAATCGCCATAATCCAGAATAAATTTTTTTTCATTTTTTAGAAATTTTTATTTCAAATCGCTTGACCGGGCGATTATTATTCATATCTTAATGCTTCTATGGGACGCAAAGCGGCGGCGCGGCGGGCGGGATAATATCCGAAAATAATACCGATGGCGGCGGAAACTCCGACCGCCAGCAAAATTGACATTAGTGAAACTTTAGTTGTAATACCGCCGAACTGAGTCGCTCCCCAGGCAAGCGCCCATCCCAAAAATATTCCCACAATTCCCCCGACAAAAGTAAGCATCACGGATTCCGTCAAAAACTGAATACTGATGTCCCTTTTTTTGGCGCCAATGGCTTTGCGCAATCCGATTTCCCGGGTCCGCTCGGTAACCGTCGTCAACATCATATTCATTATTCCGATACCCCCGACAACCAGAGAAATGCCGGCGATGGCGCCGAGCAATATCGTCAGGGTGGAAGTTATAGAAGAAGCGCTTGCCACTATGTCGGCTTGATTTAGAATACTGAAATCGGCAAGCTGGGGGTCTGAAATATTATGGCGGCTTAATAATAAGGAAGCGATTTCTTCCTGTATGGCCGTCATTGATTCCGGGTCCGCCGCCTGGACGCTGATAGTGCTTAGATAATCACTGCCCGCCAAAAATCGCTGGGCAGTGGTTAAAGGAATAAAAATCGCATCATCCTGATTACTGAAACCACTCCCTCCTTTTTCCAGAGTAACGCCGATGACCGTGAAATTGACTTTGTTGATGCGAATCATCTGTCCGATAGGATCAACGTTAACGCCAAAAAGGTCGTCTTTTACGGCGGGTCCAAGCACCGCCACTTTGGAAGAAGATTTAACGTTTTGTCCGGAAATAAACGAGCCTGTTCCAATTTTGACGTTTCGCACTTCCGGATAAGCGTCCGTTGTCCCAATCACCGAGGTATTGGTGTTCGTGCCTTTGGCCGTAATCTGGTAACGTCCCGAAAGCTCCGGCGCAACCGCTTTAATCGAAGAAATTTCTTTCTCAATGGCGTTAACGTCTTCCTGGGTAAGCGTCTGGGCCGAACCCCGACCCTGACTGATTTGGGAACCGACGCCGCGCTGAAAACCGGGCATTATTATAAGCAGATTCGAGCCAATGGATTCAATGCTTAATTCTATGGAACTTTGAGCTCCCTGGCCGATTGAGACCATGGCTATTACCGAACCGATGCCGATGACGATACCGAGAATCGTAAGCCCGGAACGGGCTTTGTTTGAAAGCAGGGCCGATGAAGTTTCTTGAAATAAATCCCGTATTTTCATAAATGTCTAATTGCCGTTATTAATAAACCGCCTTTTAACGTTTTTTTCGTCATCCACGATAATTCCATCGCGAATATGAATGATTCTGTCCGTATGCTCAGCCACGTACCGTTCATGGGTAATGAGCGCGATGGTGCGGTTTTGTTTTTTATTCAAAGTTTGAAAAGCGCCTAAAACGATTTCACCGGTTTTGGTGTCCAAATTGCCGGTGGGCTCATCCGCGAGAATCAAAGACGGATTATTGACGAGCGCCCGGGCAATTGCCACCCGCTGCATTTGGCCCCCGGAAAGCTGATTTGAAAGATGGTGAAAATGGGATTCCATAAGGCCCGCGCTTTGAAGAGCGGTTTTTGCCTGCTTTTCCCTTTCCTCCCCGGGAATTCCGGCGTAAATAAGAGGCAAAACGACGTTTCGCAAAACGCTCGCCCGCGGCAAAAGATTGTACGACTGGAACACGAAGCCGATTTTGTTTTTCCTTATATCCGCCAGTTCGTCGTCCGAAAGGGTGGAAATGTCTTGTCCGTCCAATAAATATTTGCCACTGGTCGGCGTATCAAGAGCTCCCAAAATATGCATCAAAGTTGACTTCCCCGAACCCGAAGGCCCCATTATGGCCACGAATTCGCCGTCTTTTATGACGAAAGAAACTCCTTTCAGGGCATGCGTTTCGCCCGCCTCGCTTTTATAGGTTTTAACGATATCCCTGCAGTCAATCATGTCGTTTTCTTTAAAGACCGGGAATTCTGATTCCCGAATTTCTTCCCGTACTTTGCGGAACGGTTTGCGAGACGGAAGAGACGTTAATAGTTTGAGTGATTATTAGCTCTCCTTGTTCGAGACCGCTCACTATTTCCGTAACCGTGTCGTTTGATAATCCGGTTTCAACCGGTTTTCTTTGGGGCGCGTTATCAACCAGCGTTTCCACGTACTGCGCGTTATTTTCCGTTTTTATGGCCGAGTTCGGCACGAACAAAGCGTCCTGTTTTACGGCGGTGATAATTGAAGCATTTACGGTCATGCCGGGCTTGACCCGTTCATCCTGGGTGTCAAAAACTATTTTTACGTCATAATTCACCACTCCCTGGGTAACCGTGCCAACGGTATCCACCTCCGCTACCTCGCCACTGATGGTCAAATTCTCAACGGCGTCAAAAGTCAAAGTGACTTTTTGGCCGAGTTTTATCTTGGCAATGTCAACTTCGTTAAAAGTAATCTCGGCAATCTGCTGTTTAGTGACCATCGTGGCGACGTTGGTCCCCGAAGAAACCGTATCTCCTTTTTTAACGTTGATTTCGGCAACCGTTCCGCTGAAAGGGGCGTAAATTGAATAATCGTCCAATTTCTTTTGGGCGTTATTCAAGTTGTTTTGCGCCTGTTTTACCTTTATCTCCTGGTCGCTAATGTCAAAACCGGTTTCAATCAACGTTTCCCTGTCTGATTGAATGGTGTTTTTTGCCGAAAGAAGATTTAAAAGAAAACTATTGGTTTTCCCTGTATAAGTGCTTAATTCAGACAGATGGCTAGAAGCAATCGTTTGGGGTTTTAAATTTCTTGCCAATAATTCATCTCTATAAAACTGGATTAAATTATTTAAACTTTTTATCGCTTCGGCAACGTCTTTGGTAGTTTCGTAAGTTTCGTTAATTAATGACCTAATCAGCTCTTCGTCTGAAAATCTATTGGTATTTTTGTATTGTTGAAATGCTTCATCATAATTTTTCTTTGCCGTCTGGTATTTTTCATAAGCATCATCTCTGTATTGTAAACTTTTTTCGTCGTAAATTTTAACGGTGTCGCTGTAATAATCAATATTCCACTGAACCGAACTGAAATCATAGGAAAAAAGTATATCGTAAAGTCCCGACATTATATCCGGAAGGTCGAGAAAAACGTCGGCAACGTTATTAAAACCGTCTTCATATGCCTTAATAAGGTCGTCCATTGCCTTTTCTTTGGTTCCCCTTAAAATGCCCTCATCCGTCTGAATGCCCTCCATTTTATCAAGCGTAAGTTTTTCCTGGTCGTAACTTATTTCCGCGTCTTCCAAAGATTCCCGGGCATCCTGGTCGTCAATCTTAACCAAAAGCGCGCCTTTTGCCGCTTCCTGTCCGTTGGCGACGCCGACGTAAATGATTTCTCCGGAAGCTTTCGCGTTAAGATTCACTTCGTCGGAGGCCTGCACTTGGCCGCTTCCGTTTACCGAAACGATGAGTGTTTCTTTCCCGGCCGCGGAAGTAATATAACTGATTAATCCCGAATCGCCTTTAATCTTCTGGTAGCCGTAATAACCGCCGAGTGCCAATAAAAGAATAATTACGATTGAAACGATTTTATGCCGCTTCGCGATTTTAATGATTTTTTGGAACATATATTATAAGAAAGGAGGCCTTATTCTTCTTAGTGGTAATCCGCCTTGATTCGGCGAAGCGGGCTCGGGCATAATTCTGATAAATTTCGCCTCTATCCGGCCTTCTTCATCGGGCTCGCCTATTATTACGATAAAGTCGTCCACTTTAAGCTCGGAAGATTTTATGGTTTCCATAAAATGCCTGATGACCGTATCTTTTTCAATTAAAACCGCTTTTTCCACGTTGTCGCCCCCCCTGATAATGAGCAAGGTTTCCCCGGTATCGGTTAACGAATCAATTTTTATGATTTGCCCGACCACCCCGTGGCTGTCAATGAAAATTCTGTCATTAAAAAAATCTCCGAAAAATCCCTGTTTTGGGCCGGCAAAGTTTTGATGGTAATTTTCTCCCCACTTGTAAGAAAAACTCGCCTTTCTGAATCCAATTAACCTGCCGGCTTCAAAAATAAAAAGAACCACGATCAAGCCGGCTATTCCCAAAATGGCTATCTTAAATGTTTTTGTCCGCCGTTCGGCGGAGAATAATTTATTGAAATTCATGAATTAAATTCGCCCTTTAGTCGCGGGCGTTAAAAAAAATTTCACGTCTTTGGTTAAAAATCTCAATGACTGGATAAAAACGAGGATTACGCCGAGAAAAGCGACGACGCTCATTGCCGGGAACGATTCCAGAAGGGCAAAAAAGAAATTTTGCCAATAAGCCGTTATTATTTCGAAATCGGAAAAAAACAAGGAGAAAAAACCGGTAAATCCCGATGCGGAAAACGCCGATTGGGTCATTCTTAAAACAGGAACAAAAGCGGCGATTGAACCCAATGCCCCAATTGAAAAAATCGTCATTCGCCTTTTAGCCGCGCGAAGGCGTTGCTCCCGACGGATGCGCGCCAATATTTCATCAAAAAGTCCGGCGGTTGGTTCCGACGGCTTGATAAAATTAAAAGAATTTTCCATTTCATCCATAAGGTTCATTATATTAGTATTGCATAACGCAAGTAAAGGATGCGCCGGAAGGCGCGTCCTTTACTTTTATTTTTTTATCTTCAATT
>CAYZYY010000005.1:0-4291 GCA_964482855.1 uncultured Candidatus Saccharibacteria bacterium | reverse complement strand
TTTATCTTCAATTCAATCCTTTGCCGCGCCATTCCTTCATTCCCGATTTGCTTTTATCCGCTCCGTTTTCAATCCGGCCTTGCATTGCCTGAAGACGCTTATCGGCTTGGGTCTGGCTGATGACCCCTTTCTCAACGAGCGTTTGCGTCTGAGACTTAAGCTGGCTGAGCCGCTGGTCCTTCATGCGCGCCCGAACTTCTTCCCGACTGATACCCTTTTCGTCCATAAGTTGCTTCATGTTCTTGCCTTCCGCCCAGGCGTCTTTAATTTCTTCAACGCTGATTCCGAGAATGTCGGCCTGGTTTTGAAACGCGGCTTCCTGCCTGGCCGCTGCTTGTTCCGGGTCTAAGCCATTAAAGCTTCCCCAACTCATGGCCGCCGCGGCATTAACTCCGATAAAACCAAGTCCCAATGCCGGTAACAGAGTGTAAATTAAAATTTTTCGCTTCATGAATATTCAATTTAATTATTCGTCCCTTTAAAAGTCGGAGCCCGAAGAAAGGTCGAAATGAACTTCGGGCGCCTCCATATTCTATAAATACGAAGGGTTTAAGATTTTTGGTTCATTTTGATTCGGCAACAATTTTCTTCAGCATTGCGAGCGCCCTCCGGTAGCGGGTTTTCACCGTATTCAGGGGTTCTTTTAAAATTTCGCTTATCTCCCGGAAAGAAAAGTCGTTATTGCGGCGGAGCGATAAAATTAACCGGTATTTCGGCGGTAGATTTTTAATTACCGAATCAAGCGCCTGACGGGCTTCTTTTTCTCCGGTAATTTCCTCAGGCAAAGGGGATTCATCGCTGAGGGTTTCGACAAGAACGTTCACGCCTTTTTCGTTTTCAAACTCCGAAAACAACAAAGGTTTTTTCTTCTTTAAAAAATCAAGCGAGGTATTTTTGGCGATGGTAAAAAGCCATGTTTTAAACTTCCCCTTCTTGGGATTAAATCCCCTTGAAAAACCAAATACGGGCTTTTTGACATTACGCCAAACTTTTACGAATACCTCCTGGGTAATGTCCTCCGCCTCCTGCCTGTTATTAACGTATTGGTAAACGAAACCGTAAATCTGTTTAAGATAGCGGTTGATTAAAATTTCCAGCGATTTTTCGTCGCCGGCCAAATAGGCCTCTATAATTTGATTGTCGGAATCCATGATTAACGAATTTATTATACAAAATCAGGACGGTTGTTTCAGCCGCCCCGAATTTGAAACGTTATCTTAAGTAATTTGACTCCCTATTTCGCGTTCTTAATTTCTTTTTGGTAGGCAAAATAAGAATAAACAACCGTATAGAGAGCGAACGAAATCGCCGGAATTACCACGAAGTATAACGCGTAATCCGAGAAAAATATTCCAACCAGGGAAATAAGCGCCGCAATCTTAAACAATCTTCCTCCCAGTTTGTGGGTTTTTTCCCAGACCTTTTCATTGCTCATGGTCCACGGCGTCCTGATGCCGATAAACCAATTCCTCTTCGCGTTTTCAATCAAAATGCCGGAATAGAAAAGCAGGACGGCCAAAGCCGGGGGTAAAATCCGGTTAATGTTGAATTGAAAACTGAGATTCCAGGAAATCGTCAAAAGAAAAAGATAAAATAAAAACGAAAGAACGATAATTATGAAGCCGTCGAAATATTTCCTGAATTTTTGGATGTTTGCTTTTAACGGGTCTATCTTGGGAATCAGCAGGAAAAGAAGGGAAACCGCGAGTATTATCATGGGCATCAGAAACAATCCCCAAAATCTGGACATATAGCCGTCAACTTGCCCTTTAAAATTCCAATGGGAAGCCATCCTGTCCGGCACTGAAGAATAAAAGAAAACGGCAAAAAAGAAGGAAAAGAATATAATAAAAACGATGACTACTTGGCTTTTACTCAGTTTTACGTTTCTTATTTTCATATGTTTTCATATTAATGGATTAAAAAAGTTTTTGCAATTCGCTTTTCGCCCTTTGAAGAAGCTTTTTCCCGGCCGGCGGCAGGTTTCTGCCCGTCCGGTTAACGTAAAAATTCAACATCGACATCGCGGACTGATAAACCGTTCCCTTCCGCCGGTCGCTTTTCTTGGCCGAACGTTTCAGGGAAAGCGCTATTTTCTTCGGATTATCCCATGTAAAAACGCCGGCTTCCAAATCCAAAGCATTGCTTTTCTTCGCTACCTCGCCTGACCAGAATTTTTCCGGCTTTTTCCGCGACGCCTTCATATAAATTTATTCTGAAAGTTCTTCTTCAACTTCCTTTTTTCCTTCTTCCAGTTCCTTGGCCTGTTCCGGGTCTTCTTTTAACAGCAAGGTCTGGAATTCCCCGACGTGGGTTTTTTCTTCCTTGGCTATGTCCAGAAGAATTTTCCTGATGTCATCATTTTCGGTCAAAGCCGCGAGCTGCTCGTAAAGATTGATGGCGTCCAATTCGGCCACTATGCCGGCTCTCAATATTTCCTTGTCCAAATCCTCTTTTTTTATTTTACCGAGATTAATCGGAATTTGTGACAGCATAATTTTTAAAGCCTCTTGTTCGCCTCCTCCCAGTTGACGACGTTCCAAAAAGCATTAATGAAATCGCCCCTTTTGTTTTTATAATCAAGATAGTAAGCATGCTCCCAAACGTCCAAAACCAATACGATATTGAACGCCGGATAAACATTGACGTTGTGTTTTTCTATTTGCGCGATAAGCGGTCTCTTGGTTTGCTGGCAATAAGTCAAAGCGGCCCAACCCGAACCTTCAACGCTTTCGGCTACCTGGCTGAATTCTTTTTTGAATCTTTCGAAACCGCCGAATTCTTTCTTAATCGCTTCGCCAAGTTCTCCAACCGGCTCGCCGCCGCCCTTGGGAGACATATTATTCCAGAACAAAGAATGGAGCAGGTGTCCGCCAATATTAAAAGAGAGAGTTTTTAAAACTGATTTCATATCCAGCTCGCTTCCCTCTTCCCGGGCCTTGTCCAGTTTTTCAAGCCCCGTATTGGCCGCGTTAACGTATGCCTGATGATGTTTGTCGTGATGAAGTTTCAACAGCTCTTCGGATATGTGGGGTTCCAGGTCTTTGTATCCGTAAGGCAAATCCGGAAGAATGTAAAAATTTTCTTTTGCCATAACTATATTTGGATTCATTAATTTTCGCGCCTCTGGGTAATTTTAACACAAGTTAAGTTTTTTCTCAAAATAAATTTATTTCAAAACTATGGCAATGGCGCCGATTATCATCAAAATCGCGCCGACAGCCGTTTTCCAGCCAAAATGCTCACCCAGAAAAAAAGCGGCTAAAATCACCACGAAAACCAGACTTAACCGGTCAATGACCACGACTTTGGTTGCCGGGCCGTTTTTCAGGGCGAAAAAGTAAAAAAGCCAGGAAAGGGCGCCGGCAATGCCGGCCAAAACAATCAGTAACCAGTCAATTGAATGAAAAGCTTTCAAAGAGAAACTGTTAAATTTCTTCAAAGAAAAACTGACTATTACCAAGAAAGCCGCCATAATAATCGCCCGAATGGTGGTTGCCAATGTAGTGTCAACCCCCTTTAAACCCATCTTGGCGAAAATCGCCACCAAGGCCGCCATTATTGAAGAAAGAAAAGCGAAAATTAACCAGTTCATAATGTTTTCAATTAAGAAGCCAGATTGAATAATTTAAATAAGCGGCGAAGCTCACCCAAAGAATATAAGGTAAAAGAAGCCAGGCCGCTGGACGGGAGATTTTGTAAAAATAAATTATTGTGAAAATAATCGCCAGCCAGAGCAGAATAATGTCAATCAGTGCCCAAAAAGGGTTGTGCAGGCCGAAAAATATGATTGACCAAATCGCGTTCAAAAAAATCTGGGCAGCAAAAATAATCAGTGCGGTTTTTATCTTTTTCTTTACTTGTCCTTCCGAAGCTTCAGCGTAGGAGGACCATATTAGAAAAAGCGAAATGCCCATCAAAAAATACAGCGTTGTCCAGACCGGCCCGAACATCCAATTCGGAGGATTCAATGCCGGTTTAACGAGTCCGTTATACCACGCGGGAATCGCCGACACCGTAAACACCGAACCGATTACGCCCGCCAGTTCACAAATTATTACGGCTATAACCAGCTTAAAAAAATTATTTATCCTCATAAATTCATTTTACCACTCAAATTTCCAAACGTCTATATTTATACAAAAAAACGCGGCCCAGAGGGGGCCGCGTTTTTATTGTTAGTTGTAATTAAGTTCCAACTGATTGGTTTTTAGTAACCACCGCGCTTAAAACCGCCGCGGTCGGATCTTGGTTCTTGAGGACGGGCTTCGTTAACCGTAATAGTTCTTCC
>CAYZYY010000004.1:0-23399 GCA_964482855.1 uncultured Candidatus Saccharibacteria bacterium | reverse complement strand
GCAATTTTTTAGGAGTTATTGTTCATTTGGTCTTGAAATAAATAACTCATAAAAAATTGTTTCGTAAAATATGGGCTGGGTTAAAGGTTTGATACTGAAAAATTCTACGCCTTTGGCTTGAATTTTTCAACCAACTCCTTTATATATTAATCTCTATCGGTTTTAAAACATTTGCGAAAAACCGCGAATGTCCTTTAATGTCTTCAATTGCCACTCCCGTTCCCCTGACTACACAGGTCAAAGCATCGTCAATAACGGCCGCTTTGACTGAAATTTCTTTTTCTATCAGCTGGTCTATTCCTTTTAATAAACTTCCCCCTCCGCAAAGGTGGATACCCGTTTTCAGTATGTCGCCCACCAATTCCGGCGGAGTGGCTTCAATGGTTTCCTTGACGGAATCAATAATTGAACGCAAAGAACGGGCAATAGCCATTCTTATCTGATTACCCTTAACGACGATTTCTTTGGGCAAGCCGGTTGACATATCCCGGCCCTGAATTGCCAAATCCAATTTTTCGTCAAGGGGAACCGCTGAGCCGATGACTATTTTCAGCTCTTCGGCGGTTGGCTCTCCGATAAGCAGCTTAAATTCATCGCGGATAAACCTGATGATATCTTCATTAAACTTATCCCCGGCAACTTTCAAGCTTTTGGAAATTACTATTCCGCCCATTGAAATAACGGCAATTTCAGTGGTTCCGCCTCCGATATCAACCACCATACTGGCCGTCGGTTCGTCAATCGGCAGTCTGGCCCCCAGGGCGGCGGCGATCGGTTCTTCAATAAGGTAGGCCTTGGCCGCGCCGGCGGAAAAAGCCGCGTCCTCAACCGATTTCCTTTCCACTTCAGTCAGATTCGTGGGAATACCGATAACTACCCGGCAATAGTTGAAAATTCCGTTATTTTTCACTTTCTTCATAAAATGACGGAGGATTTCCTGAGTAATTTCAAAATCGGAAATTACGGCATTAACCAAGGGCTTGATAACCGAAATATGGACCGGAGTCCGGCCCACCATTTTTTTTGCCTCTTCGCCAATAGCCAACACCTGGCCGGTTTTATTATTTATCGCGGCTATTGAAGGTTCATTAAGAACAATTCCCTCATCTTTTAAATAAACCAAAGAATTGGCCGTTCCCAAATCTATCCCTATGTCTTTAATGAAATAATCCAAAAACATATAACCTGAAGCATGTAGCATATAGCAAAAAAGACGTATTATCTTTGTCTTATATTTTATGCTTTATGTTGCGCGCCGCATACCCTATGATTTTTACCAACTCTTTTTCGTCAACTAACTTTACTTTTTTCTCATTGCGTTTTTTCACTTCAATCTTGTCTCCGGTTTTTTCGCTGATTATCAACCTATAAGGAATACCGAGCAAGTCGGCATCGGCGAATTTTTCGCCCGCGTTTATTTCCTCGCGGTCGTCATATATTACCTCAATGCCGGATTTTTGTAAAGAGAGATAGAGTTTTTCCGCTTCATTCTCTTCTTTTTTCAAATTAATCAAATGAACAGCAAAGGGAGCGGCTGCAGCCGGCCAGACAATTCCGTTTTCATCATTATGTTTTTCAACTATGGCCGCCATCGTACGCCCGATGCCTATTCCATAACAACCCATATAAAACGACTTTTCTTTCCCGTCAACGTCGGTATATACCGCGCCCTTCATCTTGTTGGAATAATGAAAGCCGAGCTGAAAAATATTACCGACCTCGATTCCGCGTTTTTCAAATAATTTCGCGCCGTCCAAACCTACGTATCCTGCTTTCACCAAAGCAATATCCCCTTCAATATCCGGAGTGTAATCCCTATCTATATTTATATTGAGTAAATCCCGGTTCTTTTTATTAGCCCCGCCATAAGCATTGGCAATAGTCCGTAAAGAATCGTCGGCAATAATGATAAGCTTAATTTTCTTGTCCAGATTTTCTTTTATTCCCACCGGAGAAATAAATCCCGGCTCGGAATTAAGCTTTTTCTTTATTTCCTCTTCCGTGGCATGCCGCAAATCAAGGGCACCTGACAAAGCCCTTAACTTTACTTCATTAACCTCAAGGTCTCCTCTTATAATAGCCAGAATAAATCTCTCTTTTTCATCCACAAAAAATACGTCCTTTATCTGTTGCCATAAAGGCAATTTATGAAGCTTAACGCCGTCCTCCATTGTCGGACCGCGCTTAGCATTAACTTCTTTAAGCTCTTTTTGCTTTTCATCTCCGTTTTTTACTTCTTTTTTAAAAACGGCAACGTCTTCATGGGCGGCATAATCTCCTTTTTCCGCGACGAAATATTTGCTTTCGCCGGAATCGGATTCCACTATAAACTCATGACAATATTCCCCTCCTATGTAGCCGTTGTCCGATTCTACTATTTCAGTTTTAAGACCAAAGCGGTCAAATATCCTGGAATAAACATTTTTCATTTTCTCGTACTCAACCTTAAAATTATCCTCGTCCCTATGGAAAGAATATCCGTCCTTCATTATGAATTCGTGGACACGAAGCAAACCTCCTCGGGCGCGCAATTCATCACGAAATTTCGGCGAAAATTGGTAAAGGAGAACGGGTAAATCCCGGTAACTTATTTTAAATTTTCGCATTAAATCAACGAACATTTCTTCCGCTGTCCCTCCCAAGGCGAACTCCGCGCCCCTTCTATCTTTAACTTTCATCAATTCGAAGCTGGCCGTATTAGTTCTATTCGTTTCTCTCCATAATTCCAAAGGATGCAAGACTGGCGTTGACATCTCACAATAGCCGGCGGCATCCATTTCTTTTTTAATAACAGTCATTATCTTTTGCCGAACGCGCTGGCCAATCGGTAGAAAATAATAACGGCCGGCGGCGGACTCACGTATAAATCCACCCCGTTTAAGAAGTTTTGCCGAAACGATTTTATCTTCCGAAAAAGTTTTGGAAGTTTTTAAAAAATATCTGGAAAATTTCATTACTTTAATTTTAAACAAAAAAAGCTCAGTGGTCAAAATAATAATGGGTAAACGCCGGATACTAAAAACCTTAAGCGATTATATCCTTAATCGTAATAATCGCCATTAAAAGCAACAACAAAACGAATCCGACGGCATTGGCGTATCTTTCGAATTTCACCGGCAAAGGAGAACCCTTGATTTTTTCAATCAGGAGAAAAAGCAGTCGGCCGCCGTCAATTGCCGGAAAAGGCATAAGATTGATGGCTACCAGATTCAAGGAAACCAAGGCCAATAGCTGAAGCAGGTAAATGAATCCCATTCGGCCGGCTTCGGCGGTAAGCTTGACTATCCCGACCGGTCCGGAAACCCCCTCCAGGTTTGCCTGACCTATGAAAATCTTGGCAATGAGATTGAAAATGGTCACGAAAACCGTCACAACGATTTCAACGGAAGTTTTTAATCCTTGCCAAAGGCCGGAAAACGGATTCATTTTGGGTATTCCGCTTTCGACTATCCCAACACCCAAAGCCCCCTCTCCCTCGGGCGGATTAACCCTCGGCGAAGTTTTAAATTCTTCAATCTGGCCTCCGCGTTCAATTTTTAAAATGACTTCTTGCCCCTGATGTCGGTTCAGGAATTCAATGAATTTATCGGAAGTTATTTCCCCTTCCAAAACATCCGAGCCCGCTTCCAAAGCGGCAATTTTGTCTCCTGGCAATAAACCGATTTCCGCCGCCGGACTGTCCGCTTCCACCTGCATCACCACCACGCTTTGGGGAACGCCGATGAAAAAAATAATGGACACCAATAGCCAACCGAGCAAAAAGTTCATAAAAACGCCGGCGGCCAGAATTACGGCGCGTTTAGTTATCGGCAGGCCGGAAAAACTCCTCTTCGGGTCATTCACGCGTGTTTTGACCTTTAGGTCCATGTCTTCTTTGTTCTCTCCGTAAATTTTCACGAAACCGCCGAAGGGCAAAGCATTAATGCTGTAAATCGTTTCACCTATTTTCTTTCCCCAAATTCTCGGCGGCAAACCGAAGCCGAATTCTTCAACCAGAAGCCCGAACTTCTTGGCAAACCAAAAATGCCCGAACTCGTGGATAAGAATGAAAAGCGAAAGAAAAATTATTATGGCGATGATTGCTATAAACATATAATAGTAAAAGATAAAATTATTTCTCGTTCGTGATTTCCGAGCGTTAAAAATTCAACTCGTTCATCTACGGAAATTTGCCGCCCTGCTTCCCTTCGTCGCGGGCTCCCGGCAAATTTCCTGTTCACTCGCGAATTTTTAGAACACTCTTCAACATACTCACTGCGAAATAATTTTTATCTAACTGTATTACAAATCCATTCTATCGGCTTTTATTTGAAAAAAAGTGTCTCGGAGGCTGAGCGGGCACGGTTCCCGACTATAGTCGGAAGAGCGAAGCCGAGAGTCAAGCGGCAATTTTCTCGCTGGGAAAATTGACCGCGTCTTTTTTCAAACAAAAGCCGGCATGTATTTATTCCTCTATTTCCCTTACTTTCTCCTCTAAAATTCCCTCAATTTCCTTGTTGGCTTTGTCAATTTCTTCCTGAACTTTCTCTTTCAATTTGAATTTATCGTCCTCGGTAATTCCCTTCTTATCAAGCTGGCGGCTTATTTCCTTGTTGATTTCATCGCGATTGTTGCGAATCCTGACCTTGATTTCCTCCGCCTCTTTCTTGGCAATCTTAACCAACTCCTGTCGCCGTTCTCCTGAAAGTGGAGGCAAATTAATTCTCACCAGATTACCTTCAACCGAAACACCGACGTTAAGATTTGAGGCCTCAATCGCTTTTAAAACCAAAGGGGCGGCGTTTTTGTCCCAGACCGAAATTTGGATTTCCCGCGGCGGAACGATACTGATTGAACCCAGTTGTTTAATTACCAGTTTCTGACCGAAATAATCCACGAAAATATCTTCAACCAGTTTTGAATTAGGCCGACCGCCGCGAATCCCGGATAATTGTTCCTTGAAATGTTTTACGGCTTCGGTTATTTTATTTTCCAGGTTTTTTAAGATATCCATAGCTTACGCTCATAATGCCAATCTACGAATTTATGCAAATGTTACAAATATCATTCGCGGTATTCGCGTCATTCGCAACCGTTCGCATTATTGGCATTATTTTAATTTTTTCTGCTTCCGGCGATAATTTTACCGTCTATTAATTTAATTATTGAAATTTCCCTGTTCTTGAAGCCATTCTCTACCGTCCGCCAGTTTGAACCGAAATCCTGACTCTGATATATTTTACCATTTGAAGAAACAAAAATCTCCCCCGAATCTTCTTTAACCGCCAAAGCGGAAGTTTTCTTCTCTTCGCTGGGCAGGGATTTGAAAACCTGCCATGTATTGCCGGCATTAAAGGACCGGATTAACCCGTAATCAGTGGCCGCGTAAACCAAGGAGGCATCGGAACCTCCAACCCAAAAATCATTAACCTTATCCGCTCCCCGATAGTCGTCCAAAAATTCCAAACGGACAAATGACTGGCCCATGTCCCTGCTCAAAAAAAATCCGCCCGACTTAAGCGTAAGGTAAATTAATTCTTTTTTCGGAATTATTTCCAGGCCGCTAATGGCCGAATCGAAAGTGTTTAAGACCCGTATTTCATTATTTGCCAAAGAAAGAATAAGTAATCGGCCGTCCGACAAACCAAGATAAAGATCGTTACCGTCGGTTTCAAAATCATAAATTGCCTCTTTGTCTATCTCAAAAATTTTTTCCAAAGAGAAAAAATTGTCCCGGCTCTCGTAAATAATCCCTTTGTCGTTCCGAAAAACGGAAAGGAATTTTTCCGAAGAATTTCCTTTAAGATTATTAAACAATATTTTATAAATCGCGCCGTTGGAATTTATTTTATGCTCCACGTCCGAAAAATTATACCAATTCAAACCGGCGTCCCGACTGATAAACAATCCGGAGTTGGAAGCGGCAAAAATAAGATTTGAATCTTCAGGAGAAACTTCAATGTCCCAAATGTCTATTTTTTTGCTGAAATGAACCGTGGCGCCCTGAGAACCTCCCAAAACGTCAATAATTCCCTTTTGTTCGCTTAAAACCCCGTTAAAACTCAAAAGGCCGGAGCCAAAAAAATCACCCCCGCTGAGTTCCGATAAAAGCGGAGTATTAAAAAGGAAGAAAATCAGTCCTCCCCAAATTAAAATAACGACTATGAAACCAAGTCCTTTCCCCATAAAAATTTAGTATATTTCAGAAATTAAAGCTTTTAATTGCAGGCGCTTATTGACGTTAAACCGTTTCATTAAAGTTAAATATTTCAGGGTTTGTTTCAGCCGGCGGGAATTTTTTATTGGTTCTTTTCCGAAGTTATCGATCAGATTTTCAAACAATCGGTCTACTTCCTCATCGCTCAAAGGAGATTCTTGAAGTTGATTGACCAATCGCGCAACTTCTTTTTCTTTATCCGTCCGTTTCTCTCCTTTTTCCATGACGGATGAAACCGGAAAATAAATTCTTTGAAGACGGGACTTTAACGTCGGAAGCAAACTGTCTTCACTATTGGCAATAAAAATAATCAAAGCCGATTCCGGCGGCTCTTCCACTATTTTCAAAGCCGCATGCTGGGCTTCCAAGGTTAATGCCCCGGCGTCTTTGACAATGGTTATTCTCCGTGAAGAATTTACCGGCCTCTGCCAGAGAAAATACTTTAAAAACCTGATTTCGTCAATGCCAATGCTTCCTTTTTTTGCCGGAATTTCATCGTTCGGCAAAACAATCAGAGTTTCCGTTAATAGTTTAACCGGCTCCCCGAAAATTCCGTTTTCCAAAAAATTAGCCAGGGAATTGGCAAAATCGAATTTATCCTCACAACTTCTTTCGTCGCCACCAAAAAAAAGATAAGCGTGAGATAACTGGTTTTGTAAAACTAATTCCTTAAAGTCATTTATGAGTTCTTGATAATTAGTCATTAATATATCAGTAAAATCAAAAGTCAAAATGCAGTTATGCGAAGCAGGTCCCCGGAGGGTTTAAGTCAAAAGTTCAATTCAAAAGTTAAAAGTTTATTTAAGTATCAATTTGATAATTTTGAATTTTGACTTGTAATTTTGATTTTTGACTTTGCTTTATCTTTTGTCCAGCAGCGTTCTTTTGTAAATATCCAAGTGGGTTAATATTAGGCCGGCGCCTTTGGCAACGCAGAAAAGAGGTTCTTCGGCCACGTAAGCATTCACCCCCAAAGTCCCCTTAAAGAATTCCGGCAAATGAGTCAGTTGGGCTCCGCCGCCGGAAAGAATTATTCCTTTTTCCATGACGTCCGCCACCAGCTCGGGTGGCGTTTCATTAAAAACGTTTTTTACGGCCGAAGCCACGTCAACAAGATAAGAATTCAGAGCCTCAGCCATTTCATTGGAATTAATCGTCAAATTTCTGGGCAGGCCGGAAACCAAATCCCTCCCTCTTATTGAAAATTCCAACTTGCGCCTGGAAGAAAGAGCGGCTCCGATTTCAATTTTTATCGTTTCGGCGGTCTGCTCGCCTATTGAAAGCGAATACTTCTTTTTAATGTAATCCATTATCGACTGGTCGAATTTATTGCCGGCAACCCTTAAAGATGCCCAGGAAACAATACCTCCCAAGGCCACCACCGCCACCTCGGAAGTGCCGCCCCCGATATTGACGATCATGTTCCCGGAAGAGGAATTAATGGGAATGTCAGCTCCCAAAGCGGCCAGTATCGGTTCTCTGACCACGTGAGCTTCCCGGGCGCCGGCCTCCCGGGCGGCGTTTATAACGGCCCGGCGTTCGGTCTGGGTGATACCGGCCGGCACGGAGATTACCACGTCCGGCTTGAAAATATTCAGGCTGCCGCAGGCCTTGGAAATGAAATATTTCAGCATTGCCTTGGTAATGTAATAATCAGCGATAACCCCGTCTTTCAAGGGCTTATAAGGAACAATGTCGGCCGGGGTCCGGCCCACCATTTCTTTCGCCTCCCTGCCCACCGCCAAAACCGAATTATCGGGCAAACTCAAGGCGACAATCGTCGGTTCATTAATAATAAATCCCCGTCCCGGCACGAAGACGATGGTATTCGTCGTTCCCAAATCAATGCCAATTTTACGCGTAAACATGTGAATTTTTCCCATGAGCGGAGCGAGTGGTTGAAAAATTCAGCACCCCGCCCCTTCTGGGTTATTAAATATTTTTTAATTCTCTTCTGTAAAAATGGAATCGGATAATCATTGTATTTAAACAGTTTATAAGAAAGGGCGGGGTAATGAAGTTGGTAATTAAAAATTTTTCGCCTTCGGCTCAAATTTTTAGACCAGCCTTCTTATGTCCGCTCCTAAATTCCTCAAACGCTCATCTAACTTTTCATATCCCCTGTCAATCTGGTAAATGTTGTCAATCTCGGTTTTTCCGCGGGCAATTAAGGCGGCGATTATAAGGGATACCCCGGCGCGCAAATCAGGACTTACCAATTTCCGGCCGTGAAGCTGAACGGGTCCGTTAACCACCACCCGATGGGGGTCGGCCATAATGATATCGGCTCCCATCTGGGTCAACATATCGGTAAACAGCAGGCGGCGGTCGTAAATAGTTTCATGAATCAAACTGGAACCGCGGGCCTGAGTCATTAATACAGTATAAGGAGATTGAAGGTCCGTGGCAAATCCCGGATATTCGTGAGTGGTAACATCGCAAGCCAATAATTTTTTTGAGGGCCTTATTCTGACGCTGTTTTTACCCAATGAATAATTCACTCTTATTTTGTCAAACAAAGCCCAGACCGCTTCCAAGTGCCCCGGGTTGCAGTTTTTTATTGAAATTTCGCCGCTGTTGGAGGCCGCCGCAAGCATGGCAAAAGTCCCGGTTTCAATCCTGTCGGGAATGATTTCATATTTCCCCCCTCTTAACTTTTTAATTCCTCCGATTTTAATCGTAGAAGTTCCGGCTCCCTCTATTTTAGCGCCACAGCCGTTAAGATAATCCGCCAAAGCGACGATTTCCGGCTCCATGGCGCAGTTTTTCAAAACCGTTTCTCCTTCAGCCAGACAGGCGGTCATCATTAAGCTTTCGGTCGCGGTAACGCTAACCTTGGGAAAGAAAAAGGTTGCTCCTTTGAGTTTCGGAGCGGTTAAAAAATAATGTTTCCCCGATGCCTTAATTTTAGCGCCCATTTTTTGAAACCCGTTTAAAAACAAGTCAATCGGTCTGACTCCGGCGCCAATAACGCAGCCGCCGGGATGGGGAAACCTGACTTTTCCGCAGCTTACCAGCATCGGCCCGACGAACATGATTGAAGCCCTGAATTTATTTACTAAGTTGGCGGGCAAATCAAAACATTTTTGTTTTCCGCCTTTGGCGGAGGATTTAATTTCAAAAATTCCGGTTCTTATTTTTCTCGCGTCGTGGCCCAAAAATGAAAGCATTTCCCTGGCCCGGGAAACGTCTTCTATTTCCGGAACGTTGGAAATTTTAATGGCTTCTTCGGTTAAAAGAGCCGCCGGAAAAATTTTTAAAGCGGCATTTTTTGAGCCGGAAACGCTAATTTCCCCTTTTAACGGCTTTCCGCCTTGAATGACAAATTTGGCCATATTGTTTTTTTATTCAATTGGAATAATAAAGGTTTTCATTGAAAAAATCAACTTATTGATTATACTTAAATAAGCCAAAAATTTTTAAAGCCCAATCGTATGACTTCCGGAAACCGCCGTTTTTTATTCTATATTTTTACGATTCTTTTCATTATCACCGGTCTCGGGGTGGTTTTTTATTCTCTGGGCTGGCGAATAACCGTGGAAAATTCCCTGATTTCATTTCAAAGAACCGGAGCCATCTTCATCGAAACCAAACCCAAAGGGGTAATAATAAAAATAGATGGAAAAATTTTTCAGGATAAATCGGGATTAATCCAAAGCGGCACCCTGATTAATAACTTCTCACCGGGCGACTATAAAATTGAAATTGCCAAGGACGGCTATCTGGATTGGAACAAGGAAATCTCCGTCGAATCCGGCATGGTAACGGAAATTCCAGGGACAGTAATGATTCCGGAAGAATTTGAAAAAAAAGCCGTTTCCATTACCAAGCCCGTTGATTCCTTTCAGGCAAATTCCCGGCAAAAAATCGTTTTTAATTCCGGTGGAGAGCTTTATTATTTTCAGGAATCCCTTTCTTCGCCGATAAAACTGAAGGGCGATAAATTCATCCAATGGAGCAAAGACGGTCTCAAAATTATCGTTCAGGATTCAAAAACCGAAATTTATTATCTTTATGAATTGAATAACCTTTCTAAAGCTCTCAATATCAACGTTGTCTTAAATAATCTTCAAAAAACGGACATCGAAGAAATTGATTTTCATCCCATTGAATCCGGCAGGCTAATCATCGAAGATAAAAATGAATTCCTTTATCTTCTGGACACCAGCCGCCTCAAACTGGAAACCATCATCAAAGAGCCCGTTCTTACCTGGACGATCAAAGATTCCAATATCTATTATATTAAAGAAGTTCAAAATCCGGAATTAAAAACTGAAACTTACAATTTGGCTTCTTTTAATTTAACCGTAAAAGTTGACAACTTCAACGTTGATTTTCCGGAAGGATTAACCGATCAAAAGCCGTTAGCCATCAGCGCCTCAAATAATAAAATCGCCTTTCTGGCCGATGGCGGCGGGCTTTATGTCTTTGACCGGGCAAGCCGGGATTTCAAAGAAATAGCCCATTCAGCCGAAAGATTTATTTTTTCCCCTGATAACAAAAAAATCGCCTTTTTGGACGAAGACGGCAAACTAAACGTTTATTTTTGGGAAGATTTCCAGTGGGGCATTAGAAAGAAAGCCGGAGAAATCATTGAATTAAATTTCTACGAAGGGCTTCCGGTAAAAAATATCTTCTGGTATGAAAATTCTTCTCATTTGTTCGTTGACTATCTGGATTCCGGCGGAAACGAAAAAGTGGATTTTATTGAAATTGACGACCGGTCACCGATGAATAAATATACTCTTTTTGAAGGAATTTCCAATTTTTATTACAGAACCAATTTGGGAGGTTTTTATTTCACCCGAGAAAACAATTTCTTTTTCGTAGAATTTTAAACCTGCCTGCCCTGCCTGCCGGCAGGCAGGCGGCTCAACAGGTTGAATTGCGTGTTTCATGCTACATGTTCTACGTTTTTCTCCTGATAGCCGAAGCAATGGCTTTAACCACCCTTTTATCGAAAATTGAAGGAATAATTTTGTCGGGATTAGGTTTTTTAACCAAACGCGCCAGAGCGAAAGCCGCCTCCAGCTTCATCTCATCGGTAATGTGACGAATTTCCTTATCAAGGGCGCCCCTGAATATTCCCGGAAAAATCAGGGCGTTATTGATTTGATTGGGAAAATCGCTCCGACCGGTCGCCACCACGGCCGCGCCGGCTTTTATCGCCAGATAAGGCATGATTTCCGGAATCGGGTTTGCCATGGCGAAAACAATCGGCGATTCCGCCATCATCTTGATGTCGGTCGGGAAAAACACGTTTCCCCGCGATAAGCCGATGAAAACGTCCGCTCCCTTGATGGCGTTCACGAATTCACCGGACAGTTTTCCCGGATTGGTCAGACGGGCCAGTTCTTTTTTATATTTCGGAATATCCTTGCGCTTGGCCGATATAATTCCCTTACTGTCAACGAGCACAATGTCTTTTATTCCCGCTTTGAGCAAAAGTTTGGCTACCGCCGTGCCGGCCGGGCCGGCTCCGCTGACGACGATTTTCAGTCCGGTAAATTTCTTTTTAACTACTTTGGCGGCGTTAACCAAAGCGGCCAGAACCACGATGGCCGTACCGTGCTGGTCATCGTGCATAACCGGAATGTCCAGTTCCTTTTTGAGGCGGTCTTCAATTTCAAAACAGCGGGGAGCGGAAATATCTTCCAGATTGATTCCGCCGAAAGTGGGAGCGACCGCTTTTACGGTTTCGATTATTTCCTCCGCGTCCTGGGTATTCAAAACCAAAGGCACGGCGTCAATGTCGGCGAATTCCTTGAAAATCACGCATTTTCCTTCCATTACCGGCAGGGCCGCTTCCGCTCCAATATTTCCCAATCCCAAAACCGCCGAACCGTCGGAAACAACGGCCACGCTGTTTCCCTTGAAAGTGAATTTTCTGACGTGCTTCTTGTTTTTGGCAATCAAGGAACTTATTGCCCCGACGCCCGGAGTATAAACGAGCGAGAGCTCTTTCAATCTCTTCAATGGTATCTTGGAAATCGTTTCCAGTTTGCCCCGGTGGAGTTTATGAAGGGCAATGGCCTTCTTTTTGAAATTGTCGGTCTTTTTCATAATTTATTCGCAATTTTTAATTTTATGTGAATATTTTCTATTAACGCTTTCGCACACTGCCCTGTTCCCGGCCCAACCCAAAAATTTTATAATGCTGGTCTCAGAAGGACTGAGAGGTTGATTGTTTTTAATTTTACCGTTAGTCTTTTTATTTACCGAATTCCTGCGGTCATTAAGTTTTTTCTCAAATTCATCAATCTTAATTTTTCCTGCCTTGAAAGCCTTAAGTTCTTTATGTATTATCATATCTTCTTTTGTCAAATCTTCCGGGTCAACTTCTAAAATCTCCTGTCCTCTTAAAAAACAGCCGTTCATGCCTTCTCTGTTTTTGCCGGTTCTGTTTTTTTCCTTACTAATTTCTTCTTGAATTAAACAAATTTCATGGCGGAACATTTCCATTTGTTTTTCTTTTTCTCGTTCCTGTCTTTCCTTTTCGTGTCCCTTGGTATCAATGGTAACTCTGGGGACATTGAATTGTTCACAATTTTCCATTTTCATATTATTTACATTATAACTCAAAAATCCATATTTGGCAATACTCTTTATTAAATGTCAATAAATGAAACCGGACTGCCAATTTCAATGTTTTTCTTTTTCGCAAAGCCGGCATTGACTTCTAAAACATACTGCGCCGGCCGGGACGGCGCGTAAATTGCGGGACTAAACGGGTCAAACTCATTGGAAACATCGGGGGTTATGTCTACCACCGCATTGTCGTTAATCCAAATGATGTCTATGGGGAAATTCATCTTCGGCATCCAAAAACGCTGAAAATCGGGTTTTCCAAAAACGAAAAGCATGCCGGATTGGAAATCAAGCGATGCCCGGCCGGAAAGTCCCCTTATCCTACTGCTTAAATCTTTGGCAATTTCCACCGGAATTTCCACGGAACCAACACGAACACGGGATTTATCATTGGAAGAACTTTTCGGGGATGAAAAAGCGTAAAAAATGAAAAATGAAAAAGCCGCGAAAGCCGCGAAAAGAACCGCAAGAAAATAACCGAGTTTTGATTTCTTCATATTCCAACAGGCGGCAAATTAATGTTTCTTCTTTCTTGGTATTAACTTTTTCAATGCTACCGCCATACTCCTAACATCATGTAATGCATTATGAACATGTCCTTTCATTTTTACTCCAACGGCTTTATACAACGTCCCGCTCGAGTAAGCGTCTTTATCTATATTCCACTTATGCAAAGTTTCGCATACGCGTACAAAAGGCGACTTCTCAAAAGGAAAATGAATGTCGTTTAGTCTGCAATTGCCTTTAAATACTAAATAATCTCGGTCATAAGTACAAATATTGTATCCTTTTGTGAAATTGATGAATTTTTCAAGCGCATCAGCAAAAGAAATTCCTTTCTCATCCACCACTTCCTGTTTGATTCCCGTAAGGGAAATAAATCTTAGGGACAATTTTGGATTAATTCTCGGTTTGACAATTATATTTAAAGAATCAATCTCTTTTCTGTTTTCGTTTATTTTTATCGCTGCGATTTGTACGATTTCCTTATGATGACAAGGTTTTGTCCAAGCCGTCTTCAAACTCCTGCCGAAAGCCGTATATTCGGTATCTACCAAAACCATTGGATATTCCAGTTTATACGTATTATTTTTCAGAGTTTTTCTCCTCAACATAAATTCATATACCAAAATACATATGTAAAAACATACCTGCCCGACATCGCACTGGCGAAGTCCATGCGGGCGGGTGTTTAATCGTATGGTTTTTTCTTGCCCGGCGGTTTCTCAAATCTCAATTTCCATAAAATCCTCCGCGAGAATCGTGTTTTTAAAAATTTTCTTCGCCTGATTTAACCGAATTTTTTCGGGCGAAGTCGGATATAAATGAGTAAGTATTAATTTTCTGGCTTTTGCTTTTTGGGCAATTAAACCGCATTCCTTGGGAGTCAAATGACCCTTAGTTTCCATATTATCAGGAAAAGAACACTCCAACATAAGCACATTGGCCTTATTGGAAAAAATCGCAAGTTTATCATCATAACCGCAATCCCCGGAAATAACTAAAGACTTATTCTTTTCCGTAAATTTATAAGCGATGCTAACATTGCTATGGATCGTTTTTACACATTCAACTGAAAAATTTTTAAAACCCAATTTTTCCCTTATTTCTTTAATTTTTATCACATAGGTATCCAGTCGGGGCGTTCCCGAGACGGGCTTTAAACGTAATTCGTAAAACTCTTTAAAACCGATAGGACCAACCAGAACCAAATCTTTTTTTCTGTTAAATTTCGGCGTAAAATTTAACGCCTGAATAAAAGCGACCAAATCCGAAATATGGTCGGAATGAAAATGTGTAAGGAAAACAATGTCTATGTTTTTATAGTCCAATCCCGCCTTCATTAACTGCCTCAATGTTCCCGAACCGCAATCAACCAACGATTTTATCTTCCCGATTTGCAAATAATTCGCCGGCGAGCCCCTTTTTATTGAGGGAACGCAACTTCCACTTCCAAGTACTGTTAGTTTCATAAATAATTTAATTTAATAAAAACGGTAGCGATGAGGGTGGGTATCCTACACTGAAGTTTCGGAATACCATGGATTTCTCTTTTACCCGGCGGAGGGGGTGGGATTCGAACCCACGATAGGATTGCTCCTATAGTTGCTCTCCAAGCAACCGCACTAGACCACTATGCGACCCCTCCGGATTATTCAAAAAACAAATCCGAAAAATTTACCTTCTTTTTTAATTTTTTATGATAGTTAAATAAACTGCTAATTTTATTGCCCAAAAGTTGGCTAAATCTGGCCCTACTCGGTTCTTTTTCAGCATCAATCGAATTGCCGTATTCTAAAATCTTTTCCACGTCTTCCCTGGTGACATTTTCCGAATCCAATCCCTTTACCCATTTCCAAATTTCAAAATCGGCCCCCGTCAGCTCATCGAGATAGATGTCCGTCAAATCGCGGTTGGCCATTTCTTTTTTTTCGTTTTTCTCGTTCTCTTGCAGTCTCCGAATTTCCTTTTGGAAATTTTTCATAGATTCATTACTCTCGCTTTTTCCGGTTTTTTCAAAATTATCCATATTCATTTTATTGAATCTTAATACTTTATACCAATGGCGTTATTTATTCCTTTTGCTCTCTTTCCAAAACCTCCGAATAAGTTCTTACGCAATTCTTCTCCTCTTTTGCCAGATACATGGCTCTATCTCCCCTTTCCGTCAGTTCTTCAGCGCTTAGTCCGTTCTTAAACTCACTCACTCCTATGCTTAAGGAAATTTTAAAATCCGAATAAGCCGGGTCTTCCTTGTATTTTTCGACAAGTTCCTCAATTTTTTTCCTCAATTGTTCGGCTTTTTGGGTTGCTTCCCGCTCGTTGGCGCCCGACAAACTTATTACCATTTCGTCCCCTCCCCAACGACAGACGGTATCGCTCTCACGAACGTTAGCTTCAAGAAGTTCCCCTACCTCTTTCAAAATCTTATCGCCGAAATCATGACCGTGATTATCATTCGCTTCTTTGAAAAAATCGATGTCGCAGAACAAAACACTCAAGGTTTCAAATTTCTTTTTCCTTCGCTCCGCTTTTCTCTCCGGTCCGGAAATAACCTCGACGTCATCATTCAGTTTTGTCATTAAAAAGTCTCTGGTTTTTAAGCCGGTAAGCTTGTCGTGAATCGCGTCTTTTTTAAGTTGTTCAATAAGCGCCTTCAATTCCGCGTTTTCATTCTTTAACCTTTCCAGCTCTTCTGCAACCTCATTTTCGTTATTTTCCTTTTTTTTGATTTTTTCAAATCTACTCATATTTTCATTCCCCTTAAGGCCCTAATTCTTTCCTCAGCCGGAGGATGAGACAAAAACATTTTGTGAAACCAGGAATTTTTCTTTTTGCCTTTGAACGGGTCGTCGAGCCATAAATGAGCCGTGGTGTTATTAGCGACTTTCATTGCAGCGGTGCTGGAAGAAATTTTTTCCAGAGCCGAAGCCAATCCCTCAGGATAACGGGTCAAAAGCGCTCCGGAAGTGTCGGCCAAAAATTCCCTTTTTCGGGAAATCGCCAGCTGGATGAGAACCGCGGAAATCGGCGCCAGAATCGCCAAAGCCACACCAACCAGCATCAAAACCGCCCCGGCTCGTCCGTTATCTCTGTTATTACGACCACCGAATCCGCCGAAAATTCTGGAACGCAAAAAAATATCCGAAAGAATGGAAATAAAACCCACCAGAACAACGATTATTGTTGACAATAATATATCGCGGTTGCCGATATGGGATAATTCATGGGCGAGCACACCTTCAAGTTCGCTCCGGTCCAGTTTTTCCAAAAGCCCTTCGGTCACGGCCACCACCGCGTGTTTGGCGTTCCTGCCCGTGGCAAAAGCGTTGGGCTGGGCTTCCCGGATTAAATAAATCTTCGGCATTGGCAAACCGGCGGCAATACAGAGATTTTCAACGATATTGTAAAGCTCGGGAATGTCTTTTTTCTCCACGAGTCGGGCTTTGGCCATTTTCAGAACGATTTTATCCGAATACCAGTAAGCGATAAAGTTCATCAAAATGCTGAAAATTACCGCCAGATACAAAATTGACGGGTCGCCGTAAATCCGGCTGAAAACCCAGCCAATACCGATAACGATAATCAGGAAAAAAGAAACAAGCAGCCAGGTCTTCCGGATATTTGAACTTTTTTGGTTATATAAAGTCATTGGGATGTTATAATTGTTATAATTGTTATAGTTGTTCTATTTGTTAATTATAATTGTTCTAATTGTTAATCAGGCTATTTGGTTAAAAATTTATCCAAGGAAATTAGTTTGAAATATAATTCTTGAATTAATTTTTGAAATTCATCATATTCTTTTTGTTTTATATATTTCTGATTTAACGAAATTTCAAAACAAGTCATTACTTCCATTAATGAACCCAGAGCTATTCTTATAAAAGACGCAAAGTTTTTCTTTGTTCTCTTAATGCTGCCTTCTGCTATATTTAAAGGCACGGAAATTGCCGCCCTTCTTAGCTGCGATGTTAAACAAAACTTTTCTTCCTTAGGAAAATATTTTGTTATTAAATAAGTCTTGCTTACCAGTTTAATTCCGAGTTGCCAAACGTCAAGTTTATAAAACCCGTACTGAACTTTTATATTTTCCATCATTGATTCTAATCAAAAACACTTAAGTATTTAGAGTAAATAAAACAATTACAACATATACAACATCTACAACAATTAAAACTTAATTTGTACGGGTTCTTTTTCAGCCTCGTTTTCCAGTCCGAAAAATTCTTCTTTTTTAAAACCTAAAATTCCGGCAATCAAATTGGTCGGGAAAGTTTGCGTCTTGGTGTTGTAATCCATTACATTGCCATTGTAAAATCTCCGGCTCGCCTGGATTTTGTTTTCCGTGTCCGCCAGTTCCCTTTGTAAGTCCAAAAAGTTGGCATTAGCTTTCAGTTCCGGATAGTTTTCCGAAACCGCGAAAAGGGTTTTCAGGGTGCCCGAGAGCATATTTTCCGCGCCCGCCTTTTCTTCTTTGTCACTGGCGCCCATCGCCTTGGCACGGGCCGCGGTCACTTTTTCGAAAACCGTCCGTTCGTGAGTCATATATCCCTTGACCGTTTCCATCAGATTGGGAATCAAATCATATCGGCGCTTCAGTTGGACGTCAATGTCGGACCAGGCCTCCCGAACGCGGTATCTCCGGCGTACCAGACCGTTAAAAGTCAAAATCAGCCACAAGGCGATAATAATGCCTATGGCAATAAGAATATTTGTTAAAGTTAAATAAGCCATAATTATTTTTAGTGAATTTATAGCGACCTTTCAACCTGTATTTTATCATAAAAATAAAATAAATAAAGATTAACCAAAAACTCCCCGCGCTCAGCGTGGGGAGTTTTTATTACCCCCAATTAAATAATAAATAAAAGTTTTTTAATTAGTGAGTATGTTGGAGAGCGTTCTAAAAATTCGCGAGTGAATAGAAAATTTGCCGGGAGCCCGCGACGAAGGGAAGCAGGGCGGCAAATTTCCGTAGATGAACGAGTTGAATTTTTAACGCTCGGAAATCACGAACTAATAAAAAACTTTTATTTCAAATCTAGTAGTCCCCTCCCATCATCGGCATATTTCCTCCCATTCCGGATTTATCCTTTTCTTCGGGTAAATCGATTATTGCCGCGCCAATGGTCAAATAATTGGCCGTGACCGAAACAGCGTTGATAAAAGCGGTCTTGACCACTTTCAACGGGTCAATGATTCCGCTTTCCTTAAGATTAATAATCTTATTACTCATGGCGTTAAATCCTGTCCAGTCGCCTTCTTTGTCGGATTTTTTGCTTCTCAATTCTTTAATGATGCTTTCCGGAGATTCGCCGCTGTTGTCAATGATTGCTTTGAGCGGAGCTTCCACCGCTCTCTTGATGATAAGATTGATTTCTTTTCCGGCTCCGGCGGGCTCATCGGATAAAGTATCTCCTTTCGTCGTGTTGAAAAGGGCAATGCCTCCACCCGGAACGATTCCTTCTTCCATTGCCGCCCGCGTTGCCGCCACTGCGTCTTCAACCCGCTGTTTCAATTCTTTCTGGGCCGATTCGGTCGGAGCGCCGACTTTAATCACGGCTACACCGCCCGCCAGCTTGCCCAGCCGTTCCTGCAGTTTTTCCTTGTCGAATTCCGAGTCGCTTGCCTTAACCTGATTTTTAATCTGGCTGACCCTGTCGTCAATGGTTTTTTTGTCTCCGTTGCCGCCGACGATGGTCGTTTTATCTTTGTCCGAAACCACCCGACTGGCGTGTCCCAAATCGGCAAGTTCAATGCTTTCAAGTTTTTTGCCCAAATCCTCGGAAACAAACTGGGCACCGGTTACAATCGCAACGTCTTCAAGCATTTCCTTTTTTCGGTCGCCAAAACCCGGAGCTTTTACCGCTAAAACGTTGAATATGCCGCGAAGTTTGTTCACCACCAAAGTCGCCAGGGCTTCGCCTTCAACGTCATCAGCAATAATAACCAGTTCTTTTTTGCCTCCCTGGGCTATCTTTTCCAAAAGAGGTAAAAGTTCGTTAATGGCCGAGATTTTCTTGTCAGTCACCAAAATGTAAGGATTTTCCAAAACCGCTTCCATTCTCTCCGGATTGGTCATCATATAATGGGAAATATAACCGCGGTCAAACTGCATGCCCTCAACGATTTCGTAAGAATTGCCGATTGTGTTGGAATCGTCTATGGTAACCACGCCGTCTTTCTTGACCTTATCCATTACCTCGGCTATTAAGCCGCCTATTTTGGCGTCTTTTGCCGAAAGCGTGGCCACTTCTTTTATTTTCTGGGCGTCATTGATGAGCTCGCGCTGTTCTTCCAGGTTTTTTACGATGATTTCGCTTCTTTTTTTCAATTCTTCCGCCAATTGGATAACGTTGAATCCTTTATCGCGAATCAGGCGTTCTCCTTCGTCAATCATGGCCTGGGTGAGAACCACCGCCGTGGTGGTGCCGTCGCCGACGCTGTCATTTGTTTTTTCGGCCGCCTGTTTGATGAATTCTGCGCCCAGATTTTCGTATTTGTCTTTAAGGGAAATTTCCTTGGCCACGGTAACGCCGTCAAAAGTGACCTGAGGCGCGCCATAACCTTTTTCAATAACCGCTGCCCGGCCGCGGGGACCCAAAGTCATCCTCACCGCGTCGGCCAGTTTATCAATTCCCTTTTTTAAAGCCCCCCGGGCTTTTTCATTAAATAAAATTTCTTTTGCCATTTTTTCCCAAGAGCAAAGCGATTGACCGAAAAAATGAGCATCCGCCGAAGCTTTATGCGTAGGCGGGAGCCATATCGTTTGCTTAATTAGTGATTATTCAATTAATGCTAATATATCATCTTCGTCCCCGACCAGGTATTTTTTATCCTCAATTTCAATTTCATCGGGTCCGTATTTTTTGAATAAAACAATGTCCCCGACCTTAACGGACATTTGAATTATTTCACCTTTATCATTTAATTTTCCCGGACCAACGGCAACAATTTTGCCCTTGATGGGCTTTTCTTTTTCCGAGGTTTCCGGCAGAACGATTCCGGACTTGGTGGTTTTTTCTTCTTCTATTGCTTCAAGAAAAATATGATTGGAAAGCGGTTTTAAGTTCATAAGCTTCGCTTTGACCTATCCCAATCTACGAATCTATCCGAATCTACGAATTTATAATTTTCGTAATTCGTATTTTTCTTATTTTTGTAGATTCGTATGTATTCGCAGTTTTGGATAGCTTTTTTATTTAATATTTTTGACCTTTAAGCTATCTTAAGTTTATGAATTAAAAGAATTTTGTCAAGAATAGAAAAGTATCTGGCGTTCAAAAAATTATAAAAAATATTTCGGAAGTTTAACTTCCGAAATATTCCGAAATGTTTAAAAAAACAGGCGTTTCGTATCCGAAAAATAAATACGAAACGCCATAATACCTAATGCATTAATAATCAAACTACTGCATTAATAACCGGCCAAAATTCGTTTTGAGTAAAGGGTTTTAGAATAAAGGCATCCGCGCCACAAGCTTTTACCGCAGCCCTGACTATAACTTCGTCATCCCCAGACATCAACACAGCAGGGATATCGGGAAATTTTTCTTTGCTTTGTTTTATTACTTCCTTGCCTGAAATACCAGGCATTGTCAGGTCAGTAATAAGTAAAGAAAAATTGGAGTTAAGATAAGCCAATCCGCTCTTTCCGTCCGAAGCTGTCGTAATTTCCGCAGCCGCAAATATCCTCAAAAGCAAATTCTTAACCAATCCTCTATTTATTTCGTCGTCGTCAATTATCAAAATTTTCATTTCGAAAAGCTCCTTTCCCCTCCTATAATAATGGTTTATTTGTAAAATTCTAAATTCTATATTAAAACAACAAATCTCATTTGTCAAATTTAATTCCCCTGATTTCAAGAAGTTAACGCAAAAATAAAAATATAACAAACTACTGACGATCGTCTAAAATTTGTTATATTTTTTAATCCTCTTCCTCGCCGGGTTTTTCCAGGGCTTTATATTCAAACTCCACGCCTTTACCGCCGATTTTTAAAACGTCTTTGTCGATTTTTTTGAATTCCCGGCTGGCGGAATTATACATATTCACCGTGGTCCCAAGATGAACGCCGAGTTTTTTAACGTAGGTTTTATAAGACGACAAATGCCTTCCCAATTCCTCCACTCTTTTTTTGATTTCCTTTGCCGATTCTTCAATCTGCAGGGCTTTAAGCCCCTGGAGAACGGTCTGAAGATAAGCCAGAAAAGTGGTCGGCGAAACAATCATCACTTTTTTCTCTCCGGCCGCGTATTGAATCAAGTCGCGGGTATTGGATTTCACCGCGCCGATTTTATTAATCAATAAATCGTAGTAAACCGCTTCCGAAGGAATGAACATAAAAGCGAATTCCATTGTCCCCTCCCCGGGCTTAATGTATTTGGAGGTCTCGTCAATCCGGCTTTTCAGGTCATCCCGGAAAGCCGATTCCAAACGGCCGCGTTCGGTTTCGTCTTTCGTTTCCAAAAGTCGGTTGTAATTTTCCAGGGAAAATTTCGAATCCACCGGAATAATTTTATCTTTAACGAAAATCGCGGCATCAACCATGGTGCCGTCTTCAAATTCATACTGGAGCTGAAACTGACCGGGGGCAAAAACGTTTTCCAGAACGGTTTTTAACAATGTTTCGCCGAGTACTCCGCGCTGTTTCGGATTTTTGAGAATATCCTGCAAATTTTCCAGTTGCTTGGCAACGTCAACAACCTGTTTCTGGCCTTCGCCGACTTTGGTCAGCTCGGCGGTAATGTCCTTGATAATTCTCGTGCTTTCCCCGAACTGGCGCTGGAGAAACTGGCTTGATTCGCCAAGCTTATTGTCCAGAGTCCGGGTAATTTCGTTAAGCTGGTTCTGAAGCAAAATTAAGGACTGGTCGTCCGGCTTTTTTGCCAGATGCTTCCGCAACAGCCAAAAAACCGCGGCAAAGCCAACCGAAAAAATCAGGACAATGACGATGAGAAAAGTTTTTTCCATATTTTAAAATCCCGAAGGCAATTCGCAGCCGGTTTCCCGCGAGAGTTTTTCCAAATTCTGATAGCCGGCAATTTTTCTGCCATCCGGAAAAATCCAAATAGGAGTCGCTTCAATTCCCAAAGCAATACAGTCATTGGGATTTTCCGAACAATCAACATATTTTATAAACTGCCAGGCGTCTTTGAAATCTGTTTTTTGTTTCTGGCACCATGAACACCAGGGAGTACCATACACTACAGCCCCTTTATCAGCCAAACATTTGGCAAAATCATCCAATTGAATGGCAGAATTGTTTCCCTCGCCGCTTCGCAATCCGCCGAAAACCAAAATGCCGATTAAGATGGCGGCAGAGGCAATTAAAAAGATTAAGATTTTTCTCGTCATTTTATCGTAAGGTCAAAACCGGTTTTTTCCTTAATTATTTCCATCAGTCCTTTTTGGTCAAGTTTTCCCTCATAATCAACCGTGACCTCGCCGGTTTCCGAATTCAGCTTGGCGTCCGAAACTCCGGGAATCTGCTTGACGAATTCGTCAAAAAAACCCAGGCACGCCATACAACCCACGCAATCGGCTTTTAGGAAAAATTTATATTTCATAATAGTAATATTACCACACCCAGCCCGAGCATTGCCAGAGGCAGGCCGAATTTGGTTATTTTTCGTTCCTCCCTCTGCCATTTCTGGATTTTGGCAATGAGAATTTCGTTGTTGGCAACCAATAAAATAATAACCAGAGGAAGAATGAAAATGAGATTGTAATAAAAAAGGTACGCTAGTCCCTTTAAATAAGTGGAATAATCGTGAAGCAAGCCGATTACCACAAGATAAGGCCCGCCGGTGCAGGGAAATTCAAAAAGCCCGACCACCGCGCCAATGCCGAAAACCGCCAATAAAGAACCCCTGTTTAAAAACTTGCTTATCAATCCGGCGCTGCTTTTGGGCAGTTTCATAATCCAATTAAAAGGCCCGTTGGGAAAAACGTTTTTAAAGATGCTGACCAGGCCCAAAACAATCAAAATTGAAGCGCCTATTTTTGCCAGAAAATTAGGGGTGGAAAAAAGCTGAAAAGTTCCGGAAATTCCCAAACCTATCAGAAAATAAGCGACAAAAAGTCCGGCAATGTAAACCGCGCCGAATT
>CAYZYY010000003.1:0-25749 GCA_964482855.1 uncultured Candidatus Saccharibacteria bacterium | reverse complement strand
CGGGTCGTTTTTTTGGTTTTTTTCATTTTTTTTATGATTTTAAAGCGAAGACATCTTTCTCAGCCGCTCGATTATCTTCGGCAGGATTTTCAGCGTGTAATCCAAATCATTTTTAACCGTTTTTCTCCCCAAAGTCAAACGCAGGGAACCGTGGGCCGTTTCCGCTTTCATACCCAAAGCCATCAGGACGTGGGAGGGGTCGAGTTCACGGGAAGTGCAGGCCGAACCCGTGGAAGCGAAAACTCCGTATTGGTCAAGCTGCAGAATCATCGATTCCCCTTCAATGCCCTCAAAAGAAACATTGACGTTGTTAGGCAGGCGTTTTTGAGGATGCCCGTTTAAGCGGGAGCGGGAAATCGTTTTTAAAATTTCCTTTATGAAATAATCGCGCAAATTCTTCAGCCGCTGACTTTCTTTTTGCCTCAATTTATCTGCGAATTTCAGCGCTTCGGAAAAACCGACTATCAAAGCCGGGTTTTCCGTGCCGGCGCGCAGTCCCATTTCCTGGGAGCCGCCTAAAATCAAGGGTTCGATTCGGTAATTTTTATTGATATACAAACAGCCTACGCCCTTGGGCCCGTAAATTTTGGAGCCATTCAAAGTTAAAAGGTCAACGCCCAGGTTTTTCACTTTCAAGGACAGGGCGCCGGCGGCCTGGCAGGCATCAGTATGGAAAACAGGCAAGGCTCCGGGAGAATTTTTGCGGAAATTATGGATAATGCGGCTGATTTCTTTAAGCGGTTCGATGGTCCCGATTTCATTGTTGGCATACATTATCGAAACCAGGATGGTTTTCTTTGTCAGGGATTTTTCCAGCTCGCGGAGATTGACAATTCCCCTGGAATCAACGTTTAAATAAGTTACTTTAAAGCCTTCTTTTTCCAGTTGTTTGGCGGATTCCAGAACCGCTTTATGTTCAATCTTGGAAACGATAATATGACCCCGTGGTGAGCCCGCCGAACCATTGCCTGCATAAGCCCGGGCAATGCCGAAAAGAGCCATATTGTCGGATTCGGTGCCCGAACCGGTAAAGATAATTTCTTCGGGTGAAACGCCCAGAATTTTCGCCGTGTCCTCGCGCGACTTTTCAATGGCGGTTTTGCTTTCCCTCCCCAAAGAATATAAAGAAGAAGCGTTTCCGTAAACGTCAGTTAAATAAGGCCTCATTTTCTGAAGAACTTTCGGGTCAATGTAGGTTGTGGAAGCATAATCTAGATAAATTTTTTTCATAAAATAATAATAGCAAATTAAAATTTGTTATTCAATTTTAAATAAAAACAGGCTGAAACCAAAAATCGGTTTCAGCCCTGGGGGAGTCATAAAGAGCTCTACATATACGTTGAAGCGACGAGGTTTATTTTGCACCTGGGGCATTTTTTTAGCCCTATTGGATTCAATCTACTACACTGAGGATTGGGGCAAATCTCCGAATTCTTATCCGGAGGCTCCATTTCGTCTTCCGAGCGGAGCCTTGCAAGAATGAATTTATCAACATTATTAGCCGTCAACATTATAAACCCTCCTTTTCTTATAGAAATTTCTTGTTTATATAAAAATTTTAATATTTTACTTTTTAAAATATAGCATTAAAAATGAGGAAAGTCAACCCCACTAGAAATCCTTTCAGGAAAAATTTCAAGGAAATTTTTCTCACCAGAGATAAAAAGACTTATATCAAAAAAAGAGATTCTTTTAATAAATATTTATGTCTCCTCAAACCAGATTTCTAACGGGGCAAGTCCCCAGACATAAGCTCCTGCTCAACTATTTCTTTTTCGTCCCAGGGTATTTTTTCCCCGTTTTCCAAACACATCCAGACCTCCCCGCCCTTGCCGGTTAGAATAACCACGTCATTTTTTTTCGCCAAAGAAAGGGTACTCCTAATGGCTTTGCGCCTATCCGTTATTTTAAAAAGATTTTTAATTTTGAATTTCGACTTTTGGTTTTGCAGGACTCCGGCGGCAATATCCTCTATTATGTTTTCCGGGGGTTCGTCATAGGGGTCTTCATTGGTAAGAATTATTTTATCGCAATATTGGGCGGCGATTTTGCCCATTTCCGGCCTTTTTCTTTTATCCCGGCCGCCACCCTGCGCCCCTAAAAGGCAAATCAAACGGGAGTCCTTATTTTTAATTTTTGATTTGATAACCGCCTTGTAAGCCGCCTCCAAACTCATGGGCTCGTGGGCGTAATCGATGACAACGGTGAAATTCTGCCCCTTATTTATAACCTCAAACCTTCCGGCCGGAGGTTTAATTTTAGTTAAAGCGTCTTTTATTTTACTTATCGGAACACTCTGGGATATAACAACGGATATTGCCGCGGCCGCGTTATAGGCGTTGAATTCCCCTATCAAAGGCATTTCCATTTTTTCATTATTGAATAAAAATTTTATTCCCCGTCCTTTTGCAGCGGGCTTAAAATCGGAAAACGAATACAAATTCTTAATCCTGCCATCGGTATCGGGCATTTTTAAACTATAAACGTATTGCCTGGAAATTGCCGGCTTGAGAAAATAGGCGACGTTTTCATCGTCCAGATTGTAAATTCCGATACCGTCTTCTTTTTTAGCCACTTTTTTGAACAATTTCATTTTGGCGTCCCGGTAATTTTCAAAACTGCCGTGGCGTTCAATGTGCTCCGGCGACAAATTCGTGAAAACCGCGACATCATAATCAATGAATTGATGACGGTATTGTAATATCCCTTCGGAAGAAGTTTCAACAACCGCGTAAAGGCAGCCGGCTTTTGCCATTTGCGACAGCAATTTTTGCAATTGAAACCTTCCCGGCATCGTCTGCTTGGTTTCATTCACCCATTCTTTTTCGCCGATTTTGAAAAGAACCGTAGTGGCCATTCCGGTTTTCAGTCCGCTGAGTTCCAAAAGCTGGGCAATTAAATAACAAGTAGTGGTCTTGCCTTTGGTGCCGGTAACGCCGATGACCGTCATTTTCCGGGAAGGAAAACCGTAAATAAAAGCTCCCCAAAAAGCAAGCAAGAAATGATAAACCGGCCGCAATAAGCGATAAAGGGGTTCCGGAATGACTCGTTTTCTTAAAAACCCTAAAATTTTTTCCATTATTTTTATTTTTTGGACGATTTCTTCTGGGGTTCCTTTGTCGGATTGAGAATCTTAAAGGCGATTTTCAATTTTTCCTGAAGGGTTTTTGTTCCTAGAGGAATTTTTCTAATTGCCTCCCGGGCTTCATTCCTTTTATACCCCAAAGATTTTAAGACTTCTTCCAAATCAAAATTGGCTTCTATTAACCCAACCCCTTCTTCTATTTTTTGTTTTTTTATTTTATCGCTAAGTTCCAGAATTATCCGGGACGCTTTTTTATTACCGATGCCCGCGGCTTTTATCAAGAGGTCGCTCCTTCCGCCACTGATGGCGCCCAAAAGATTTTCCGTTTTCATTTCTCCCATGATTTTCAGGGCCGCTTTAGGCCCTACGCCATTGATTGAATCCAGCATTTCGAACATCTCCCTTTCTTTTTCGTCCAGAAAACCGTAAATCTCAATTCCGGTCTGGTTAACGCAAAGGCAACAGAATAATTTAACCCGGCTTCCCAGCTTAGGGAGTTTTCTGGACGTTCTTGAAGAGATAAAAATTTTAAAACCCAAACCAACGGTTTCAACGACCACGAAATTCGGATTTTTAACGATTAATTTTCCTGAAAGGGAATATAACATGGCACATCTTTTAACTTTTAGCTTTTAGAAATTAGGACGCTTATATTATATTCTAAAATCCTTGACTTTAAAAGCCGCCTCCTATATTCTAAATTTTAGATTACAAATTTAATTTATCATGCCAAATACGAAATCCGCCCAAAAAGCCCTGCGCCAAACTGTCCGGCGCCGGAAAATAAACATAAAAAGAAAAACCGATTTAAAAACGGCTATTAAGCAATACAAAAAATTAATCAGCGACCCGGCGGCCTCAGGGCAGGAGGAAAAAATAAAACAAGTGCTTTCCCTTGTTTATAAAAAACTTGATAAGACCGCGAAGGTGAACCTTATTAAAAAAAACAAAGCCAACCGCTTAAAATCCCGCCTCGCCAGGAGAATGAATTAAGAATCAAGAATTATGAATTATAGTAAATGGCTCAACTCGTTGAGCCATTTATGTTTCATGCTGCGCGCTGAGTGCTACATGAAACTTACTTCGCCGCCTTTAGAGATAATCCGATTTTGCCGTTTTCAATTTTGATTACCTTCGCTTTTACCATGTCGCCCAAACGAAGAACATCTTCAACTTTTTCCACGAACCCCTCCTTCAGTTCGGAAACGTGAATCATCCCGTCCCGATTGCCGCCCAAGTCAACTATCGCCCCAAAATCAAGTATTTTTATAACCTTGCCAAAAATGATTTCTCCAATCTGAAATTCCCGAGTTATGGCCTTAATCTGGTTAACGGCCGCGCTGGCTTTTTCTTCGTCAACGGCCGCTATGAACACTCTTCCGCTTTGTTCAATGTCAATACTTAAAGCGCCGCTGGAAGCAATGATGCCATTTATCATCTTGCCGCCCGGCCCGACAACTTCTCCTATTTGTTCCGGTTTGATGTTCAAAGACATTATTGTCGGCGCGTAGGAAGAAACTTTTTCCCGCGGCTTTTCAATGACCGTTTTTATGAACTCCAAAATTCCCAACCGGGCTTTTCGGGCCTGCAATAAAACTTCTTTCAAAACGGGGAGTTTTAAGCCGTCAATTTTAACGTCCATCTGAATGGCGGTAATGCCGTCAACAGTGCCCGCTACCTTGCAGTCCATATCTCCGTGATGGTCTTCGGGTCCCTGGATATCCGTTAAAATTTTGTTATTTTTCTCACCATCGGTTATTAACCCCATGGCGATTCCGGCAGCCGGCTTTTTTACGGGCACGCCAGCATCCATTAAAGCCATTGAAGCGGCGCAGGCGCTTGCCATTGAAGAAGAGCCGTTTGAAGACAGAATTTCGGAAACCACTCGGATAGTATAAGGAAATTCTTCCTGGGTCGGAATAAGCGGCTTAAGGGCTTTTTCCGCCAAAGCGCCATGCCCGATTTCCCGCCGGCCCGGTGAGCCCAATCTCCCGACTTCGCCGACACAATAAGGAGGGAAATTATAATGAAGCATAAAACGCCGCTTACCGGTAATTTCCATCGTTTCAACCAATTGCTCGGCGCCGGGCGCGGCCAGAGTGACAGCCGCCAAGGCCTGGGTGCTGCCGCGGGCAAAAAGAGCCGAACCATGAAGCCGCTTAAACAAACCGACTTCCCCGTAAAGCTGCCTGACTTCGTCCAAACGGCGGCCATCGGGCCTTTTATCCGACTCAAGAACGTTTTTATGGACAAGCCTGTTAATTTCTTCTTCAAATAAAAGTTCAACCTTGCCGAATAAAGAACTTTCAACCCCTTCTTCAGCCAAATACTCTTTCAATTCTTGCCCTAATGAAGAAATCTTGTTTTGGCGGTCGGCTTTGTCGGAAGAATAAACAGCCGCTTCCAGTTTATCCTTCAAAAACTTCCTGACTTGGTCTTCCAGTTGCGGGTCTTCTTTGAAATCATATTTTAGTTTGGGCTGGCCGATTTCTTTTATTATTTTTTCCTGAAACTCAATTATTCTTGCAATTTCTTTCTGTCCCAAACCGAAAGATTCTATTACTTCTTCCTCCTTGGTTTCATTTCCTCCCAATTCAATCATGTTTATTTTTCCCCCGGTTCCGGCAATAAATGCTTCGAAATCCGGCCTATTTCCCGGCTTAAGTATGGAGTTTTCCGGATTAATAATCGTTTCGCCGTCTGGAAGCCGGGCCAATCTTACTCCGGCAATCGGACCGTTCCAGGGGATGTCGGAAATACTCAGGGCAATTGATGAAGTTATTAAAGCGACGAAATCCGGGTCATTTTCCTCGTCATAAGATAAAACCGTAATTATAATCTGAATGTCACGCCGTAGCCGCTGGTCAAAAAGAGGCCGCAAGCTCCTGTCAATCATGCGTCCGGATAAAACCGCCTCTTCGGACGGACGGCCTTCTCTTCTAATGAACCGGCTGCCGATTATTTTCCCGGCCGCGTAAAATCTTTCCTCGTAGTCAATAACCAAAGGAAGATAATCTATTTGCCTGTCTTCTTTGCTCATTGTCGCGGCCACCAAAACCGACGTGTCCCCGTACGTGCCTAAAACAGCCGCGTTGGCCTGCCCGGCAAGTTTGGAAACTTCCAGTTTTAATTCCTTGCCGGCTATTTTCGCGATAAATTGTTTTTTGTTTAAATCCATAGTAAAAAATTTATTTTTATTTTTCCTGCCTGCCGACGGGCAGGGATTTCTTTAACCTTGGTTTGTTCAATATTATTTTCGGCAACTTTTCCAAGTCAACGAAAAAGTCGGCCACTTCTTTAAGCTTGGATGAAGCGCTCCGGCCGAAAGCCGCCACCTCAACCTCCTTTCCGAGCCCCCATTTAAGATATTCAACCAAGGGAATGAAGTCGCCGTCGCCGGTAACCAGAATAACCGTGTCCAAGGAATTCGCCATTCTGATGGCATCAACCGCCATTCCCACGTCCCAGTCGGCTTTTTTCATTCCGCCGGGGAATATCTGAAGGTCTTTGCTCCGAAGCTCAATGCCGGTTTTGGTTAATGCCTCAAAAAAAGACGCTTCGCCCAGAACCGTCTCGCTTTTAACGACATATCCAATAGACCTAATTAATTGCCTGTCAGCTATTAATTCTTTAATCAGTTCCCGGTAATTAACGCGCGCCGAATAAAGATTTTTTGCCGAATGATAAAGGTTCTGAATGTCAATGAAAATCCCGACCCGCTGAAATTTATGCGTCATGCCAATGTTATTTAAATTTATAAGCCGAGCCCAATGCGAGGCGTAATAAATTTAGCCATGACATTAAGCACCCCGCCCTTTCTGCTTGGGTATTAGTTTTGTTTTTAGACAAATAAATTTTTTTCATAAAAATCATTATATCAATAAAATAAGAAAAGAAAGGGCGGGGTAAGTTTTTCTAGATAAATTTTGTTCGCTTGTAAGCTCAAAAATTTATAGAAAGCCCTTATTTTTTTAATCCTAATTTTTTCACCAGGGATAAGTGGCTTTTAGAATTAGTCCTTCTTAAATAGTCCATAAATCTTTTTCTTTTACCTACCATTTTTAAAAGCCCCCGGCGCGAGTGGTGGTCTTTGGGATGTTTTTTCAAATGCTGAATTAATTCCGTAATATTTTTCGTCAAAAGGGCCACCTGAATTTCGCTTGAACCGGTGTCTTTTTCATGAATCTGGTGGTCTTTGATGATTTTTTGTTTCTTGCGAGACGTTAACATCGAATTCATAATATTCCATTTTTAACATTTAGTCAATATTCCCAACGATAAATATTATGCTATTGACTATTTACCTCTTATTCTTTACCATATTCAAGACGTTGTCTCCTCCATTAAAAAATGATTTCATTAATCAGCCAACTTATAAAAAACGAGCCCGATCTGATTTCTTTCTTAAAAGAGGGAGATTTGGTTGAAGTAAAACTTCTTAAAAAAACGCCCCGGACGGCTTATTTTGATTTGGGCAAATTCGGAACCGGCGTCGTTTACGGTCTGGAATTGATGAACGCCAGGGGGATATTAAAGGATATCAAAACAAACGATTCGGTACCGGCCAAAATAGCGGCCGTTGAAAACGAAAACGGGTTTATTGAGCTTTCTTTAACCGGCGCCCAGAAACAAAAAAATTGGCAGGACTTAAAAGAGTCAAAAGAGAAAGAAGGGGTTTTAACCATTAAAATAATCGGCGCCAATAGCGGCGGGTTGGTCAGTAATATTGAAAATATCAAGGCCTTTTTGCCCGTTTCTCAACTGGCCCCGGAGCATTACCCCAGAGTGGACAGCGGCGACAGAAATAAAATTTTGGAAGAATTGAGAAAATTCGTCGGCCAGGAAATGAAGGTAAAAATAATAGACCTTAATTCCCGGACCAATAAATTAATCGTTTCGGAGCGGGGAGTTATCGAACAGGACATAAAAGAATTTATCAGCCAATACAAAGTCGGCGACGTTATTGACGGCGTAGTTTCCGGAATAGCCGATTTCGGCGTTTTTGTCCGTTTTAACGATAACCCGTCCGTGGAAGGATTAATTCACATCGTTGAGCTTGATTACCGCTTAATTGACAACCCGAAAGAGATAGTAAAAATTAACGAACCGATAAAAGCCAAAATTATTGAAATCAAAGAGGGAAAAATATTTCTTTCTCTCAAGGCCATGAACCCCGACCCATGGGAAAATATCGGAGATAAAATAAAAGAAGGGCAAGAGACGGCCGGCGTCGTTTATAAATTCAATCCTTTTGGCGCCTACATTAACATGGAACAAAGTTTTCAGGGATTAATTCACGTGGCGGAATTCGGCAGCATCGAAGAAATGAAAAAAAATCTGGAAATCGGCAAAGAATACCAATTTATTATTGGCTCTATCAAACCCGACGAAAAAAGGATTATTCTTAAGCTTAAAAAGAAGTAAATTAAAAAATGAAGCCTTTATCAAAAAACATTTTTTGGGCGATTACGACGCTCCTGCTTATCGCTTTTGTTTTTTCCCTTTTCAACGGCGGCGGAAAATCGCAAACCGTTCTTTCTATTGACCAATTAGCTTCAAAAATAAACAGCGGGGAAGTTTCAAAAATAGTTGTCAGCGGCAATGATTTAAAAATTGAATTAAAGGACGGTTCCCAAGCGACATCCAAAAAAGAAACCGAAACCGGCCTTTCGGAAACCCTCAGGAATTATGGCGTGGACACGACCGCTCTCCAACAAGTCGGTCTGGAAATCGCGGAAGAATCGGGCTTTCACTTTTGGGCGGGGATTCTCGTCCCCGTTCTTTTGCCCCTTTTAATTATCGGCGTTTTTATCTGGCTTATGTTCCGCCAGGCCCGAACCGGAATGAGTCAGGCCTTCACGTTCGGCAAGGCCAATGTCAAACTTTTTGCCCATTTTAAAGATAAAATAACTTTTAAAGACGTTGCCGGATTGAAAGAAGCCAAAGAAGAATTGCTGGAAGTCGTTGATTTTTTGAAAAGCCCCAAAAAATATCTGGAAATCGGGGCAAGAATCCCTCGGGGAGTTTTATTATTGGGCAGTCCGGGCACCGGTAAAACACTTTTGGCGCGCGCCGTTGCCGGCGAAGCCAAAGTTCCCTTTTTCCACATTTCGGCTTCGGAATTCGTTGAAATGTTCGTCGGCGTGGGAGCGGCCCGAACCCGCGACGCTTTTGCCACTGCCAAAAAAACCGCTCCTTCCATCCTTTTTATTGATGAAATTGACGCGGTTGGACGAGAAAGGGGAGCCGGTTTGGGAGGCGGACACGACGAAAGAGAACAAACCCTTAACCAAATCCTGGTGGAAATGGACGGCTTTGACAGAGACACGAAAGTCATCGTCATCGCCGCCACCAACCGGCCTGATGTCCTCGATTCGGCCCTTCTCCGACCCGGACGGTTTGACCGCCGGATTATTTTGGACCTGCCCGACATCAATGACAGGGAGGCAATTTTAAAAATTCACGGTCGGGAAAAAATCCTTTCCAAGGAAATTGTTTTCCGCCGGGCGGCGGAAAGAACACCGGGTTTTTCCGGAGCAGACCTGGCCAATTTAATGAATGAAGCGGCAATTCTGGCCGCCCGCAAAGGACGCAAGGAAATCATCCAGCAGGATATTTTCGATTCAATTGAAAAAGTATTACTCGGGCCGGAACGCCGCAGTCGGGTTTTGTCCGAGCACGAAAAAGAAATTACCGCTTATCACGAGGCTGGACACGCCCTGGTGGCGACCAGTATTAAAAACGCCGACCCAGTGCACAAGGTCTCCATTATCGCCCGGGGACGGGCCGGCGGCTATACCTTAAAAATGCCGATTAAAGAAACTTATATTAAAACCAAATCCCAGTTTATGACGGATTTAGCGGTTTTAATGGGAGGATACGTTTCCGAAAAAGTCGTTTTCTCCGATATTTCCACCGGCGGCTCCAATGATTTGCAAATAGCGTCCGAGCTTGCCAGAAAACTCGTGACCCAGTTCGGAATGTCGGAAAAACTCGGTCCGGTCACTTACGGAAAAACCGAAGAATTGGTGTTCCTAGGCCGGGAAATCAGCACGGAAAAAAATTATTCGGAAAAAACCGCGACTGAAATAGACAAAGAAGTCAGAATTATTATTGAAAAAGCCCGTTCTTTCGCCCAGAAAATAATTATCTCGCGGAATCGCGTTCTCAAGGCAATCGCCGACAAATTGATTGAAAAAGAAACCCTGGAAAGAGATGAATTCGACAAACTGATAAAAAGCTATAAATTGAAACCAATAAGCGCATAGGCGCCATGTTGCATGTAGCGCGCGGCATATAGCATACCAACGGCTCAGTGTTTTAAACACTGAGCCGTTTAAAATTAAAATTGGTCAAAACTTGCGTAAGATAATTACCAATGTTATTCTTTATAAATAACTCTGAGGCGCCCATAACTCAGCGTCCCGCCCGCCGAACATACGGGCCAATAGCTCAGCGGCAGAGCAACCGTCTTATAAGCGGTAGGTCGATGGTTCGAATCCATCTTGGCCCACAACGGCTTTGGCAGGCGGAAATCCCCGCCATGCCACGGAAATTAGTAAAGACTGAATCATTTAAAATCAAAGGTCGGACACTAAAATAAATAAAGAAACTTACTCATTGAAAACTATGGGAAAAATTAATTGCCATGATTGCCAGACCCCTATCGTAATAGAAGGGGAAGAAATAAAAAACGGCGTTCTTTTGGAATATAAAGACGTAGACGAATCCATAAAAGTTTTCAAATGCAATGATTGCTACGAAAAAAATCCGACCCTGACGAATTTCAGGAAGTGTGAAGTTTATTCCAGAATCGTCGGTTATTTAAGGCCGGTTTCCCAGTGGAATGAGGGGAAAAGGCAGGAATACAAAGAAAAGAAAATTTTCGCGCAACCAACAAAAAATCGTTAAAGAAAATAAAGATTGATTAAACGCCTAAAAATTCAGATATTGATTAAAACCGGTTTATGCCGGTTTTTAATTATTTTTAATCCGGCCCGGCCATTGACAAGTTATAATTATGGGTATATACTCATAACAGACGTTATTAACGTTAAAGGTCGAATCATCCGTTAATAAAGAATAAAAATAATATGCCAAGATACGACAAAACAGGCCCCGCGGGTTTTGGCCCGGCTACGGGCCGCGGCTTAGGCCCATGCGGACGGGGATTCCGCCAAAGAGCTCCCCTATTTCATCCGCTCCAGCGCCTGACTAAAAAAGAGGAATTAGCTATTCTTAACGAAGAAGCGGCAATTGTCCAGGAAGAGCTGAAAGAAATAAAACAGAGAATCAGCGAGCTTGAAGGCCGGAAATAAAAGTGTAGGTTTTATGGGATTATCCGATAAGCCCATGAAACCTACATATTTGACAAAAATAGCCAAAAAGTGTGAAACACTCAAAATGTTTAACAGGCGGGTAAGCCCATAAAACCTACACTTTTGAAAATTTCACGTTTTCGATGTTTACTGTTTTACATGAAAAACAAAAAATTATTAAATATTTATGACTTATAAAACTCAACTCGGGCAATTTGGTGAAAATATAGCCTGTGAATATCTTGTTAAAAAGAAATATAAAATAATTGAGCGTAATTTTTGGCGAAAATGGGGAGAAATAGATATTATTGCTCAAAAACCGGACAAAACCCTGGTTTTTGTTGAAGTTAAGACTATGAAACAAAATTCTTTAAAAACTCGAGAAGAACAAATTCAACCCGAGGACCAACTAACCAAAGCAAAGCTCAAAAAACTCCAAAAAACCGCTTATTTATACGCAAATCATAATCATAAGCTGATTAAAAATAATAAAGGATGGCAAATAGACTTAATTACGATAAGATTAAAAGGCAAAAGTCGCGATATAGGGCATTACGAAAATATTTAAAGTCTTTAAAAGGTGATTATTCTTTGGTTTTCTTTTTCTCCGTGCTGAAACTTAATCCAGATTGGATTCTGGGAAAGAATTCTTTTTATTCTTTCCGGCCATTCAATTAAAACGATATTTTGTGGATTATTAATTATCTCTTTTATCCCCAAATCCGCCAGCTCTTTCGGCTTTCTGATTCTGTAGCAGTCTATATGATAGACGTTCTTGAAACATGTAGCATGTAGCGCGTAGCATTTAATTAATACGAATGTGGGGCTGGTAATTTTTCTCCGGATTCCCAAACCCCTCAAAAACCCCCGAACAAAAGTTGTTTTCCCTGCCCCTAAGTCTCCTTTTAGAGATAAAACCAGAGCATTTTTGCTTTTAATTTTTGCCTTTAAAATTTCCTTGGCCAAAAAACCGGCAAGTTTTTCGGTTTGTCTTGAAGAAGTTGTTTTAAAAAAATTTTTTGGCATTATTTTGAAAATTTTATTCCGGCAACAGGCCTGTTTTTCTGAAAATAATGACGAAAATCATGGCCAGAGACAAAGATACGAAAAAACCGATTAACAAAGCGCCGGGGTTAATTTCTTTTTTATTTAAATAACCAATTGGAACCTCGGCCGCGGAAGCCGACAGCGCGGGGGTTTCTGTCCGGATTGGAACCGGATCGGCTTTATTGGGTTCTCCGGGAGTGGGCTGGCCGGCAAAAACGAATTTTCCGCCATTCTGGCGAATTAAACTTTCTCCTTCAATGGCCGCGCCCGTGAATTCCACCGCGTCCGCTAAATTATTTTCATTATCATAAAGAAAAAGCTTCTCGCCGTCGTTGTTCAAGGCAATTTTCGTGGTTTTATAATCTAAAATGAAATATTCTCCCGGATTGACCGAAAAATTACCGACACCATCCTCGCCAAACAAAAACGTTTTACCCGAGGCGTCTTTAACCCGCCAACCATTGAGGTTAACTGCTTCCTGCCCATTATTGAATAATTCAATCCACTCCCCATCGGTATCTTTACCAACGGGATTGGGAAGAAACTCGCTGATTATCATATATAACCATGTAGCGTGTAGCGTACAGCGTGCAGCATATAAATACACTACATGTTACATGTTACATGTTACATGTTTCGTGCTTTATGGATTCATACCAAGATGTCTATACGCTTCTTCCGTGGCAACTCTCCCCAACGAAGTTCTCTGCAGTAAACCGAGTCTTATCAGATAAGGCTCGTAAACTTCTTCAATCACCCCTTTTTCTTCGCTAAGGGCGGCGGTCAGGGTGTTAATACCCACTGGCCGATTGCTGAATTTTTTGATAATCGTTTCCAGCAGACGGCGTTCACAGGATTCCAGCCCCAAACAATCAATTTCCAGAAACTTCAGGGTTTCTTGAACCACCTCAATGTCAATGTTTTTAAAATTATTTACTTCGGCAAAATCCCTGACGCGCTTAAGCAACCTATTGGCTATTCGCGGAGTAAAACGGGAGACGCTGGATAATGTTGAAACGGCCAAGGGGTCAATCTTAATTCCCATTAATCCGGCGGAGCGCTGGACGATGGTTTCAATTTCTTTAAGAATATAATAATCAAACTGGAAAGCGGCCCCGAATCGGGAACGTAAGGGACTGGACAATAAATTGGGCCGGGTAGTGGCGGCAACCAAAGTGAATGAGGGCAAATCCAGGGAAATCATCCTGCTTCCCAATCCCTTGCCGATAACCAAATGGAGTTTGCGCGAATCCAGGGCCGGGTAAAGAACTTCTTCGATTGACCGGTTGAGTCGGTGAATTTCATCGATAAAAAGAACGTCTTTATCTTCCAGACTGGAAAGAACGGCCGCAAGTTCACCGACCTTCTGAATGGCCGGGCCGGTAGTCATTTTCAGATCGGCTTTCATTTCTTTGGCTACCAAAGTGGCCAGAGTGGTCTTACCTAGCCCGGTTGGGCCGTAAAACAATAAGTGGTCTGTTGATTCATTTCTTTTTTTGGCCGCTTTTAAAATCAAATTAAGATTTTTTTTAATTTTTTCCTGTCCTATATATTCTGTCCAGGAATCCGGGCGCAAAAAGGAGTCAATAAATTTATCTTCTATTTTTCTATTTTTATTTTTTGGCATACTTGACTTTATAAATGGCTTAGGGTAAAAATATAGCTCTTTGTTTGATATTTAATATATTAGGGGCTTGCCCCGTTAGAAATCTGGCTTCAGCGCTATTAATTTACATAAAAAGACAAATTATAACAAGATTGTAATTTTTAAGAATTCTAACGGGGTTGACTTTTTATGTATTATATGCTATGCTATTTTTAACCTGAATACGAGACCGTCTGATCCTGTGGGCATCAAGGAATTTCTTCCAGCTTTCGGATGGTTTGGCTCCGGCTGAATCTCTCCTCGAAGAAATTCTTTATAATCCCTTTTAACAGGCATTTCTATTCTCAATTTTGAGAATTGCCCACAGTATCAGGCGGTTTTTTATTTAAACTTTACCATATCAATGGCCCGGTTATTTTTTCCACCTCCTCAAGAGTGGTAACCCCTTTGAGAGTTTTTAGAATGCCATCTTGCTGCATGGTAAGCATTCCTTTTTTAAGGGCGGATTTTTTTATTTCTGCCTCGCTGGATTCTTCAACTATCAATCTTCCCATTTCTTCATCAATTAAAAAGAGTTCAAAAATTCCGATCCTTCCTTTGTACCCGGTTTGGTTACACTCATCACATCCCCTGGCTTTGAAAAGATTAAAATCTTTAAATTCCTCTCTATTTAAACGGCCGGGGAGCCCTTCTATGAATTTTCCAATCTTCTTTTTTAAATCATCGCCGGCTTTCAGGGGGATTTTACACTTTTCACAAAGCCGCCTTGTCAGCCGCTGGGCAATAATCAAATTTATCGCCGGCGCGAGCACGGCGGGCTTGACTCCTAAATCCACCAAACGGGGAATCGCCCCTGACGCTTCATTGGTATGGAGCGTTGAGAAAACCAGATGTCCGGTTAAAGCGGCATGCATGGCGATTTCAGCGGTTTCCAAGTCCCTTATTTCACCGATTAAAATCACGTCCGGGTCCTGCCGAAGAAGCGAACGCAAACCGTTTACGAACGTGTAGCCGGCCTCCGGGTCCACCTGGGTTTGTTCTATCCCTTCCAAATGGTATTCTATCGGGTCCTCAATGGTAATCGTTTTAACCTCTGAGCTATGGGTGTGGCGCAAAAAAGTGTAAAGGGTGGTGGTTTTACCGGAGCCGGTCGGCCCGGTGTTCAAAATCATCCCATTGGGCTTTTTAAGTTCTTTTTTGATAATATCCAAATCATCTTCCCGGAACCCAAGCTCGGGAAGAGTTAACTTGATGGTATCCGGGTCAAGAATTCTTAAAACAACCGTCTCCCCGAATTCCGAAGGATTAACCGAAATTCTGATTTCAATTTCCTTCTCCGGCAGAGTGATGCTGAACCGGCCGTCCTGAGGCTCGTCCTGGACATTAATTTTCAAAGCGGAAAGAAGCTTCATTCTGGAAATTAAGAGGTGGTAAACACCCTTTTTAACCTCGCTAAAAACATCCCTGAGCACGCCGTCAATTCTGAATCTTAATTTTACAAATCCTTCGGCGGGTTCAAAGTGGACGTCCGAAGCCCGGTTAGCCAAAGCGCCTGCCAGAATAACCTCCAGAATTTCACCGGTATAACCGGCCCCGACGTTAAGCTTTTGAACGGCTCTTTTGACATTTTCCAGAGAGGTTAAAGCGTTTTTAAGCTCTGCCAGTTTATTTTCTTCAATTCTCACCCGGCCGGTTATGTCTTCTTTTTCTTCAGGCACGAATCTGTAAAAATTCCAGACCTGCCTTAACCCACTCATTGAAACAACGAAAATTGAAGGAGTATACCCTTGCGATTTTAATTTTTCAATAATCTCTTTTGCTCCGGACTCGGAAGGGTTAAAAACCGCCACGGCGATTTTTTTCTCCTTGATTTCAACTATTGCTATTTTATTTTTTTGGGAGGACTCCTGGGATATTAAAGCCAGCGCCTCAATATTTATTGGCGCGGTAGTTAAGCTGGCATAAGGGAAACCCGTCTTATCCGCCCTTCTCTTGGCGTCTCTTTCTTCGGCTTCCCGCTGCATCTGCGCCAGTTTTTCTTTTATTTTATTAAAAGGAGATTTGGATTCCGCCATTATTAATAAATATAGGGTATAAAGAGTTTAAAATCAACGGCACAATAGATAATTAGTTAATTAGATAATTGGAGAATTAGGGGAAATAAACGTCTCAACCCGCCTGCCCTGAGCAAGCCGAAGGGGTTGAGCCATTTAAGCCCAATTTGACAAAATAAGCAAAATGTGTATTATTATAGACAGTAATTTTGCCAAAAAAATAAAGAAGTGAATATATAAATATTTTAAGGAGGTGGTTCACATGAAAAGATTGGAGCTATTGATTTTTTTATTTTTACTTCCTCTGGCAGGGTGCGGAGCGAACGGCGGCCGATTAAACCAGTTAATCTTTAGCCCGGACATCTACATAAGCGGGAATTTCCACCCTTATCTGCCGGGCAAAACCGACTTCAGTTCATGTTATTCGGCCGTTACCATTCTTAATGGCACACGGTACGAACTCGAAATCGGGGGAGGGGGGTATTGGATGAGAGAAAAACTCCCCCTTGGAGAGCAAATCCAAATTGGGTTCCGTAATTTTTACAACAGGTCGTTCACGGTAATACTCGTAGCGAGAGCTTCCCGTAACGATAAGGTTGTCGGAACCGCAAGCAAACCATTTTACTTTTGGGGAGGTGTGCCGACTGAAAAGTTGTGGCACATACGCAGTTGGGATATCAAACCTCCTTAATTTTTATCAACGGTTCAAAGCCCCGCGTTCGTTTATTAAACGAATAATCCGCGGGGCTTTATTTTTAATCTACTATAATAACCGAACGATCGTTCCATTATATTGTTAATGACAGGACACTCGTAATTTTACCCCGTTAGATAATTTAAGAATGATATACTGATAAAAATCGCCGTAATAATTTTTTAATTTACCAAACTTAGTTTACAGATTTTATCTAACGGGGTAAAATAACAGCTATGTCAGGACATTCTCATTTCGCCGGCATTAAACACAAGAAAGAAATAACCGACCAGAAACGCGGCCAGGTATTTTCAAAGTTACTCAACGCGATTTCCATTGCCGCCAGAACCGAAACCAATCCCCAGTTTAATCCCCAGCTTAAAGCCGCCGTTGAAAAAGCCCGGGAGAGCCAGGTTCCCCGGGAAAAAATCGAAAAAGCTATTAAAAAAGCTTCCGAGAATGAAAACCTGGAAGAAATAACCATTGAGGCCTACGGGCCGGAAGGGGCGGCAATCCTAATTGAAACCATCACCGACAATAAGAACCGGACCATTGCCGAAGTCAAAAAAATCCTCAATAATAACGAAACGAAATTCGCCGAAAGCGGAAGCGTCCGCTGGGCGTTTGAACAAACAAAAACCGAAGCCGGACTCGGCTGGAAGGAAAAATTCAAACAGCAAATTTCCGACGGAGGCAAAGAAAAAATACAAAAACTCATTGATGAACTTCTGGAACAAAACGAAGTCCAGGAAATATACACGAACACATAAAACATGTAGTATATAGCATGTAACATAAAACATGTAATATGTAACATAAAATATGGAACATAAAGGCGTTTTAAAAAAGAGTAAAAATAATATTGAATATAAAAAGATTTTAAATATTTTTAACTTTACGTGTCGCGTGTTAAATGCTACATGCTACATGCTGCATGCCATATGATTATTCTCGGTATTGACCCGGGCTCAACCAGGGCGGGCTACGGCCTGATTGAAGAAAAAAAAGGCGAGTTAAAATTTATCAGCGCCGGAATCTTGAAAATTGACTCCAAAGACAAAAACCGGAGGTTGGTGGAATTGGAAAAATCTTTTTCCAGATTAATCAAAAAGGAGAAGCCCGATTTGGCCGTTTTGGAAAAACTTTATTTCATGAAAAACCTCAAAACCGCCCTGGAGGTGGCGCAATCCCGGGGGGTATTGACATTAATAATATCTAAATACAAAATACCCTTATTGGAATATACGCCTCTGGAAATTAAGCAGAATATCACCGGCTACGGCATGGCCGACAAGAAAATGGTGGCCAAAATGGTCGCTAAAATTCTCAAGGTGGAAGAAATTAGCGAATACGATGACGCGACGGACGCGCTGGCGGCGGCGATTTTAGGGAGTATCAAGATAAATTCCAAATTCCAAAAATAAAGGTCGCTTGTTTGTTATAAAATAAAATGATTACCAAATTAGACACTTTAAATTCTTTAAAATTAGAAGGTGAAGATGAGGAAGAAGCGGATGAAGAAGACGGAGATTCTGATGAGGAAATCAAGGACGAAGACGACATAGATGGCGATGATATAGATGACGGCACGGATGATGAGGATGAGGAGAACGAAGAAGAATCAGAATAGGTTATTAACCCCAACAAGCCCGGAATAATCCCGGGCTTGTTGAACAATTGGAGTGAAAAAAACGAAAATCAAGAAAACAAGGAATAAGAAAGTTATTATTTTAAAAATCATAGGCGTATTTTTGTTAGCTTCTCTGGGTTTGGGTTTTTGGGCTTTAATAATAGTGACTAAAATAGCCAAGGACTTGCCCAACCCCGAACAGTTCATTGACGGGCAAATCAACCAGTCCACGAAAATTTACGACCGAACCGGCGAAACCTTGCTTTATGAAATTCACGGTGAGGAAAAAAGGACAATAATTCCTTTTGAGGAAATGCCTGTCTTCGCGAAAGAGGCGACCCTCGCCATTGAGGACCAGAGTTTTTATCAACACGCCGCGCTTGACTGGAAAGGAACACTTAGGGCGTTAATCACCGACATCACCACCGGAGAAATGTCCCAAGGCGGCTCGACAATCAGCCAACAACTGGCCCGAAACACTTTTTTAACCTCGGAAAAAACGATAAAAAGGAAAGTTAAAGAATTAATTTTGGCGAACTGGATAGAAAAAAAATACACAAAAGACAAAATTTTAGAAATATACCTCAACCAAATTCCTTACGGCACCAACGCTTACGGAATAGAATCCGCGAGCCAGACTTATTTTAATAAACCGGCAAAAGACCTTTCGTTGGCGGAATCGGCGCTTTTGGCCGCCATGATTCAATCCCCTTCTTATTATTCGCCCTGGGGGACCCACGTGCAGGAATTATTAAACAGAAAAGATTATGTTTTGGAACAAATGCATAAACTCGGATTCATAGACGAACAAGAAAGAGGCAGCTCTCAAAATGCGAAATTGGTTTTCGCCAGCAAAAACATAGGGATAATTAAAGCCCCCCACTTCGTAATGATGGTTAAAGATTATTTAGCCACGAAATACGGCGAAGAGACCATCGAAAAAGGAGGATTAAAAGTAATTACCACTCTAGACTGGCCGCTTCAAGAATTGGCCGAAAAAGTCGTTGAAGAAGGGGCGGAGAGAAATGGCGAGTTATACCAGGGTAAGAACGCCGCCCTGGTCGCCCAAGACCCGAAAACCGGCCAGATTTTGGCCCTGGTCGGCTCCAAAGATTATTTCGGCGAGAGCGAGCCGACGGGTTGCCAGTCGGGAGTAAACTGCCAATTTGAAGGAAATTTCAACGTCGCGGTCCAGGGACTGCGACAGCCAGGCTCGGCCCTTAAGCCATTTGCCTATCTGACGGCTTTTCAAAAAGGTTATTCTCCGGAAACCGTGGTTTTTGATTTACCCACTGAATTTTCCTCTTACTACGGCACTTGCCCTCTCGTTAACATTAATTTTCTCGATGACAACACCCTTTGTTTCCATCCGGAGAATTTTGACGATAGATTTCGGGGGCCGGTAAGCCTCCGCGACGCTTTGGCCCAGTCAATTAACGTTCCCTCGGTAAAAACCCTTTATCTCGCCGGGCTGGCGGACACGCTGAAAACCCTTCAAAATTTCGGTTTAACCACGTTGTCCGATCCGAGCCGTTACGGGCTTTCTCTGGTGTTGGGAGGAGGAGAAATCAAACTTATTGAAATGGTGGGCGCTTATTCGGTTTTCTCACAGGAAGGAATAAAACATCGCCAATCAACTATTTTAGAAGTTAAAGATTCCCAAGACAGGACGTTGGAAAAATATCTCGATCAGGCAACCAGGGTAGTTGAACCCCAATACGCGCGAATCATCAATAATATTCTTTCAGACATTGAAGCCCGTTCCGGCCTCTTCCAAAATAGTTTAAACTTAACCGTTCTTCCAGACAGAGAAGTCGCCCTGAAAACGGGAACCACTAATGATTATAAAGACGCCTGGGCTATCGGTTACACCCCTTCTTTGGTGGCCGGAATCTGGGCGGGAAACAACGACAGCCGACCAATGCAGAAACAAGCCGGCAGTATCTTGGCTGCCGTACCTATCTGGCATGCTTTCATGGAAAAAGCCGTAGAAAACCAGACTCCTGAATTTTTCAACAAGCCGGAAATGATTATCCAGACCAAACCGATGCTCAACGGACAATACATCGTTAACGGCGAAGTCCACAATATCCTTTATTATATAGATAAAAATAATCCCACCGATATCAGCTCCATGAACGCGGGCACCGACCCTCAGTCCCAGAATTGGGAGCTCCCCGTCAGGGTATGGTGGCAGGGGCTGCCGGGATAAACGCCTCCTTAGTTGGATTTTATGGGCATTAAGACGTAAAAATAAGAAATGTCCTTGGGTGATTTGATGAGTATCGGTTTACTTTCGTTATTTAACCCCAAAAAAATTTCCTCCGAGTCCAAAACTCTTACCCCGTCAAGAAGGAAGCGCCAATTGAAAACGATTTCCAGGGCCGCTCCTTTTATTTTAGCCGGTATTAAATATTGGTTCTCCCCTAAAATTTGATTAAAGGAAAATACCTCGATATTTTTCGCTTTTTCTTTTATTGATATCTTTATTTCATTAAGTTTGTCCGTAAAAGAACTTGTCAATTTTAGGGCGTTGACTAATTCCTCTCTGTTCAAAATAACTTCCGTCTCAAACGATTCCGGAATAATGGCCTGGTATTCGGGAAAGTCGCCGCTTATTATCCTGGAAACGATTTCGGAGTTTTCCGTCTTGAAAAGAACCTGGTTGGGCTCGAAATAAACCGTAAGTTTCCCGCTTTCTTCTTTAAATATTCTGACGACTTCCTGAATTGTTTTTAAAGGTATGATAATTCTAAAGCCGCTCTTAATGTTCGATTTAAATTGGCTGCTGGAGATATTCTTCTCCGCCAATCTAAAACTGTCTGTTGCCGCCAACTTTAAAGAATTCACCTGAAAATCAAAAAGTATGCCCCCTAATTCCGGTTTGATTTCGGAAATTTGGGAAGCGCCGACTACGGAAAAAAGGGATTTTTTAAGGGTTGGAGAAGAAAATTCCAGAAAATTTTGACTGTCCACCTCAGGAACGATAGGGAATTCATCCTTTTTACCTCCTTGAATTTTAGCTTGATAATTATCGGTTTTTATCACTAAATGGTTATCTTTGCCGTCCAGATTGATTCTTTCGGCTTGAAGATTATTAACCACGGAGTTAAAAATATTAAAAGGAACTACTAAGCTACCTCCTTCAATAACTTTCCCTGGGACATAACACGTAATAGCTATTTCCAGATTAGTCATTGATAATTTTATTTTATTATCAATGGTTTCCATCAAAAAATTTTTAAGAACAGGAAGGGTTGTGGAGCCGCTTTCCGCTCCAATCCTGCTAATTGTTTCAAGCCCCGACTTTAGATGATTTTTCAAAATTATTATTTTCATAAGTTTTGTTTATTACTGCTTCTATTATATTTATTAATATAGTAGTAATAGTAATAGAGGGTGTTAATTTGTTAATTACTTTTAAAAACCCTTTTAAACACTATTTTTTTGTTTATTATAAAATTAATATTACCTTAATTACCTGTGAAAAAACAGGGGTATTAATTCTTATAAATTATTTCTTTAATCATAATGATTTTTTGGTTCAAATTTTGGTTTTTGTTAATTTCTTGGGATATTTTTTCACAGGCGTAAATGGCGGTGGTGTGGTCCCTTTTACCCAGCTTTTCCCCGATATCCGGGTAAGACATATCCAACAAATCCCTTAAAAGAAAGGCGGTTATTTGTCTAGGCTCCACAATACTCTTTTTTCTCGAGCGGTTGAATAACTCAGTAGTGGTAATTTCGTAAAAGTCGGCCACTGCTTTGATTACTTGGTTGCCGGTGATGTTTTTGGAAGATTGTTGGATTATATTATCTATAATTTCTTCAACTATTTTAGCCGTCAATTCGGTATTTTTTACTTCCTGGTAAAAAATAACCTTGTTCAAGATACCCTCAATTTCTCTGATATTTCTCTTAATCTTATTGGCAATTAATCCACAGATTTCATCATTGAGATTCGCTTCTTTTTCCTGGAGTTTGGTTTTTATAATTGCCATTCTCATTTCATAATCCGGGTAAGTGATATCGGCGATCATTCCTCCCTCAAACCGCGAACGCAGCCTTTCTTCCAGGGTGGGGATGGCTGCCGGCGGCCTGTCCGAAGAGATGATGATTTGCTTGTTGTTTTCGTACAAAACATTAAATGTGTGGAAGAATTCTTCCTCGCTTCTTTCTTTCCCCCCGACGAACTGGATGTCGTCGATTATCAACACGTCAACGTTGCGGTATTTGTTTTTAATGTCATCCATTCTTTTATTGCGAATCGCCCAAACGACGTCATTAACGAATTTTTCCGAAGGAACATATTTGACCTTCACTTTATTTTTATAAGCGTTTTTTATTTCATTCCCGGCCGCCTGGATGAGGTGGGTTTTCCCCAAACCTGTTCCGCCATAAATGAAAAGTGGATTGTATTTTTTCCCGACATCCTTGACGACCGCCGAGGTGGCGGCGTAAGCCAACTCATTGGATGAACCAACCACGAAAGAAGTAAAAGCATAGCGGGGGTGGAGATTGGTTTCCGGGTCTATTTTTAATTCCGGCAAACTTGTTTGGCGGCCGGGAGATTCTTTGGCTCCGGATTTGATTTCGAAACTTTTTTTCTCGCCGGCTAAAACCGTGTAATCAATTTTTTTAACGGTTTCATCCAGGGTGTGGAAGGCCCCCAAAATCATTTTATGATATTTGTTTTCCACCCATTCTTTGGCAAAATTATTAGTAAGCCCGACAATAATTTTCCCATCATCTTCTTTTTTGACGAGGCGGCTGTTTTTCAGCCAGGTGAGAAAATTCGCCCGGGAAACTTGGAGTTCAAGTTCCGCCAAAACCGATTGCCAAAGTTGGTTAGTGTCCATAATTTTTGCCATTGAAATTATAAAAATTGGGAGAGAAATTTAACTTATTATTGTTTTAATTAAACAAGAAGTCAAACACCCCGTTTTTTATAAACTGTTAACTTTTTGTGGATAAACATTTTCCCGACAAACTTGGTTTCCCTTTGACTCTTTCCCTGAAAATGGGATAATGAAAAAAATAAAAGGTCGCAAGTTTTAAGTTTTAATTAAAGAGGTTTATTATTATGGTTAAAGAAGTTATAAAAAAAGACGGGACAAAACAGCCTTTTGACGCGGGGAAGATTAAAAAATCAATTGCCGCCGCCTGTCAGGATGCCGCTCTTCCGGAAGAAAGGAAAAACCAGGTCACGGAACAGGTTTCAATGGCCGTAATTCAAATGATAGAATCCATGGAAGAAATAGCGACGTCGGAAATTAAGGAAAAAATTCTTGGGCAATTGGATGCCGTGGAACCTGCGGCTTCAGCCGCCTGGAGGAAGCACGATGAAGAGGAAGGCGCGGCCCAGTAAGGCAATCGGACGGAAAGATTGAAGAAAAACTTGAACATTCCAACGCGCCCATGGGCGCGTTGGAATGTTTCTTATTTATAAATGAAAACGAAAATTTACCGGGCCGGAAGAAAAGACTTTAAGGCGCTGGAAAACACAATCAGGCCATCCGGTTTTTGTGATTGATGAATATACCCGCCGGCTGGTCAAAAGAAAAAGAATAGCCGGCGGATTTTTCTATTATCATCTTCAGGGTTTGTTTCAGAAAAATCTGCCCGAGGACTTTTAAATTTATCGTGATTTCCACGCCCTGATTATTTCAGAGGGGAAATTAATTCAAAATTTTTGACTTATGTTTTAAAATTTATATAATTAAGGCATGCCTAAAAGGACATATCAACCCAAAAAAAGAAAAAGAGCCAAAACGCACGGCTTTTTGAAACGTTCCAGAAAGCCCGGAGGAAAAAACGTTATTAAAAGAAGGCGGATTAAAGGGAGAAAGCGGCTTACGGTATAAAGCAATCGGCCGGCTATAAATTTATGTTAGCCAAAAAATTCCGGCTTCCTGTCGGGCAATGGATTAAAGAGAAAAAAGGGAAGGAAGTCGTTAAAAAAAATATTTTTTTTATTTTAAAAACCGGCGTGAACGATTTAAATTTCAGTCGGTTTGGGGCGGTGGTCAGTTTAAAGATTTCCAAAAGCGCCGTCAGGCGCAATTACATTAAAAGAATTATTTTTGATTTTATCCGCCTTGAAGGGCTGCATAAAATTGCCGGCAAGGATTTTCTGATTATCGTCTTGCCGCCGGCGGCCCGGCTGAAAAAAACGGAACTTGAGGCGGAATTAAAAATAATTTTATAACCATGGGTAATTTATTCCACGAAATTCTTTTCAGGCCGTTGTTCAACGCCCTGATATTTCTTTATCAGTATGTTTCTTTCCACGATTTGGGAATCGCCATTATCCTTTTGACGATTGCCATCCGGCTGGTTTTATTCCCCTTGTTTTATAAAGGGGCAAAAGACCAGGCGTTGCTTCAGCGTCTGGCTCCCAAAATCAAGGAAATCCAGAAAAATCATAAAGACAACAAGGAAAAACAGGCCAAGGCGATGATGGATCTCTATCGCGAACACAAAGTTAATCCCTTCTCGGGGTTTCTTCTGCTTCTTGTCCAGCTCCCGATTCTCTTTGCCCTTTACCGTGTCTTCCTGAACGGCTTTTCAATGGATGCCCTCAGTAATTTGTATTCTTCCATCCCCGCCCCGGAAACTTTTAACCATTTATTTTTCGGGCTGGTTGATTTGAGCAAAAGAAACCTCATTATTGTTTTAGCCGCCGCTGCCGTCCAGTATTTCCAGGGTAAATTATCCGTGGCGAAAATAAACAAGTCGGCCAAAGATTTAAGTCCTGCCGAAAAAATGGGCCGGCAAATGATTTATCTTGGGCCGATTTTAACGATATTGTTTTTGTATTTTTTCAACCTGCCTTCGGCAATCGGGCTTTACTGGTTGACGACTTCCGGGTTTTCGGTTGTCCAGCAGATAATGATTAATAAAAAAATCGACAAGAAAAAGATATGAAAAAAGAATTGCATGAAAATCTTAAAAAAATAGTTGAACTGATGGGCTTTGACGATTTTTCGGTGAACTGCGAGGAAGACAGCAACCGTTTCTCGATTTTTATCAATGAAAATGATTCTTTTAAGAAGCTCCTCCCTAATTTTGTCGTTAACTTAAATTATCTGGTCAGGTTAATGGACAGAGAAAAAGAGAACGAAGGAGGAATGGTTTTTGTCGATATTAACAATTATCGCCGGGAGCGGGAAAATTTGATTTTGGAGCTGGCCCGGGCCGCGGCTCGGAAAAGCTCAACCACTAAAGAAGAAGTGGCTTTGCCGGCGATGAACGCTTATGAACGCCGACTGGTCCATCTGGAATTATCTTCTCATCCCGACGTTGAAACCGAAAG
>CAYZYY010000002.1:0-30783 GCA_964482855.1 uncultured Candidatus Saccharibacteria bacterium | reverse complement strand
ACCGGTTTTTTTCATGTTGGTTCAGCCCGAACCATGCTTTTTAATTGGCTCTTTGCGCGCCAAAATGACGGCAAATTGATTCTGCGCATTGAAGATACTGACAGTGAGCGCTCTAATCCTGCTTTTGAAAAAGATATTATTAACGGAATAAAATGGTTAGGTTTAGATTGGGATGAAGGACCGGTGGGGAAAAACGGCTCAAAAGGGGATTACGGGCCGTACCGGCAGTCGGAAAGATTGGATATTTACGAAAAATATCTTAGGCAATTACTGGATGAAAACAAGGCCTATTATTGTTTTTGCCCCAAAGAACAGCTGGAATCCGACAGACAGGCAATGCTCGCCCAGGGCTTGGCTCCAAAATACAGCGGCCGCTGTAGAAATATTTCCAAAGAAGAAAGCCAAAAGAAAATAGCCAATAATGAACCGGCCGTCATCCGTTTTAAAACGCCGGAAACCGAAGTTGAATTTCAGGACTTAATCCGCGACAAAGTGAAATTCAACTCCGCTTTAATCGGCGACATGGTGATTGCCAAAAACCTGCGTTCGCCTTTGTATAATTTTTCCAATACCGTTGATGATTATGAAATGAAAATCAGCCACGTTATTCGGGGCGAAGACCACTTATCCAATACTCCGAAACAAATTTTGCTTCAAATGGCCATGGGTTTTAATGAAATTAAATACGCCCATATGCCTTTGATTCTGGCCCCTGACCGCTCCAAGCTTTCAAAGCGCTATCTGGAAACTTCCCTTACTGATTATAAAAATCAGGGCTATCTTCCGGAAGCAATGGTTAATTTTCTGGCTTTTCTGGGATGGCATCCGAAGGATGAAAAAGAAGTTTTGCCGATGGAAAAACTGATTGAAGAATTCGATTTGAAACGGGTCCAGAAAGCCGGAGCGATTTTCAACATTGAAAAACTGGAATGGCTGAACAGCCAGTATATTAAAGACATGAACCCGAAAAACCTGGCTAAAAAAATAAAAGATTTCATTCCGGCCGAATGGAACGGCAAGAAGAACAACGAGTTGCTCGTAAAAATTATTGCCGTGGAAAAGGAAAGAATCAAGAAATTGACCGATTTCAAAGAGCTTGCCGATTTCTTTTTCGAGCTGCCCGATTATGACGCGAAACTCCTGGTTTGGCCCCGGCCGATTACTTTGCCTTCGGAAGAAATAGTGAAAGAATCCAAGATAGACAAAGAAAAAAATCTGGCTAATCTGAAACTTCTGGTTGAAGAAATTGACAAAGCGTTCAAAGCGGACTTTAATGAAATAAATCTGGAAAAGCTGATTATGCCGCTAACAGAAGTCTGGGGCAGGGGAGACCTGCTGTGGCCGTTAAGAGTGGCTCTTTCAGGCAAGGAGGCGTCGCCCGGGCCGTTCGAAATTATGGAAGTCCTTGGCAAGGAAGAAACATTGAGACGGCTTGAGATTGCCATTGGAAAACTTAAATAATGACTTATAATTTGTGAATTTATGAAAATATCACGGACAATTTTAATTTCTTGCCTGATTTTTTCTTTTATTATTCTTAATTCTTGCTTCTTGCTTCTTAATCTTTCTTTTGCCGCCGCTCCCGAGGAATTAAAGGAATCCATTGACCAAAAATCAAAGGAGCTTGAGCAAGTACAGAGCCAGATAAAAGAAAACCAGCAGAATCTCGACGCCATCCAAAGCCAGAGCCGGACTCTTCAAAATGAAATTAAACAAACCGATTACAGCATTAATCAGCTTAATTTGGGCATCCGCTCAAGCGAAATTACCATTGATAAATTATCTTTGGAAATAAATTCTCTTCAATATGACATCGCCGACGCCGAAGAGGGGATTATTTTAAAAAAAGAAGCTATCGCCAAAATTCTCCAGGAATTTCAGAGAACAGACGATGAAACGCCCTTGATTATTTTTTTAAGAAACAAAAGTTTGGCGGACAGCATTTCCGAGGTTCAGAATCTGGCCGACTTAAATACCGGCTTGACCGTTGAAATCAATAATCTGAAAATTCTCAAGGACGAGATAACCGATAAGCTGGGGCAGTCCGCGACAAAAAAACAATCTACGGAAATAGAAACTGGAAATCTCAAGAATAAGAAAATAATATTGGACGACGTTAAACAAGAAAAGAAATCCATTTTAAGCCAGTCAAAAAATCAGGAAAAAGTTTACCAGCAGATTATAAGCGAATTGGAAGAAAAACAGATGGAAATTGCCGATGAGATTAACGTCTTGGAAGAAAATTTGCGCCTTAGCTTTGACCCGAATCTTTTGCCGGTCAAGCGTCCGGGCGTTTTGGGCTATCCGCTTAGTGACATCTACGTGACCCAGGAATACGGCAATACTGATTTTGCCAAAACGGCTTATAAGACAAAATTCCATAACGGAATGGATTTCCGGGCGTCCATAGGCACTCCCGTCATGGCGGCTGAAAGCGGGACAATATTTGCCGTTGGCGATAACGGCCGGGTCCAGTACGGAAAATTCATCGTAATAAAGCACGATAACAATCTGGCGACCCTTTATGCCCATTTATCCAGGCAAATCGTTCGGGAAGGGGAGACCGTTGAAAGAGGGCAGGTCATAGGGTATTCCGGCAATACCGGCTATTCCACCGGTCCCCATCTTCATTTCGGCGTTTATTGGGCGTTAAACCTTAAAATGCAGAACTTTTCGGGCGCCGGACTGGTACCGGTGGGCGTGACCGTTAACCCGGACGATTACTTGTGATATAATAAACTTCGTGATATAATTTGGTCATAAAATAATCATGGATATAATTCAAAAAATAACCGATTTATTCAATTATACCAGCGCCTGGTTTGATCAATATATTCTTTCGGGTTTGTCCGGTTTTCTCAGGGCTTTAGGGAATTTAATCATCAAAGTTTTGGAGATTTTAATCGATATTGTTCAGTGGATTATTTCGTATTTATAGTAGGAGAGTAGTTGAATGAATGTTTATATAAGTCGCACAATATCTCTTTTGCGTCAGATATAAAATGATTATCTAATAATGAGGCAAAAAGTCCACTTTATCGGTATAGGAGGTATTGGAACCAGCGCTTTATCACGCTGGTTTTTAAAGTGCGGCTGGCAGGTCAGCGGTTCAGATATAATTGTTTCTTCAATTACCCGGGAATTAAAAAAACAAGGCGTAAAAATATTCATCGGCCATCGGGCCCAAAATTTGTCTCCAAAGACAAATTTAGTCATTTATACCGGCGCCGCTTCTTTGGATAACCCGGAAATTAAAAAGGCTGGAAAACTGGGTATTCCCGTTAAATCATACGCCCAAGCTCTCGGAAATTTAACTAAAGAATATAAAACTCTGGCTGTGACCGGCGCCCATGGTAAAACCACAACTACTGCAATGTTGTCTTTGGTTTTAATGAAAGCCGGTCTCGACCCCACGGTTATTATCGGCGCCAAACTGAAAGAATTCGGCGGTTCAACAGGCTCAGCACAAGGCAATAATTTTAGAAACGGCAAAGGAGACTATCTGGTAATTGAAGCGGACGAACATTTAGAATCGTTTTTAAATTATTCCCCTTTTGCCGCGATTATTACGAACATCGATAAAGATCATTTGGATTATTATAAAAACCTGACGAATATTAAAAGCGCTTTTTTGAAATTCATTAAAAATATCCAGCCAAATGGAATTTTGGTTCTTAACGAAGATGACAAAAATTTATCCGGTTTGCGGGACAAAATCAAAAAAATCGCCCAAAAAAACAAAATCCGTTTGTTCTGGTACGGGACCCGGGTAAACCCGCGCCTTACCAAACGCCTATCCGCGTCTTTGAAAATTATCGGCGAACATAATGTTTCCAACGCCTTGGGGGTTTACGCCTTGGCGAGAGTTTTAAAAATCAAGGAAAAAGAAATTTTAAAAGCATTGAGCGATTATCGCGGCGCCGGGCGCCGGATGGAATACAAGGGAATGTTAACCCTGAAAGCTAATAAAGCTAAAAAGCTAAAAGCTGCTATTTACGACGATTATGCCCATCACCCTGTTGAAATTAAGGCCACTTTGGCTGGAATTGCCCGAAAATGGCCTAAAAAGGGCTTAATTTGCGTTTTTCAACCCCATCAGACTAAACGCTTGGCTTTGTTATTTAAGGGCTTTACAGAGGCATTTTTTGAGGCAAATTACCTGATTTTACTGGATGTTTATCAGGTAGCGGGCCGCGATAGACTGTCACATGGGAAGAAAAAACATTCTGTCGCAAAATATCAGTCCTCTAAGAATTTGGCCGAGGCAATCCCAAAAAGAATTTCTAATTCTAAGCTAAAACCTAAAACCTGCAAGCTAAAAGCTGTCCAGTATCTCCCCTACCCTAAAAGACTAAAACAAGTTTTAACGAATTTAGTTATTGATGATTCATGCTTCACGCTTCATGATTCATATATTATAGTGATGATGGGCGCCGGAGATATTTACGAACTTACCGATAAACTGGTAAAGAATTTTTCATAATTAAATCTTACCCCGCCCTTTTTTAATATAGATGGTTTTAAATTATAATTATCAAATTAGACATTTATGTGTAAAGAAATTAAAATAGCGTAAAAAATAGAAAGAGCGGGGTGCTGAATTTTGTAAATAAATTCATTTCGCTTCGCCTGCCTGTCGGCAGACAGGCTCAAAAATTTATACAAAATTCGCATGTTTTATTCCAATCTTGAAAAATTTAAAGAATTATCCGGTTATGATATTGAGGGTATTTGGTTTCCACGGGTAACGAAAATAGTGAATATTAAATCCAAGCCGGCTCTTTATTATTTTTACGCGGAAATGGATAATTTCAGCGCCGGCGAAGCGGTCAAAAAAAAATCAGCCGCCGAAGGTACTTTGATTCATGAAATAGTTGAAAAGATATTCATTGGCGAAAAACCCGAAGTAGATAAGACCGTTAAGCCGGCGATTGACGCTTTTCTGAAATTTCTGGAACAAAAAAGTATCCAAGTAGACCCGGAATTAGTGGAAAAACGGGTCGTTCATTTTGATGAACGTTATGCCGGCACCCTGGATGCCCTGGCATTAATTGACGGAAAGTTTGGGGTTTTAGACATCAAGACTTCTCAGGCGATTTACCGTGATTATAATCTTCAGACCAGCGCTTATATGGCCGCTTTGGAAAAGGATTTTAAAAACCTGCAAACCCGCTGGATTTTAAGGATTGACCAAATAAAAACCTGCCTGAAATGCGGAGCCACGCTTCGGGAGAAAGGCGGACGGAAAAAAATAAAATCATCATGGCAAAACGGGAAATATGATTCAAAATTCAAAAACTGCGAGCACGAATGGGGCGAACTTAAAGGCGACGTTGAACTGAGGGAGTTTCCTTATTGGCAGCAGGATTTCAAAGCTTTTTTGGGCGCCAAGCGCCTCTGGGAATGGGAAAATGAATATTGGCTCAAACAGGCCGGTTATTTATAGAAATTTCTAATTGACCTAACTTCTAAATAAGGAGCCCCGCCTATTTACAATGGGCGGGGTGCTCGATTTTGTAGTTCCTCTCTATTGCTCGGAAACAAAATCGGCACATTTTTCAATGATTATCGGTGCGTGATGAAATTCACGATTAACCAGATAACCGAGCCCGAAGCTTAAACTGCTGATTAGGAATATCAAAAGAAAAAGAATAATCTCTTTTTTATTTTCAACCATCCATTCTTTTATTCCCTTTAACATTTTTAAACCTTTAACTTATGTTTAGATACTCATCCCACTTCTCATAAAGTTCTTTGGTGGCTTTCAAATCTCCCAGATTGTATCCGGCGATTTCCAGAAGTTTTCCTTCTTTATAAAGCAAGCCGACGTCATCGCCGGTAATCCCCTCTTCTTTCGGACTTTTAATTCCGAACGCTTTGGACCAGAAATGAAGATTGAATTTTCTCCTGAAAGCGCCGTAAAACGTCAGCTGGTCCAGCAAGTCAACGTGAATGGCGTCGTATTTTTGCGAATTCAGATAGCGGTTGCTTAAAAGATTCTTGCTCGGTTTTACGCCCGAAATTGCCGAACGAACCATTAAAAACGGCACGTCAAATGCCCGGCCGTTGAAAGAAATGAAATAATTGTAAAATTTTGCCGTTTCCCAGAATTTTTCCAAAATTTCTTTTTCCGTTCCGAATTCCACTTCTATCCCTCTTTCGCCCGCCAAAGCCTTGGCGGAGGCGGGTTTTTTACTATTGGTCTTCAAATATATCTCTCCCTTGTCGGTATCCGGATTCAGGATGCCAATAGCTACCACTTCGCCGGTTAAAGGATAAAACCCCATTCTTTCTTTGGTTTCTTTTTTTTCATCCTCGTTTTCCGCGTATTGCAAAAAATATTTCTGGGAGATTTTATCCAAAGATTCGAAATCAACGCCGATTGTTTCAATATCAAAAACGAGTTTTTTGTTTTGGCTGGAGCTGAAAGTTTGATTTGACATAAGCTTAATTATAGATTAAAATTGGGTGAATTACCAATGGCTATAAATTGCTATAAATTATGGCGCCCCGCCGATGGCGGGATGCTCATATTTATAGCTAAATTTTATAAAATAAAATTTAGCTAAATATGGCACATACAAAAGCGGGAGGTTCAACTAGGTTAGGGAGAGACTCGGAATCCAAACGACTGGGAGTTAAAAGACAAGACGGGCAAAAGGTCAAGGCCGGCGAAGTTTTGATTCGCCAGCGCGGCACCAAATATCTGCCGGGTTCAAACGTCAAGCGGGGGCGCGATGACACTTTGTACGCCCTTAAAGCCGGAGAGGTTAAATTTCTTTCCAGAAAAAAAGTCCGTTTTGACGGAAACAGCCGCAAAACAAAAGTTATTGCCGTAAAAACGGGTTAAGCGGGTTCAACAACGACTTTAATCGTTGTTTTCACGCCTTTACCCAGATTGATTTCAACTTGGTGTCCGCCAAGTTTTTTTATTGGTTGTCCCAGTTTTATTTCCAGATTATTATCAGTGTCTTTAAAGGAGCCTTCAATTCGTTTTTTAATATCTTCCTTGGTTACCGAACCGAAAACCTCGTCTTTCTCGCCTGTTTTCAGGGTAAATTTGAATTCCTGACCGCTTAAATCTTTGACCAACGCCTCCAGTTTATCTTTCATTTCCTTTTCCTTTTTCAGTAAAGTTTCTTTTTGGGTTTCCAATTCTTTTAAGTTTTGTTTGGTGGCAATTTTAGCCAAGCCCCGGGGAATTAAAAAATTCCGGGCATAACCGTCTTTGATGTTTTTAACTTCAAACTTACTTCCCAATCCTTTTATATCTTGGAGTAAAATAACTTCCATGGGTTAACTCATTAGTCTAAAATTTCATATTCAGCCTGAATGTCCAAATTATCAAACGGATTTCGTGAATCGGATTTGCCGATTTCTTCCTTTAGTACTTCAACGGCTTTTTCAAGTTGAGGGTCTTTTCCGAGTTTGATGTCTTCATCGGTTAAGCCAACTTCATAATCCGGGTCAAGGCCGTTTTTTTCAATCAGCTGGCCGTCGGGCATCCGCCAGTGGGCAATCGTGATTTTAACCACAGAGCCGTCTTTAAGGGGGTTTAATTCCTGAACCGTTCCCTTACCGAAACTTTTTTTGCCGATTAATTTGATTCCCCGATTATCTCGCAGGGCGCCGGCTAAAATTTCCGAAGCCGAAGCCGAACCTTCATTAATCAAAACTACCATCGGGATGTCTTTAAACAGTCCCGGACCGCCGGCTTTGAAAATCTGGTCTTCTCCGGAACGGAATTCTTCGGTAACGACCCGGGTTCCGGGCTGGAAAAACCAGCCGGCCAGATTGACGGACGCTCCCAAATAGCCGCCGGGATTGTCTCGCAGGTCAAAAATCAGTCCTTTGGGATTTTGAAAAACAACGTCCATTGCCGCCTGATAGAAAATAAAAGGGGCTTGTTCATAAAAATTATACAAATGGATATAAGCGATGCCGTTTTCCATAATTTCCCAGTCAATTGTGGGAATTTGGATAATATCCCTGACAATAGGGACTTCCCTTTCTTTATCCCAATCATCTCTGAAAATCGTCAGAATCACCGTGCTTCCCCTTTGTCCTCTGATAATTTTTACCGCTTCTTCGGTTGTCAGGCCGGCCGTGCTCATACCGTCAACTTTCAAAATTTTGTCTCCTGACCTGAGCCCGGCTTTGTCAGCCGGAGTGTTTTTAAGCGGAGCGATTATTGAAAGCTGGTTGTCTCTGATGCCGATTTCCGCGCCAATGCCGGAAAATTGTCCGGAAATGTCTTCGTTGAATTTTTTGGCGTCGCTGGGCGGGAAAAACACCGAATTCTCGTCTTTTAAGGAATTTATCAAACCGGAGATAGCCCCGTAAACCAGACTTTGATTATCCGTTTCTTCCGCTCCCACGTATTTATCTTTGATTACCTGCCAGGCATCCCAGAAAAGACTGAAGTCAACAGCTTCAAGTTTTCCTTCTTCCAAATTGGCAACGCCGCGGATAAGAACCGTTTTGGGTTTTTGGGTTCCCCCTTGGTAACCGAAATAAAAAGACAAAACGTTGGTGAAGAGCGCTATGATAATTAAAGTTGAGATTATAAAACTTTTACTCGGAAAAACTTTTTTCCCGGAAACTTTTTTCATAATAAATTAATCTTATCAAACTTTTTAAATAAAATCCACCCTTTTCAAGATTTCATACTCGGCGCCGGAAGGACTCAAATAAGATTCCATTAAATCCATTGACTGGGCAATAAAGGATAATTGGGGAATTGGATAATTGGATAATTTGTTTTGATTATTTTGTTGACTGGACTGAAATCTCGCCAAAGTAAGATGGGCGTTAAACGGCCGGTTTTCTTTTTGAAATTTTACCTTGTTTTCCATTAGTCGGTTTTCCAATTTATTTTTGATTTTTCCAAGCGTTTTTGAAGTTTTTTCCGAGCCGGTCAGCCAAATCATTCTCGTTGGTTTGTTAGGAGGGGCAAAAATTATTTTCTCGAATTCAATGAAGGGCGCGGGAAATTTTTCCGCGGTTTTTTTAATGGATTCCGAAATCGCCGAAATCACGCTTACTGGTTGTTCTCCTAAAAAAGAAATCGTTAAATGCCAGTTGTCCTGCGAAGCCCATCTGAAATTGGAATTATCCGGAATTTTTTCAACGTTAATCTGCGCAATTGCCTGCGCTATTTTCTCTTTAATTTCTACTGGCAGGTTTATGGCAATGAAAAGACGCATATCATGGTTAGCTTATTAGCTTTTTAGCTAGTTAGTTTTAACGGCTCACTAACGGCTCAATAATTGAGCCGTTAAAAACCCGCTTGATACCTGATACTTACTACCTTATACTTAAAAAATGGGAATCTTATACATTGTAGCAACGCCTATCGGCAATCTCAAGGATATAACTTTCAGGGCCGTGGAAACGCTGAAAGAGGCGGATTTTATTCTTTGCGAAGATACCCGTCAAACCGCGAAACTGCTGAATCATTACGATATTTCGAAACCGATGGTCAGTTATTTCCAGCACAGCAAAATATCCAAAATAAATTACATTTTTGAGCAGCTGGAAAAAGGCAAAAAACTGGCTTTAGTGACTGATGCCGGCACTCCGGGCATTTCCGACCCCGGCGGCAAATTAATAGAAGCAATTGTTGAGCGACTCCCCTCCTGCGATATTATTCCAATTCCCGGACCATCCGCCTTAATCACAGCCTTAAGCGCTTCCGGTTTCCCCACGGACAAATTCGTTTTCATGGGTTTCCCGCCGGCGAAAAAAGGCAGGGAAAAATATTTCAAAAAACTCATGGAAGCGGAATACCCGGTCGTGTTTTACGAATCCCCCCACCGCATCCTAAAAACTTTAAAGCAATTAAGCGACATGTATCAAGCATCAAGTATCAAACATCAGGCGGTTATAGGTAGAGAATTAACTAAGAAATTTGAAACGATTTATCGGGGAAATATTGATGAAATAATAAATCAATTGGAAGCCGATAAGAAACAAACCAAAGGCGAATTCGTAATTATAATTAATAGCGATCCAAAACTACGAATGCATCCGAATCTACAAAGGCGATACGAATCTACAAATAAATCCGAACCTACAAACCTATAAATTCGGATTTGTCTATATCGTTATCTTCGTTATCTTGTATTATTCGGATGTTGGCTTTCGCATATATGGAGATTCCAAAAAAATTAAAACTGAAAAAACCGAGAGTTTATACCAAAGAACAGGAATTAGCGGATGAAATATTCTCTTATTTCAAGAAAGAGATAGAATTCGCGACCATAATGAGTTTTATAAAAAGGAAAGGATATCAGGCGATTTATAATATTTGGAACGAAGTCAGGCATTCAAAACCAAAAAACGCGGCCGCTCTTTTTCTCTGGAAAGTGAAAAATGAACGAATCATATACAAAAATAACGGATTGTGATTATCATATATTTAATTTTATCACGCTAAATTTCTAATTTATACAAATTAACCGCATTAAGAAAAAACACTTTTTCTTCAATTTGCTTGTTTAAATTCATGTTCTTAATTAACTGGATATGCTTATCAACCGGACACATTGGCCAGTCGGTACCGAACACGACGTTGTCAGATTTTTTAAAAACGGTTTTTTTCAATAAACCGACTATTTTATCCCAGCCGCCACTAGCTTTAACGATATCGGGATCAGCCATTGCCGAGGTATCATAATAAATATTTTTGAAGTTCTTTGTTAATTCATAACAATATTCCATTTGCGGCCAAAAAAAATGAGCAATAACCAATTTTAATTTTTTATATTTTTTAACCATTTCAACCAAGTATTTCGGGTCATTATATTTTGCGCAATCGGTATTGCCGGCGTTAATGCCGGTATGTACGACAACGGGAATATCGTGTTCAACGCATAATTCGTATACAGGACAACATCTTTTATCATTAGGATAAAATGGGTCATGTCCGGGAAACAATTTTATTGCGACAATTTTTTTGGATGTTATTAAATTTTTAAGTTTTTTAATTTGTTTATCTATGTCTTGAAAAATATTTATTACGCCCATTGAAAAAAACCGTTTATCCTCTTTGATAATATCAGCCAAAGTATCCATATCAGCGCATTTTGGGTTTGGTACATTATCGGGAATAACAATTGAATATTCGATGCCACTTTCTTCCATTGATTTTAAAAGTTCGCTTTTTACGTTAAAAAGATTTTTTTTCTCATTTCCCGAACATGAAATATGAACATGGCTATCTATAATCATAATATATTGTATTTTACGCCCTTAAAATGTATATTAACATTAAATCAGGGCAATTCAAACATGAAAATATTCACCATAAACGATAAAAAAGAAGAGAAATTTCTGCGCAAAAAAACGCCGGAATTTGACTTTGCCAAATTCAGTCCCAAGGAAATCCGCGAACTGATAAAAATAATGAAAGAGGAAATGAAAATCGCTGACGGTATCGGCTTGAGCGCTAACCAAATCGGCCTGGAATTGAGGGTTTTCGTGGCCCAAATCCCCTATTCCGAGAAAACCGAGGCCTCGAAATTCTACGCGGTTTTCAATCCGGAAATCGTGAAAACTTTAAAAGAAAGCTCCGAGATGGAAGAAGGTTGCTTGAGTGTGCCCGGGCTTTACGGCTTGGTAAACCGGCCGGAAAAAATCACTTTGGCTGGCCAAGACAAAAATAACAAAAAAATAAAAATCAAGGCCTGGGGTCTGCTGGCGCGGGTTTTTCAACACGAAACCGACCATTTAAATGGAGTGTTATTCATTGATAAAACGAAGAAAGTGTACAAATTACCCGTAGATAAACAGCAAATATTATGAAATATGTATTCTTCGGGACGCCGGATTTCGCGGCCATTATTTTGGAACAACTGATTAAAACCGGATTTATTCCCCAAGCGGTTGTTTGTAATCCGGATAAGCCCGTAGGCCGGAAAAAAATCATTACTCCCCCGCCGGTTAAGATTTTAGCCAAAAAACACGGCCTAAATATTTATCAACCGGCTAATAAAATTGAACTCTTGGAAATAATAAAAAAATTACAGCCAGACATGGGAATTGTGACGGCTTTTGGGATGATTCTTCCCAAAGAAGTTTTGGATATTCCGAAACATGGGTTCATTAATGTTCACCCTTCCCTGCTTCCCTATTGGCGCGGTCCTACTCCTATTCAAAATACTATTCTTAACGGAGATGAAAAAACCGGCGTCAGTTTGTATTTAATGGATGAAAAAATAGACCACGGCCCGATTCTCACCCAACAGGAATTGGAAGATTATGAACCAAAAAGCGCGAATTATGAAGAATTGAGCCGAAAACTTGCGGAATTGGGAGGAGAATTACTGATTGAAACTTTGCCTAAATTTTTAAAGGGTGAAGTCAATCCCCTGCCTCAGGACGAATCAAAAGCCACTTATACGAAAAAATTTTCCACCCAAGACGCTTTCATCGAGCCGGATGATCTGGAAATCGCCCGGGAAAAGGGCGGAGAAAAAGCTATTGAAATTGACAGAAAAATCCGGGCATTGAATCCCGAACCCGGGGTGTGGACATTGAGCCCATTGAATGGCAGACCCAGACGGATGAAACTATTGGAAGCGGAACTGACTTCGGATGGAATCCTTAAACTTAAAAAAATTCAGTTTGAAGGCAAAAAGCCAATGAGTTATAATTAATCATATGATTAATTATATGATTCTATAAAAGGTCGGTTAATGAAAAAAACATTATGAAAAAAACATTATTGATTTCAGTTCTGATTCTTCTGCCCCTGGCGTCATTTGCCGCCATTGATATCCAGAAACAAAAAGACGGCGCGTCCCTGACGACCGCCAATAACTTCTACGTTGCCGGGAACATGGTAAACGTGTTTCAGAAAAATTCAGGAGACGTTTACGCGGCCGGCAACATAGTTTCAATAACCGGCGACGTGGAACAGGACCTGATGGTGGCCGGTTCAAACGTCAATATAACTTCCGAAATAGGAGGCGATGTCAGGGCGGCGGGCGCCAACCTGAACGTCAATGGGCCAATCGGAGGCGATTTGCTGGTTTTTGGAGGGCAAATTGAACTGGCTCCCCTTTCGGTCGTGGGCGGCGACTTGGTTGCCGGCGGCGGAAAATTGAACATCGCGGGCACGGTCAAGGGTAATGCCAAAATCGGAGGCGACGAAGTTTACGTTTCCGGCGTTTTAAACAAAGACGCCGAAATTACGGCGAAGCGTCTGGTTATTGAGAAAACCGCGGTCATCAAGGGAAACATAAATTATAAAGGCGAAGAAGAAGCCGTCGTCGCCGAAGGAGCCGCGATAAACGGTGAGATTTCCTTTACCAAGGTTGATAAAGCGCCGAAAAAAGCCGAAGCTGGATGGTTCGCCGGTTTTGCCGCGCTTCTGGGAATTTTCCGCTTCATTAAATTCCTGATGCTGCTCGTGGCGGCCCTGGTTTTGTTCTTCCTGCTCAAGCGGAGCATTCCAAAAATCAGCGCCGAAGCCGTGGATACTTTCTGGAAAAAGGTTTTGCGCGGATTCATAACCCTGGTCATCATCCCCGTAGCGGTCATTATTTTGTTCGTTACCGTCATCGGTGCCCTGGTCGGGGTCTTCGGACTTGCGCTTTTCGGTTTACTCATTCTCGTCGCGTCGGCTTTTGCCGGAATCGTTGCCGCCGAAATGCTCAATCGCCTGCTGTTCCGGGGTAAAAACAAGAAACCCCTGAATTGGCTCATGGTTATTTTGGGCGTAATAGCGATGGAATTGCTGGCGTTCGTGCCGATTGTCGGCTGGATCGCCAATTTCCTGCTTTTCCTGGCCGCCTTCGGAATGATTTCAGATTCAATATTCCGCCAATTGAAAACGGCGGCGAAATAAAACATATAGTTTGCCGTATCAAAAACCCCGCTTCGGCGGGGTTTTTGGATTAAATTCTTTTACTATTTCCAATGGGAACGTTTATAAGCTTCAACTTCGCTGAATTTCAGGTCGGTTACGATATTTCCCGTTCTAATATAGAAATGTTCACTGTTGTTCGATTTCAGATAAACCGGTTTCGGGCCGGGTGCAACCTGGACAACGCAGACGTCGTGTTCTCCGAGCCGATAAAACCACAATTTTACCAGATGCCGGAATTCCGGTCCGAGCATGGAATTGAACGTTTGGGTGAAATGATTTTCAAATCCGTCGCTGTCCTTGCGCTGAATGGTTTGGTAGTCATGATGTAGCCCCAGCGGTTTGCGAGAATCGTCGAATCCGATTGCGAGAAAACCGCCCCTGGAGTTCAAAAAAGCGGCAATCGTTTTCATGGAAACTTTTTCCAGGTCGCGGTTTAGCTGGCCGGTTTTATGGTCGAAGCGAAGCGAGGATTTAAATTCAAGTTTTTCATTTTCTTCCCGATTAATTATCTCGTTGATGTCCGGTTTTTCATTAAACCTTTGAAAATTGGGATTAATGGATTTTTTTATTATTTTCAAATAATTTCGGGGATAAGAAATTGTTTTTAATACTATTGAATTCTGGTGGCTGTTTTTCAGGTTAATGGAACCGTAATGCAACAGTTTCCCGAGCGGGCCCGAAGACGACGTGATTGCCATGGATTTATCAAGCGGGAAAGTTCTGTGCTTCTTGAAAAACACCCCTTTGGAATGCGAAATAGCGCCCTGACCGATTTTGTACCATTCATAGTACCAGCTTAGAAAAACCAGAATTGTTATAAACAACTGCGCGCCGGAAAGAAACAATAATTTAGCGACATCATAAGGAATCAGTTTGGAAAAAAAGAGACTGGTGTATAAATCGTATTTTAAACTGCCGTGGCCGAGAGCGAGAAAATAAAGGAAAAAAGCGACAATTTCAATCGTAATGAAGTTGCGTATAAGCAGTACTGGACTGCGCCTTATTGTGATTAAATTAATCATTTTGCCATTTTTAATCATTATAATCGTTTTTTAATGATTGAGGCAAGTTTGTTTTATCGCGTAAAATTTACAAATCATTAAATTAATGATAAAATCACTTACGATTCATTGCCGGGTCGTCTAATGGTAGGACACATGCCTCTGGAGCATGGTATCGGGGTTCGAATCCCTGCCCGGCAGCAATCCTTCGCTAAAGCTACGGAATTGCTTTGCTGAATTTCGTAGATTTGGCGGATTACGGGCAGATTAGGTATTCCGAAGTTTTAACGAAGGATACCCTGCCCGGCAGCATATATGAAAATACTAATTACCGGCATAGCCGGAACGGGAAAATCCACAATAATAAAAGCTTTAACTGAAAAAGGAATCGCCGCTGTAGATCTTCACGACATACCCGGCCTCTTTTTCTGGCAGGATAAAAAAACCAAAGAAAAAGTTGAATATACCCCCGTCCATTCGAAAGAGTGGTTTGACACCGTGGACCGAATTTGCGATCTCAATAAACTGAAGGAAATTCTCGGCCAATATGAAGATGTTGTTGTGGCCGGCACGACAAGCGGAAGTAATCAAAAAGATTTTTGGTCGCTTTTCAATAAGGTAATCCTTTTACAGTCTGATCCTCAAACGCTTGTTCACCGCATGCAAACCAGAGAGAATAAATCCGGGTATGGAAAGACGAAAGCGGAGCAGGAAGACAATATCGAGTGGCAGAAAGAATATGACCAGTTGCTTCTTTCGCAAGGTGCGATTCCCGTTAACACCGAAGGGAATCTCGGCGATGTGGTAGACAGGATTATCGAGGTAATTAGGAAAACTGATTGAGATATCGCGACCGAGACGGGTCGGTTTACTCCCTTAACCTATGTCTCAAAAACCCCTATACTGATTGAAACGCCCTAATTCTAGACCGAGGAACACAGCTATCCTTCGCCAAGGCTTCGGAATAGCAAGCTATCCTTCGCTAAAGCTACGGAATTGCTTTGCTGAATTTCGTAGATTTGGCGGATTACGGGCAGATTAGGTATTCCGAAGTTTTAACGAAGGATACCCTGTCCGGCAGCACTTCGGCAAGCTCAGTGCAAGCCATGAAATTTAAGCTGAGCGTCATATTTATTCTTGGCAAGAAAAGAGTTAGAATAAGAATATGAGAAAGGTTTTAATTATTTTGGGAATTTTGGTCATTTTTGTCGGTGTTGGTTATTTTGTCTGGCAAAAAGTTGATTTAAAAAACAAGCCTGCTGCCACTCAACCATTGATAGAAGAGCAGCCAGCAAGTAAACGACACCCCTGGCCTCAATTTCACGGAAGCTACCTTCACACTGGATACGCCGAAATTCAAGGCCCGGAAAAAGCCGTTCTGAAATGGAAGTTCAATCTGGGAATGATGGTTGGCGGCGATCCGAACAGCGTTGTGGTTTCTTCCGACGGGATTATTTACGTCGCCGGAGCGGCGAAAATCTTCGCTCTGGATGAAAACGGAAACGAAATTTGGTCAAAAAGTTACCAAAGCACCCAGGGGCCGGCCCTCGGGGAAGACGGAACCATTTATTTTCTTTCAAAGGATACGATCGTTGCCCTGGACCAAAACGGAGAAGAAACATGGCGATTTAAAACCAACGGAACTACCGGTTTCGGCCCGACCATAGGGCCGGACGGCACCGTTTATCAGGGCAGCTGGGACGGTTATTTTTACGCGCTCAATAAAGATGGCACTCTAAAGTGGAAATATAAAACAGCGGGAGCGGTCTCCTATCCGGCCAGTATCGATAAAAACGGGATAATTTATTTGGGAGGCGGCGATGCCCATTCCGGGCCCGACGGTAATCTTTACGCTTTTAATCCCGACGGAAGTTTGAAGTGGAAATACGACACGAAAACCCTGCGGGTCGGTTCCCCCGCCATTGGTTCCGACGGATTGATTTATGTCGCGGCCGCTCCCGATTTATTCGTCTTTGACTCTTCCGGAAATTTGAAGTGGAAAAAAGCACCGGAACTAAGTTTCCAGAATATTAAAACCGCTTTTGCCGCGGAGTGCGGAGCCCCGCCTCTTCCTGCTTGCAATGGAATGGGTCAATTCCCAAACGGAAGCATGCCTCCGACTGGATGCGGCGCGCCGCCGCTTCCTCCATGCGACGGAATGGGCCAGCCTCAAAACGGAAATATGTTTCAGCAGTTGCCGGGCCAGAACGATATGGCGGGAATTATCACTCCGGCAATCGCTTCCGACGGAACGATATACGTCGGCAATGCCCAGGGAATTTTATCCGCCATCAATCCCGAAACCCAAGAAATAAAATGGACTTACCAAACTGGCGCCGATCCGAATCAGCCCGGCTTTTATGGCTTGCCGAGTTTTCCACTTGTCGATAAAGCCGGAGCGGTTTACGTCGGTTCGGTTGACGGCAAAATGTACGCGATTGACAAAAACGGAAATCTTTTATGGGAATATCAAACGGCTGGAAAAATTACCGAGGCCTCGCCCGCCTTCGGCTCAGACGGCACACTTTACTTTACTTCCAAAGACGGCTATTTATATGCGATAGGAGATTGATTTTATGAAAATTCGTTCAAGAGGAGGAAATCGTGGAAATTTAACCGTCCCGATTATTTTTCAAATAAATTATCTTTGACCTTAATCTAATCCGTATTATAATTAGACCATGATGTCTACGGGGCTTTTTGAACTGTCAATCGTCATTTTAGTCGCGGCGGGCTTGGGAATCGCCGCCCGCTTACTGAAACAGCCGATTATGTTGGCTTATATTTTTAGCGGTATCGTTATCGGTATTTTCGGCTTTTTCCATCTGACCGATAAGGAGCTTTTTCGGACTTTTTCCGACCTGGGCCTGATGTTTTTGCTTTTCTTAATCGGTTTGGAAATAAACTATACCTCCCTGAAACTGGTGGGTAAGGTTTCGATTCTGGTCGGCTTGGGCCAGGTTTTTTTTACTTTTTTTTGCGGGCTGGGCATTGCCCGGCTTTTTGACTTTGGCTATCTCCAGGCGGCTTACATTGCCATTGCCCTCACCTTTTCAAGCACCATCATCGTCGTCAAACTGCTTTCGGAAAAAAAGGACACCAATAACCTCTACGGAAAAATCAGCGTCGGATTCCTGCTGGTTCAGGATTTTATGGCAATTTTGATTTTGATTTTCCTGGCCGGCATTGAGAGTGGAAAAGGAATCGTTTTTCATGATATTTTCCTGACGCTCCTGAAAGGAATCGTCCTGTTCGTCGCCATGCTCTGGCTAGGCAGGAAAATATTGCCTTTGCTTTTCGATAAAATCGCCCGTTCGCAGGAGCTCCTGTTTTTGACCAGTTTGGCCTGGTGTTTCGGGGTTGCCACTGCCGCTGCCAAAGCGGGATTTTCCATTGAAATTGGAGGGTTTCTGGCGGGACTGGCCCTGGCTAATTCATCAGAGCATTTCCAGATTTCCAGCCGCATTAAGTCCCTCAGGGATTTCTTCATTCTGATTTTTTTCGTAATTCTCGGTTCCTCTCTCGTTTTCTCGAATTTCTCCGGCCTGGTTTTGCCAATTATCGTTTTTTCACTGTTCGTTTTAATCGGCAATCCCCTGATTGTCCTGATTATTATGGGATTTCTCGGTTACCGAAAAAGAACCGGATTCTTATGCGGCATAACCGTTGCCCAGATTTCGGAGTTCAGCTTAATCATGGTGGCTCTGGGACTGAAACTGGGACATCTTAATGAAAAAGTTGTTTCCTTAATCACGGCGGTCGGCATTATTACCATTACCCTTTCCACTTACATGATTATTTATTCCGAAAAAATTTTCCGGAAAATTTCCCGTTTTCTTTCAGTCTTTGAACGGAGAGTCAAAAAACAGGAATATCTCGGGGAATTCGACATTTCCAAACCCATAGTTTTAATCGGCGGCCACCGGGTCGGCCAAAACATCGCCGAGTACCTGTTCAAAGACGATTTGCTGGTAATTGACTTCGACCCGGACATCGTCGCCCAAATGAAAAAACGGAATTACAACGTCATTTTCGGCGACATTGCGGATGAGGAAATAATGGAAAGGGCAAACCTGAATTCTGCCCGGCTGGTTATCTGTACCAGTCCCAATTTGGAAGATAACTTGAGGATTTTGGACGAAGCCCTCAAGGGCGTTCACCAAAAAGAACGTCCCAAGGTCATTCTCCGGGCCGAAGACGAGAAAGACGCCGAAGTTCTTTATCAATACGGCGCCGATTACGTCATCCTGCCCTGCCTTACCTCGGGCCAATATCTGGGTAAAAGCATCGCCGTTGATCCGGAAATGAAAATTTTAAAGCAACTTAAAGAAAAAGATTTGAAAGCGATGGAGGAAACCGGTAATGGAATGTGCAAAGTTAGACCCTGAGATGTTTTCTAATGGCAATAATCGATGAAACCACTCCCAGTACAATGCCGAAAACCAATTGGTATCCCAGAATGCCGATAAGATTTGAAGAGAAATAGTTCCAAAGGTCCATTTCTGAAATGAAAATTTTAATATAAGGAGAAGCAAAATAAACAATCGGCAAAGCGATAATTACGCTGAAGATTCCGGCTAACAAGCCGTAAATTACTCCTTCAACCACGTATGGTCCCCTAATGAAAGAATTGGAAGCGCCGACCAGGCGCATAATTCCTATTTCTTCCCTGTTGGAATAAATCGCCAGGCGGATGGTGTTAAAAGTAATCAATATGGCAATAAGGGCGAGAAAGACGATGAGAATCAATCCCCCTTTTTCGGCCGTGTCAATTATTCGGCCCAGCCTTTCAATGACGATGGCATTCTGCGCGTAAGTCACTTTTTCAAACCAGCTCTTAAAATCGGTTTTATCCAGATAATCGGCAATAATGCCGTATTCCTGTGGGTTTTTGGCTTTAATGTTCAAAGAAGCCAGAAGTGGATTGTCTTCCAATTCTTCAAGGGACTGACTGATGGCCGCGTCGTCTTTATGTTTTTCCTTGAAAATTTCCAGGGCTTTGTCCCGGGAAATATATTCAACCCCTTTGACTTCGGCCAAACTTTCCACGGATTTTTTAATTTTCAAAATATCGTCCTCCGGAGTGTCGTTTTTAAAATAAATACTGATGTCTATTTTTTCCTGAAGATTGATTAAGGCGGTTTTGGTCAAAATATTGGAAATTATCAAGCCCTCAAAAACCAATAAAGCCAGCACGATAACGGAAAGGGTGGCCGTTGACAGCAAGGCATTTCTCCAAAAACTCAGAAATCCATATTTAATTATGCGAAGAAAGGTCGTAATCATGCCAAATTTATTTAAATTTTGCGAGCCTGCCTGTCGGCAGGTAGGCGGAAGCGAAGCTAAATTTTATCATAAATTTGAGCACCCCGCCCTTTCTGGACCTTTGAATGTTTTTCAAATTATTTTTTAAAAATCTATTTTGAATAATCATATCTGACTTATTTGTTAAAAAAGAGCGGGGTATATTTTGGTGGATAAATTTTTTACAGCGTCGCCTTAAAAATTTATACCAAAATATATTTCCCTTTTTCTTCGTCCCTGATTATTTTACCTTCTTCCAAACTGATGACCCGTTGATTAATATAATTGACGATTTCTTTATTGTGTGTCGCCAAAAGCACGGTCGTTCCCAGTTCGTTAATTTTCAAAAGCAATCTTATGATTTCCCAGCTGTTCATTGGGTCCAGGTTGCCGGTCGGTTCGTCGGCAATAATGAGGTCGGGGTGATTAATCATTGCCCGGGCAATGGCCACTCTTTGTTTTTCACCGCCGGAAAGTTCCCGCGGAAAATTGGCCACTTTTTTTCCTAAACCCACCATTTCCAGGGCCTGGGGAACGAATTCTTTAATGTCCGATTGCGGCCTACCCGCTACTTCCAGGGCAAAAGCCACGTTCTCGTAAGTGTTTTTATTGGGTAAAAGGCGGAAATCCTGAAAAATTACGCCGATATGGCGACGTAATTGGGGCAATTCGTGGTTTTTCAACCTGTTAACGTCATAAGACCTGAAAATCACCCGGCCTTTGCTGGGTTTTTCCTCGCCGATTAACAGTTTGACGATTGTTGATTTGCCCGCTCCCGATTTGCCCACGAGCGAAACGAATTCCTTGGGATTAATGCTGAAACTCGCTTCTTCCAGGGCCGTCATTTTATGGCCGTTGCCATTATAAAGTTTGGAAACGTTTTGGAAAATTATCACTGTATCGATGCCAATATACTAATGGATACGAATATGAATTATTGGCATTTATTCGCATCATTAGCGCGCATTCGCATATTGGTATTACGTTATTATTATATTATACCCGTTTTCGTAAAAATCTCAATACCTTTTTTATTTTATTTCCGCCTCGATGAATTCCTCTAAATCGCCTTCCAGAACTTTGTCCGCCTGGCTGGTTTCCACGCCGGTCCGATGATCTTTTACCAGTTTATAAGGGTGAAGCACGTAAGAACGAATTTGACTCCCCCACTCCGGTTTTACTTTGACCCGCAGTTCGTTCAATTCTTTCGTTTCGGTATCTTCCATTAATTTCAATAATTTTATTTTTAACAAATTCATTGCCCGTTCGCGATTTTGAACCTGGGAACGTTCCACTTGGGAAGCGGCGATCAGACCCGTGGGCAGATGAGTAACGCGGACCGCGGTTTCAACCTTGTTGACATTCTGGCCGCCCGGGCCCGATGAACGGAAAAAATCTATTTTAAGGTCCGATTCCGGTATTTCCATCTTCTCGGCAACGTCGTCTTTGAGACCGGTAATATCCGGCATAACCTCAACCAATGCGAAAGAAGTGTGCCTTTTTTTCTCCGGCGAAAACGGCGAAATCCTGACCAGGCGATGTACTCCGGATTCTTTCTTGAGGTAGCCGTAAGCGTAATTTCCTTGTATTTCAAAAGTAACGTGCTTTATCGGCCGCCGGCCGGTTTTCGACTGGAAATCCGCCAGGCCTTCGTTGATTATTTTAGTTTTCCAGCCGCGCTTCTGCGAAAACTTCGCGTACATTTCATAAAGCATTCCCGCCCAATCCTCGGCGTCTTGGCCTCCGGCTCCGGCGGAAATCGAAACTATCGCCGGCTGCTTGTCGTATTTCCCGGTAAACAACCTCTCTATTTCCAATTGATTAATTTTACCTTTCACCTCTTTCAATTTTTCCTGAACTTGCTCTGACGGTGTTTCGTGCGGCGTTTCTGTCAGAAGTATATCCACCTCGGTTAATTCCTTTTCAATCTCTTTAAATTTTTTCACCAACTCGTTCAGTTCCCCCAGTTCCTTTATTTTTGCGTCAACGATTTCCCGGCCGCCCTCATTTTCTTTGGCGGATTTCCACAAGTCGGAATCGGACATTTCGTATTCCAGTTCCTTAACGCGGTTTTTCTTATTTTCCAGGTCAAAGCCACCCGGCTAAACGCCGGGCCTGTTCTTTTAATTCATTAAATTGCTGGCTGATGTTTTCACCCATACGAATGGAAGTATAACAAATTTTTATTTTACTTGAAATAAAAATCCTTGATTATTTCTTCGGCTTTGGGAATGTCTTCCGGACAGCCGACCGGCTGCCAGAATTCCGCTTTCTCCACTTTGATTTTGAAATCCTTGGCCATCGTCGCCAGGGTCTGGGGAAGGCCGAATTCCTTTTCGGAAATTCCTTTTGACTTCTTTATTAACCGATAGTAAAAGAATTTTTTATTCAGAAGATAAACGCCGATGTTTACCAGACTAAGATTTTTGTCCCTTTGCTCTCCGCTTTCAATGACTTCCAACAGATATCCCGCGTCGTCGGTCCTGACCACGCCGAATTTCTCCGGATTTTCAATTTCTTTGGCCAAAAGCGCCAAATCGTAACCACCATTGATGATTTTCTTCAAATCCGACTTTTGATATAAATCGTCGCCGTTCAAAACCAGAAAATTCCTTTCTAAAAGGTCTTTGGCGCAATGAAGGGCGTCGGCGTTCCCGTTTAATTCCCGCTGGACGACATATTTGATTTTTTTGCCTTTATAATTTTCTCCGAAGCGCTTTTTTATCAAATCGCCTTTATACCCGACGATAAAAATCACTTCCGAAATTTCTTCGGGCAGATTGGTCAGAGTGTATTCCAAAATGGGCCAGCCATTGAGTTCAATCAGGGGTTTGGGCAGATTATTGGTCAATTCCCTCATTCTCACTCCCCTGCCGGCGGCCAAAATAACGGCTTGCATAACAAATCTCTCGAATCTTTCTCTAATTATCTCGAATGTTTCTCGAATATTCCTATTCGAGGTTAATTCGAGAAATTTATTCGGGATTCATTCGAGAGTCATTAGTCCCTTTAGATATTTTCTGAATTCCTCGTTAAAATCAGGATGGCGCAAAGCGAATTCCACGACGGTTTTCAGATATTCCAGTTTGTTGCCGGTGTCGTAATATTTCCCATTTTTAATCTCGCAGGCGTAAACCGGAAAACCGCTTTTAATCAAAGCCGTGATGGCGTCCGGCAGCCAGATTTCTTCACCTATGCCCGGTTTTAGGTTTCTGATAATTTCGAAAATTTCCGGCGGAAGAATGTAAGCGCCGTGAACCGCCAAATTAGAAGGCGCTTCTTCAGGCAGTGGTTTTTCAACGATTCTTTTCACTTTGAAAACTCCGTCGCTGACCGGTTCCAAATCCCCGATTCCATAAAGGGAAAGTTTGTCTTTTGTTTCAATCCGGACGGCGGAAATGACCGCTCCTCCGTACTTTTTGTAAACTTCAATCATCTGGGCCAATCTCGGAGGTTCGGCCCAAATGAATTCGTCTCCCCATAAAACCGCGAAGGTTTCGTTTTCAATAACCGGTTCGGCGGTCAAAACCGGAATACCATTGCCGTAAACGGAACCTTTTTGCCTGATGTAAATGAAATTCGCCGCTTCGGCTATTCTTTTGATTTCTTTCAGTTCTTTTTCTTTGCCTTTTTCCTGTAGATATTTTTCCAGTTCAATTGAACGGTCAAAATGGTCTTCAATGGGCCTTTTTTGCCAACCCGTAATAATGACAACGTCTTTAACTCCCGAATTCACCGCTTCTTCCACCACGTATTGAATAACCGGCTTGTCAACGACCGGCAGCATTTCTTTCGGCATGGCTTTGGTCTGGGGCAAAAATCTCGTGCCCAATCCCGCGGCCGGAATTACAACTTTTCTAATGGGATTTGATTTCATAATGTTTGTTTTAATTTAATTTGAGCCGAAGGCGGGAATCGAACCCACATTTCTACTTTACGAAAGTAATGTTCTGCCATTGAACTACTTCGGCTTAAACCACATGAGAGGCAGGCTAAAGTACTGTTCCCCGCCTACCGGCAGGCAGGTACCACTGAGTCCCGACGTTTCAGTCGGGACCCCGACTGCGAAAGCGCGTCGGGGCTACATCGGCAAAAAAATGCCTTATCGGCGTTTATAATTCGCTTATAATTATAGCAAATCCGGAAACATAAAATCAATAATTTTAATATATTGAAAATCCTTTATTTATCGCATTCCATGTTCCACGCTACATGCTACATGCTGCGCGCTATATGTTCCATGCTACATGTTACACGCTACATGATTCACTTCGTTGCATTATAGATGGCCTGTATCTCGGCTTCGGATAAAGCTCGGTTATAAATACGAACATCATCGGCAATACCGGTAGTGCCCTTCCATATTCTTATAGAAAAAGAATTTGTATTTATATTTCCTGCTGATGCTTCTTCCTTAATTAACACACCATTATTATAAACTCTAATTTCCCCGGTGCTCGCATCGTGAGTACCCACAATATAGTGCCACATATTATCTTTTTCGTCAGAATAACTGTTATCTTCGTCAGCACTATATACGCCAGTGCTAGTTTTTATATGAAATCTCCAACGCCCTTTCGGATAACCGGGTCCACTATTCCAATCAGTTTGATACATTAATCTATAAGACATATCAGAATCATCCCAGTCCCCTTTATCAACAATATGTCTATCAGTACCAATAAGCGCAGTTGGATAAACCCAAGCCGCAATGGTAATCGCCGACATACCCTCCAGCAAAGCAGAATCGGAAATTGTTGCGTATGCATTATTCAGGGCTTTATCTATTTTTCCATCAGCCCAATTTGAGCCACTAAGAGTGGCGGTATGGCCATTACCGCTTGAATCACCTGCGGTTGTTCCACTTCCCTCATCAAATTTCCAATAACCAACCAGGCCTGTATTGTTGGTAATGGGAGAGAGGGTAAGGTTGGAGCCAGTGGCGTATACTCCGGGCAGGTTGGTTTTGACAATGGAAGTGTCATTGCGGTATCTGGATGATTCAAAGATAGCGTTGAGCTCCCAGCTTCCTCCCATGACATAGGTATAGTAATTACCCGTAGAAGTAGCGTTGACAGGGTCTTTGGGTAATATGTTAAGAGGAGTGCCAAAGGAGATGGAAGCCAGATTCACCGGTACCCAGCCGGTACCGTCGGTTTTCTGGTAGTTTTCCTCTGTTTTACAAGAATAAAACCAGCCACTGGGAAGTGTTGGAAGTCCCAGATTACTACAGGTTGCTGAAGTGTCAGGTATTGATATATAGACAGTGCTGGCTGTACCCAGATTACTTCCTCCATCCGCCTGGTACAGACCCAGGGCTTTATTAAGCTCCTGAAGCTCGGTTATCCTTTGGGAATCCCTGGTTTCCTTGAAGAATTGGGAGGGGTTGAGAACCAGTAGGATGACCGCGGCGAGGATGGCCAGGATACCGATGACAATAACTAACTCAATTAAGGTGAAAGAACTTTCTTTTTTGAGTTTTTTTAGGTATTTATTCATAATTTTCAATCCTATGAGACTAAGTCTTATAGGATTTGATAATTTGGTGTTTATATATTCATTATAGTATAAATCCCAAACGGCTCAACGAGTTGAGCCGTTTGGAAAATTAAAAAGGTAAATCCTCCACAAAATAATCTTCGTCGGATTCCTCAATAATATTATTCTTATTTTTATTCAAAAATTCTTTATGTAAACGCCTCTTCTTTGAAGGGTTTATCTTTACGAAAACTTTTTCATTATCTTTGGAAGACGCCGAAAATTCCTTATCCAGTTCCACCGCCTTATCGCCAACTTCTAAAGCGGTTTCATTAAAACCTTGAAGCTTTAAACCTGTCAATTTTTTAACTCTGGATAACGCGACATATCCCATCCCCTTTTCAAATGCCTTGCTTAAATCAATTTCAGCGGTATCCAGCGTCATACCCTGACTTTTATGAACGGTAATTGCCCACGCAAGACGGAGTGGAATTTGGGAAATGGACGCATTAGTAACGCCGTTTTCTTCAATTATCCATCTTGCGGGCATAGCAGTGATTATTTGTCCGTCAAAAGTCTCCACAATAGGATAATTATCCCCATTAAACCCAATCACCTTACCTCGTGTTCCATTTACATAACCTTTGTCAAAATTATTTTTTAAAAACATAACTTCCGTCCCTTCTTTTAAAACCAGTGTTTCCGGGGCTAAACAGCTTTTTTTTAAAATTTTAACAAGTTTTTTTTCTCCTTCACTTCCCATAAGATAAGAGTGTTCTTCTTCATTGATTTTATTAAGCTCTAATTGATTAATCACATCAACATTTTCATTATGCGTGAATAATTTTGTGGGCTTAATTTTGGAATTAACTTCTTTATTTTTCCGGCTTAATAAAATTTTAACCGTGTATTCAGTTACGCTCCTTCCGCGAATATCATTCAAAAGGCGGGTTAAATTTTCATCAGCGATATGACGATGTTGTTCCGTAAGATAGCAAACTTTAATATCGGCGTCCGGCCATATATACGATTCTGTCACAAACCTTGATTTCCTTGTTGCTCTATTTTGCACCGGTGGCAGTTGAAAAAAATCTCCGGAACAGATTATTTGCAGTCCCCCAAAAGGTTGAATACTTACTCTAACTTCCCTACAAATCCTATCAACCATGTCAAATTGGTAGTCATGCAACATGGAAATTTCATCAACGATAAGCACGGATACTTTTCTTATTCTATCAACAAGATAATTCTTTTCCAGAATACTCTTTAAATCTTTTTTTGCTAATTTCTCTTTAATGCCTATTCCTGACCATGAATGTACAGTCCTGCCGCCTACTATATGAGTTGAAGCTACTCCGGTTGAGGCCGTAACGGCAACATTGACCTTATTTTTCTTTAAATAATCTATATATTGATTTAAAAGGTAAGTTTTTCCGCTTCCGGGCGGACCGGTTAAAAAGACGTTATGCCCCGTCTTTAAAATATCCAACGCTTGTTTTTGAGTCATAAATTTAAAAAATATTTAACCCTTTATCTATCCCTTCGGCTATTTTTACCTAATCAAGCTAAAAAGCTAATCAGTTATCTATAAAAACCTGCTTAAAAAGAACAGGGTTAAACCTAAACCACTCGCAAGCGCCGAGATAATCCAAAAACGCATGGTCACTTTGGTTTCCGGCCAGCCCAGGGCTTCCAAATGATGGTGAATGGGCGACGCCAGGAATATTTTTTTCCCTCTGAATTTTTTGGAAAGCAATTGTAAAATAACGGAACCGGATTCCATTACCAGAACGAAAGCGATAACCGGCAGAAATAAGACCGAATTCGTCAGAAAAGCGATAACCGCGAGAGTGACGGTCAGTCCCATAATTCCGGTTTCTCCCATGTAAAACTTCGCCGGATGGATGTTGAACCAAAGATAAGTAACCAGGGCTCCAATAATAATCGCAATCAGGACCGTTAAATCATAAAGTCCCTTACTGTAAGCGATTACCCCGAAAGCGGCGAAAATCGGCGCCAGAACCCCGGCTGACAATCCATCCAGTCCGTCAATTATTCCGCCGGAAAAAGTCGCCAATATGACAATCATGAAAAGAATAATGTATAGACCGTCAATTTCCAGATTGCCGAAAAAAGGAATGTAAATACTGCTCCATTCAAGTTTAAAATAGAACCACCAGGCGCCGACAATGGCAATCAAAGAAATCAAGGCCAGCCGCACTTTCAATCTCAATCCTCCGGCGATATATCCTCCTTTGTTGCGGATTACCAATAAATCATCAACCAATCCCAAAATTGAGGCTGAAACCAAAGTGAAAAGCGGCAGCCAGGTCTGGGAACGGGAAAGGAAATTTATTTTTTCCCCGGAAGAACCGGACAGAAATTGAGAAGCCAAAAAAGCGCCCAAAGTAACTATCAGAACCGTCACCCAAATGAGAATGCCCCCCATTCTGGGAGTGGAAGTTTCTTTCCCCGCGTGCAGTCTCGTAAAGACCGGCGTTTTTTCCCCGCCGAACGTTTCCTCCCGGGGTTTCTTTTTCCAGCACTTATATTTATACAAAAAACGAATCAGAATCGGCGCTAGAATAATCGCCACCGTAAAAGACACTATGAAAAAACTTAAAATTTTTACGATGAGAAAAGCGTGGGTGGAATACATATGATTATTGGCAATTCTTAAGAAGACCTTTTATGGTTTCCGTTTCTCCGAACGAATCGTCGGAGCCCAGGATAATGGTTAAAATTACCCTGTCATTAATCCTGAAAACGGCGATTAGATTGCGTCCGGCTTCGTCAATGAATCCAGTCTTGCCTCCGATAAAATCATCTTCTCCGGCAAATTTATCGATGTTAAAAAGTTTTCTCGGCTTGTTCGTTCTTAATTCCGTTATTATCGCCTCTTTTTGGCGGGATGTTTCCAGAATCCGCGGATAATTGGAATAAACGTAAGCCATTAATTTAGCCAGGTCTTCGGCGGTTGACTGATTAATGTAAGAAAGTCCCGTCGGTTCCAGATAGGTAGTGGAAAACATTCCGATTTCAGCAGCTTTTTTCTGCATTTCATTTATGAAATTCCCTTCATTTTCGTTGAAATTCTCGGCAACGGCCACGGCCGCGTCATTGCTTGAAGATATGAGCATCGCTTTTATCAAATCTCCAAGCCGGAAAATTTCTCCGGCTTCAAATTCCCCGACCGTTCCCTCTGTGTCAACGGCCTTCTCGCTCATTATTATCCCCTCCTCGGAATCCATTTTTTCAATGGCAATAATGCTGGTCATGATTTTGGTCAAAGAAGCGATTGGCCAGCGCTTCTGGGAATTTGATTCAAAAATAACTTGTTCCGGGCCCGTTGAAGAATCCAAGTATTTTACCAATATTTCTTCCGCGGTTAAATCGGGCTTATCCAAAGAACTGCAGGGAAAAACCTTGGGCGCGTTAATTTCAGCCCTTGAAATCAAGGCATAAGGCAAAGAAGAAGAAAGTTCAGGGCCGTCTTCGGCGGTTGAATCTTCCGAAGAACCGGAAAGGAAATCGTGGAAATTGCCGGATAAAATCTTTTTCATGGCGGTCAGATTCTGACTGAAATTCTCAGCGGCAAAAGTGATATTTTTGCCGGTAACGCTTATTTTTTCAAATAAGAAAAAATAAAAATCTTTCAAAAAAACGGAGAAAGGATTTTCCAATTTGGTTTCCCGGACAATGGACGTTTCTCCCGTCTCGGGAGGAACGGTTTTTTCAAAAACCGCTTTCCTGGCCGGGCTAAGCAGAAGAGAAATTAGAATAACCAAAGAAAGTAATAGCGCTTGAAATTTCATTTTTGTTCGTTATTTATTGTATTTATTGTCCTGAATTTTTCATATTCCGGCAGGTCCTCAACCTTTGATATTCCCAAATATTTTAACAAATCAAAACTCGGCTGGTAAAGGTAAACGTTGGCCCTTTTGGGGTCGGGCTCGCGTTCGATTAACCCCCTAATCATCAAACTCCTCAAAATAAAACTGGAATTGACGCCCCGATAATAGTCAATTTGGGCTCTGGAAAGCGGGCCCAGATAAGCGATTAGAGAAAGCGTTTCCACCGAAGCCGGCGTCAAACTTTCTTTGAATTCTTCCTTGATGAAATCTTCCATCAGAGGAAGGAATTCCGGCTTGGTCGTTAATTGAACCCGGTTATCCGAAAAAACCAGGTTTAATCCCCTGTCCTCCGCGGCGTATTTTTGTTTCAATTCTTCCAGTGATTTTTTCACGATATCTTCCGATTCTTCGGCTTTTATTTTTAATTCGGCATTGCCTGCAAGTATCTTGGCAATCCGCTTCATTTCAAGCGGTTCGCCGTAAGCGAAAAGGACGGCTTCCATCGCGGCCAGAGCTTTTTCATTATTGTTTTTTATTGTTTCATTTTCCATATTTTACGTTTTATTGTCCGTAATCATTATACCCTCAAATCGCTTTTTTTGCTCGACTTTAACGAGCTGGCCCGATAACAAATGGAGCAGGGCCAGAAATAAAACGACGATTTCCGAACGCGGTTTCCCTTTCGTTATTTCGCCAAAACCGATTTCTTCCCGTTTCAAACGGCTGACGATTTCCTCGATTTTTTCTTCCATGGTAACAAGGGAAGATTTTATGGTTTGGGTTTCCGTAAACTCACGGATGTCTTCGAAAACTTTTTTAACGGCTTTGAGCAAATCTTCAATCTTCGTTTTTTCATCGGGATAAAAAATCGTCGGCCGGTCCATGAACAATGGCCGGGAAACGGAAGCTCGGTTCTTTTCCCAAAGCTCTTTCAAAATATTCATTGCCGGCTTAAATTGCCGGTAAAACTGGAGGCGGCTTTCCAAATCTTTTATGCTTTTTTCCTCTTCGCCGGTCAAATCCAAATTGGGCAGCAGGGCCTTGGATTTGATAAGAAGCAGCTGGCTGGCGACAACCACGAAGTCCGCCAAAAATCTCGGCTCAATCGTTTCAATTTCTTTCAAATATTTCAAAAAGTCAGCCGTTACCTCGGCCAGGCTAAGTTCGGTAATTTCCATTTTTCTTTCCTCAATCAGTCCCAAAAGCTTATCTATGGGCCCGGAAAATTGTTCCAGTTGCAATTCGTACATTTTATTAATCCTCTTTTATTTTT
>CAYZYY010000001.1:2193-34894 GCA_964482855.1 uncultured Candidatus Saccharibacteria bacterium | reverse complement strand
GTTTTTGGGCGCGTTCCGGAATTATGTCGCAAACGCCGATAAGCTCGGCGTCTTCAATGGCTTGAAGTTTGGAGGCGTGCCGATTGCCTATTTTCCCGCATCCGATAATGGTAAATTTGATTTTTTTCATTTTCATTTATTCTAATACGCGTCCCGTTTTTTTTCAATAACTTGCCGGTTTAGCCGTATTTTACAACCCCAAAATTTGTTTTATAATGCTAATAAAATGAAGATTCTTATTATTAGCTCGGTTGGAAACGCTCCTCTGGCGCGGAACAGGGCAAATTCTTATATGGAGGGTTTTGAAAAAATGGGCCACAAGGCCGAGATTTTGGATATTTTAAAATATTATTCTCTTAATCCCGTAAATCGTATTTTAAACTGGTTTTTCAGGCCTCATCGTTATTATAATACTAATGGGTTAAACGGCGCGGTATTGGAAAAAGTTAAAACGGGCAAGCCGAACATGGTGTTATTTTTCAAGCCGATTTACATAAGTAGGGAAACGATAATCGCCATAAAAAAACAAGGCGCATTGGTATTTTCATGGAGCGGCGACTCGGTGTTTTTTCCAAGGAATATAAGCCGAGACTTTTTGAGAGCCGTTCCGTATTATGATTGTTTTTTTACTCCTACGCCGGAAGAAATAGGCGAATTGATGAGGTTGGGCGGCAAGAAAGCGGTTTTTCTTCCGCCTGCCGTTGATATTGATTAGATGCGCCCCATAAAACCGACCACTGACGAGATAGAGAGATTCGGAGCAGACATTATTTTTATAGGCACTTATGCGAAAGGGGAAAAGCGTGTCGAATATTTGGAAAAACTGTGCGAAAATGGATACGACGTAAAAGTCTTCGGAACTCAATGGCGTAAATGTCGCGAATGCAAGTGTTTAAAAAAGACCGGCAGTCTGGCGTATAAGGCATATTATGGGAAAGATTTTTCAAGGGTCGTAAATTCAGGTAAAATTATAGTGAGTTTTTTAAGGGAGCACGACAAAGACGTTTTGGATTCAAGAACTTTTGAATTGCCCGCCTGCAAGGCCTTTATGCTTCATTGGCGGACAAAGGAAGCGATGGGGTTTTTCGAAGAAGAAAAAGAAGCGGAGTTTTTCGGTTCATTTGATGAGTTGCGAAAGAAAATCGATTATTATCTTGAACATAAAGACGAGAGGAAAAAAATCGCCGAAGCGGGGCATAAAAAGGTTCAGGAATACGATTGCGGGTTTGTTTCCCGGGCCGAAAAAATGCTGGGAGTTTTTAATGAAATGAATCGCAAATAATTTTTCTCAATAGAATGTTCAAGAAAATCTTTAGAAAATTATTTCCGAAGTCAAAAATAGATTTTCCAAGCGGTTTTATGCCGAACAGGTTTTTTATGGACAAAGTAAAGGGAGCGCCTATTTTATTGATTGGAGAATTCCATAATCGGGATTACCCGTTATACAAAGAAAAATTCAAAGACGTGCACGTATTGGACATAGTCGATAATGGATACGTGTCGGAGAATTTTATTCAACAATCCATAACGGATAAAACTCCTTACCCGGACGGTTTTTTCAAACACGTAGCCGTGATTGCGGTTTTGGAATACATTTGGGAGGACGTTAAAGCGCTAAGGGAAATAAGAAGGATATTAAGCGATGACGGCGAACTGTTTTTGGCCGTTCATTTGAGTAAAAAATCAATAGATAACGGGCTTCATTGCCATATGTACACTCCGGGGTCTCTAAAGAGATTGCTGTCGTATGTCGGGTTCGAACCAAAGTCATTCACAATAAATGGATTGTGTGCGGCAATACCCAATACGGCGGTGGCCCTGTGCGCAGTTCTTATGCTCCCTTTTTGGGGAAATGAATCATTAAGAAAGGTGAATCAATTGATTTTAAGATTGCAGAACCGTGTCGGCAAGTTCGAGAAATTGAATTTACTTGTCCCTCATCCTTATTGTTATGTGGTTGCGAAGAAATCCGAGCCGGAGGATTGGATATCCGGACAAATAAAGTATTACAAGAAGAACCATGTTCAAAAAATTATTTAGAAAACTTTTTCCCCAAAAAACAAACACTGATTTTCCCGGGGGCTATATTCCAAACAGGTTTATTATGGAGCGTATTGACGACGGACCGGTATTGGTTATCGGCGATTCCAACGGCAGGGATTTTAATCCCTTGAATGAGAAATTCGAAGAAACTTATCTGTTGGACGTTTCGAATAATAACTTGGCAAGCGAAAGATATTTCGTCCAGCGGTCCATTACGGAAAAAACGCCGTTCCCGGACGATTATTTTAAGTACGTCGTTATAAGCAACGTTTTGGAGCATGTATGGGAAGATAAATACGTCCTGGAAGAAGTTCGAAGAATTCTTTCTCCCGCCGGCGGGCTTCTTTTTTGCGTTCCTTTATATAGTGATTCTCATGACAGGCATTATCATATTTATTCTCCCAATACCGTCAAGGTTATTTTTGACCACGCGGGATACGAAATAAAAGAAAGGCAATTTGCGGGAACAATGACTTCTTTGCCTTATGGCATAACTGCCATCTTGGCGATTGTTTTATACCCGTTCTTTAAAAAAGGATCCCTTAAGAGGGTGAACGAACTGGTTTATGGGTTGCATAAAATTTTGTCAAAATCGGTTTCATTCAATAAATTGGTAAATTTCGGAGGGCCCTTTTCCATTATGATTTACGCCAAAAAATCGGACGGGAAAATTGATTCCATAAAAGCGCAAACAGAAAAATACGAAAAAACGCCAAATTTATGAAAGTGACAATACAAGTAGGTGGCAGGTTTCACGCTTTTGATTTGGCTTTTCAGCTGGAAAAAAGAGGATTTTTGCATAAATTAATAACTTCATATCCGAAATTCGAAACGGTTAAATACGGAATTCCAAGGGGCAAGATTGAATCAATACTCGTAAAAGAAATTTTACAAAGAGGGTGGAAAAAAATTCCAGGATTTTTAAAGAGCTTATATGACCCCAGTCCGATAATAAACGATATCTTCGATAAACTTGCCCGTCGGAAAATCGATAAAACGGATATATTCGTAGGCTGGACAACAAAATCCCTTTATTCGCTGAGAAAAGCGAAATCGCTGGGAGCCGCCGGCGTCATAGAGCACGGCAGCGCCCATTCAAGGTTTCAGAAGGAAATTGTGGAGGAAGAATATGCCAAGTATGGAATCAATAAGAAAAAAAATCATCCTAAAAACGTGGATAAGGCCGAGCTGGAATTTGAAGAAGCGGATTACATTTCAATACCTTCTTTATTCGCCAAAAGAACGTTTTTGGAAATGGGTATCCCGGAAGATAAACTTATTCACATTCCCTATGGCGTTGACCTGTCTCAGTTTAAGCAAATTTCAAAAAAAGACGATGTATTCCGCGTTGTTTTTGTCGGAGGAATGACATTGCAAAAAGGCGTCCATTATTTACTCCGGGCGTTTACGGAGCTTGGTTTGCCAAATTCAGAGCTAATACTTTTAGGTTCCGAAACTCCGGAAATTGAACCATTTTTTAAAAAATACGGCGTCATATCGGCGTTAGAGCCCGGGAAGGGGGATGGAAGAATCAGATTTTTAGGCCACAAAAAACAAGATAGTCTTTATGAATATTATTCGCAGGGGTCGGTTTTTATTTTACCTTCCATTCATGACGGTTTTGGAATGGTAATGACTCAAGCCATGGCCAGCGGTTTGCCGGTAATAGCGACGGAAAACACGGGCGGGCCGGATATAATCGAGAACGGAAAACAGGGATTCATAATTCCAATAAGAGACACAGAATCTTTGAAAGGAAAAATTTCGTATCTTTACGAAAACAGAGACATTTGCCGGGAAATGGGGCAATTAGCGAAGAAAAAAGTTTCATCCGGTTTTACATGGGACGATTATGGGGATAGAATAATAAAAGCTTACGAAGGTATTTTATCTAAAAACAAATGAAAAAAATTCTTCTGATATTTTTCGGCTTGATACTGGGCCTCGTTCTTTTTGAGGGCTTGCTTCGCTTGGGAGAAGTTCTCCAGGGAAATAAAAATGAAATTTTCATAAACGAATCGGATAAAATTCACCAATACGACCCTCTTTTAGGATGGAGGTTGGTACCGGGCTCTTCGGGGGTAGAAAAAAGGACGGAATTTGAATCCGTTTATAAAATAAACGCTCAAGGTTTTCGCGACGACAAAGATTATTCTTTTGAAAACGAAAGCGGGAAGAAAAGGGTCATTGTTCTGGGGGATTCTTTTACGTTCGGTATAGGGGTGGAAAATGCAAAAACGATACCGAAGCTTCTTGAAAAAATGGGAGATTATGAAGTTCTTAATTTTGGTTCGTCCGGATACGATGTCGTGCAATATTTCTTAATTCTCAAGGAGATGGGCATGAAATATAATCCTGATGCGGTTGTTTTCGACATTTATCTCGGTAATGACATTGAAGACGTCAATCTTCCTCATCCATACCAATGGCCCAGGTTAAAGCCGTATTTCAAAGAAGAAGACGGACAAATCGTTTTGAAAAATTCTCCGGTTCCGCAGGATGGCGAAAAGGAATATGTCCGGGCCGCCGATTACAGGGTGAAAAACTTAAGTTTCTACAGTAAGATAAAGTGGCTTTTTAATTTCAAAACGGTTCTTTTGGGGAAAAACATCTTGAAGCAAAACCTTTACCCAACCCTGGAAAAATTCGGTCTGGTTAAATCAATCGGCGATTACGAGGAGAACTTTTTTATTATTGAGAAACTCCTCGAACAAACTAAATCCTTAATGGAGGGCAAAAAAATAGCGATAATGATAATTCCTTCCAAAAATATAAAGTATAATTACCTGGAGAGGAAATTCGGCGAGAAGATAGAAGAGATAGCCATAAGACAGGACATAGATTATGTTAATTTAGTTCCCTTAATCATTAAAGAAGGCGATTGTCATTATCCCAGGGAAGGGCATTTCAACGAAAAAGGATATAATTTGGCCGCTACCGCCCTCTATAATCTGTTAAGTGATGACTTTTAATTATGAAAAACGAAAAAAACAGCCGTAAAAAAATATTAACTAAAATGACAAGATTTATCATGGCCGTCCGTCCCGCGTTTGCGGCTTCAGTTTTAAAAAAAATTATTTTTTTGAAACGCGTTACGGAAAAAACCAAATTTGGAAAATTTTTCATAGACCCCGTTTCTTTATTTGGCCAAGACCTGATTTTAAATGGAGTTTACGAACCGGAAACAATCAATTTTTTGTTTAAATATTTATCTAAGGGCGATATTTTCGTTGATATCGGGGCAAATGAAGGGTACTTTTCCATCGTAGCTTCAAAATTGGTGGGAGGTGCCGGAAGAGTAATCGCAATTGAACCCCAAGAGCGTTTGCAAAAGGTAATATCCAGAAACATTGAATTGAACGACTGCAAAAACGTAACCGTTTTGCCGATAGCCCTGGGCAGGGAAGCCGGAGAAGCCAATCTTTATATTTCACCGGGAATAAACAGCGGTTCTTCCTCTTTTATAAAATCTACCGTTTATCCTTTGCCAAAACAAAGGGTTTCCGTTTTAACTCTGGAAGATGCATTGCAAAAAGAAGGCATCAACGGGTGCGAAGCGGTAAAAATAGACGTTGAGGGTTGGGAATACGACGTTATAATGGGAAGTGAAAATTTTTTTAAGAATCACCGGGTCAAAGCAATTTGTCTGGAATTTCATAAGGCGGCTTTGACAAAACGCGGTTTTTCAGAAAAAATGATATCAGATTTTCTGACCGGCTGCGGTTATAAACGCGTCAAATTTTCAGGAATACCGGTTTTTGCCATTTAGTCGTAAGAATAAAACATTTAATCGATGAAAGATTTATGAATTTCTTCATTTCTTTTTTAAACGGCGTTAAAATAAGATTTTCAACAATCAAAAGCCTCATTTCTTTTTTATGGAAAAATAAAATGTGGTGGTTGATACCAATGATTTTTGTATTAGTCGTATTTTTCTTATTGATGATTTTTGCCCAAAGTTCGCCGCTCGGCCCGTTTATTTACGCTTTATTTTGAAATGAAGACATTTAAAACACTCCGGCTTTATTTAGAGAAAATAGGATTTTTCATAGGAAATTTCATTACCACCATAGTGATGATAATTTTTTATTTCACGGTTTTCGCAATATTCGCGATTCCGTTTAGATTTTTTTCCAAAGACGTAAATTTAAAACCGGAAAAATCAAGTTGGGTGAAAAAAGAATCAAGTCCGGATTCCTTGGAATATTTTAAGGCAGAATAACGATTATGCGCATTCTTGGTTTATCGTTTTTTTATCATGATTCAGCGGCTGCGTTGGTGATAGACGGCATTCCCGTTTCAATGGCGCAGGAAGAAAGATTTTCCGGGAAAAAAAACGACGCCGAATTTCCCAAAGGCGCAATAGATTTCGTTTTGAAAGAGACGGGAATAAAAGCGACCGATTTGGACTGGGTCGTTTTTTACGAGAAGCCATTTTTGAAAATGGAGAGAATACTTAAAACCGATATGGCGGTTTTTCCCTTGGCTCCCCGGGTTTTCATAAAATCGGTCAAAAATCTTTTTCTGAAAAAAATTTGGATACGGGCGATTATCGCTAAAGAGCTCGGTATTGCTTCGGACAAGATACTTTTTTCCGAACACCATTTATCTCACGCGGCATCATCTTTTTTTTCTTCGCCGTTTGAGAAATCGGCGATACTCACGGTTGACGGGGTAGGCGAATGGGCCGTTACGACGGTTGGAATCGGTGAAGGAAATAAAATAAGAATTTTAAAAGAGATTAAATTCCCGCATTCATTAGGACTGCTTTATTCGGCCTTTACCGCCTTTTTGGGATTCGAAGTGAATGAGGGAGAATATAAAGTAATGGGAATGGCGCCTTACGGCAAGCCGAAATACGCGGATAAAGTCAAAAAAATGATTAATTTTCTTGAAGACGGTTCTTATTCTCTTAATTTGGAATATTTTTCTTTTTACCGTTCGCTTGAAAAAACTTATTCTTCGCGGTTCATCGATGTTTTCGGAAAACCAAGGGACCCGAAATCCAAATTTTTTACCCGTGATACTGGCTGGCCGTCCTATTTCGGTAAAAAACCAGAGGGAAAAAAATATGAAAAAACGGCAGAAGAACAAGAGTATTATGCGGATATAGCCGCTTCGCTTCAGGCGGTTCATGAAGAAGCGGTAATTCGTCTGGCGAATCACATTCATAAAATAACCGGCTTGGATAAGCTTTGTTTTGGCGGAGGAGTAGCCCTTAATTCAGTGGCAAATTGGAAGATTCTTCAAAATACTCCGTTTGAAGAGCTTTTTATCCACCCAGCGGCCGGGGACGCGGGTGGAGCTTTTGGCGCCGCAATGGCAATAAATCATTTGGCGTTTGACGGAGAGAGAAAGTTTGAAATGAAGCACGCTTATTACGGAAAAGAATATTCAAGCGATGAAATAAAAAATTTTTTGGAAGAAAACGGAATAGGATACGAATATATCGAAAGCGAAAACGAGCTTGTCGGGAAAATTGCCAGGGAGATTGCAAACGGAAAGGTAATAGGATGGTTCCATGGGAAATTCGAGTGGGGGCCAAGGGCGTTAGGGAATCGTTCCATTTTAGCTGACCCCCGTCGAGAGGATATGAAAGATATTGTGAATACAAAAATAAAATTTCGTGAGCCATACAGGCCTTTTGCTCCATCGGTTTTGGCCGAACGCGCGGAAGAGATATTTGAAATGCCGGATGCCAAAAGGCATTATCCTGCGAGATTTATGCTTTACGTCGTTCCGGTCAGGGAAGAAAAAAAGAAAAACGTTCCGGCGATAACCCATGTGGACGGAAGCGCCAGGCCTCAATTGGTTTTTAAAGAGGAGTCTCCAAGGTATTATAAGCTTATAAGTAAATTTTTTGAGATGACCGGCGTTCCTTTAATTCTTAACACTTCTTTTAATCTGAAGGGAGAGCCGATAGTTAGTACGCCAAAGGACGCCTATTCCACTTTTGAAAGGAGTGGAATAGATATTTTGGTTTTAAATAATTATATTATTTATAAATAATGAATAACAAAATAGTTTCTAATAAGGGGTATCCTTTAGTGGGTACGGCCAAACGGACCGCCTTGGGGAGCGCAATGACTTTTATGGGTGATGCGATAAGGACGCTGGAGCACGTTATTCTTATCCCCTTATTTCTTTGGGCGTGGGGGAGCGTTATATACGGGGAATGGATAACTCTTTTTTCTTTGATAAGTTATTTTGCTTTATCGGAATTGGGAATGGAGGGTTATATCACCAACAAGATGATTCAAGTCTACTCGCGCGGAGATTTAAAAGAATATGGAAAAATTTTTAAAAGCGCTTTTTTTCTTTACTTAATTTTAATTACTGTCGGTTTGGGATTGATTTTAGTCACGGCTTTTGTTTTGCCCCTCAATGATTGGTTTAATATTGAAATTACTAAAAAGAGTACGATCCAGGTAACGGTTCTTATCTTGGGTAGTTATATTTTACTCGGCGTCATGTCTTCTCCAATAGCGGGATTGTATATTAGTATTGGAGAATTTGTACGAGGAAAATTGGTAGGCAACATTAAAAACTTTATCCTTATTGGTTTTATCGCCCTTACCCTTGTTTTTGGGGGCAAGTTTGTAAGCGTAGCATTTTTGTATTTAATCCTGCTCTTTTTATTTCTTTGTTTTGTTTTTTGGGATGTCACAAGGAGACATAAGGAGTTGGAACTTTTTAAAGAAAAAATTGACTGGCTTTTGGTGAAAAGCTTTATCATTCCGGGGTTGGTTTTTATGTTAATTACGCTTTCCTATGCGATTCAGATTCAAGGAAGCGTACTTATAATAGGTTCGGTTTTGGGGTCGGTTGCAGTCGCCGCATTTGCGGTTCATAGAACGTTAGCTAATCTTGTAAAAAGAGCGGTGAATATTATGGTGCCGGCTCTCTCACCGGAGTTAACTGCCGGTGAAGCGAGGGACGATTATACGAAACTCCGTGTTATTCATAATATGTTTTTAAAAATAGCCATAATGCTTTCAGTTATCTCGGTCGTGTTTTTGTTTTTTACCGGCGAGGGAATAATTAATATTTGGACAAGTGGAAAGATAATTTTCAATGGCGGCCTTTGGAACATACTTTTGCTTAGCGTGCCATTGTACGCTATCTGGCATTTTAGCGCTGTATTCCAAATAGCGACGAACAAATATACTGGTTATTCCGTGGTCAGTATAATTTCATCTTTGATTGGTTTGGGATTGGCGTTGATTTTTGTCCATTATTGGGGAATTATTGGCGTCGTAGCGGGCTTTATGATTCCCGAGATACTCATTAATCTTTGGTGGATACCAAGGAGAACCACTCATATAATTAAAGGGAGATTTAAGGATTATTTTTATATATTCTGGGTTGGTGGAATTTTAGCCGTCATTCTTTTAACTTTTGGCTGGCTCTTGAGCATGGTTTTCGTTTCATGGACAAAGCTGTTTGTTTTAGGCATTGTGATGGCGGCAGTGGGTATGGCGTTTACTTACTTTTTATGGCTAAAACCGCAAGAGAGAAAAATTGTAGATAATTTTATAAATAAAACGATGTCTAAAATCAAAAAAAGAACCAATTAACGCAAATATGAAAATACTCCATATAGTTCCAAGCTATTTGCCCGCTTACCGGTATGGCGGCCCTATTTTAAGCGTCCACTCACTCAATAAGTGGTTGGTTAAAAAAGGCGCGGATATCACCGTGTTCACGACCAATATAGACTGCAAGGGTACGACCGATGTTCCTCTTTGCCAAGAAACGCTCATTGACGGAGTCAAGGTCTGGTATTTCCCGGTTTCTTTTAGAAAATGGGAATATTCTAAAAATCTTCACCGGGAATTAAAAAGAAGGACAAAGGACTTTGATTTAATTCATATCACTTCGGTCTTTCTTTCGGCTTCGGCGCTCGGGGCGCATTACGCGAAAAAATGGGACAAGCCCTACATAATTTCTCCGAGGGGAAGCCTGATGAAAGAACCTCTCCGGATGAGGAGGCCGTTGGTTAAAAAAATATATTTGGCGCTTATTGAAAAAAGGAATCTCTTAGGCGCTTCGGCGATTCATTTCACCGTTGAAAAAGAAAAAAAGGAATATTTGGAAGCGGGCCTGAATTTCAAGTCTTTTTTCATCGTACCCAACGCATTGGACTCGACTGATTTGGATAAATATAAAGAAACCGAATTCAGAAAAAAATTCAGTATCCCCGAAGACAAAAAAACAATTTTATCTTTGGGCAGGATTAACTGGAAAAAAGGATTTGACACCCTTATTCCGGCTTTCGCCGAAGTTTTGAAGAATGACCCCGATTGTTTTTTGGTCATCGCCGGCGAAAGCGACCAGGATTATAAAAAAGAGGTAGATAGATTAATTGAGGAATTTGGAGTCGGCGAGAAAACTTTATTTACGGGCATGCTTTTAAATGAGGATAAGGCGGGGGCTTTTAAAGAAAGCGATGTTTTCGTTCTTCCGACATATTCGGAAAACTTCGGAATGTCTGTCGTAGAAGCGATGCATTGCGGTTTACCCGTCGTGGTAAGCGACGGGGTCGGAATTAGCGGAGAAATCAGCGAAAATAATGCAGGAATCGTGGTAAAAAAAGAAAATAAGGAATTTGCGGCCGCCATTTTAAAGGTATTGAAAAATAAGCAGTTTTCCCGCAAAATAAGGGAAAACGGCTGGAAATTAGTAAAAAACAGCTTTTCTCCGGACATTTTAGCCGAAGAATTTATCGGGCAATATAAAAAAATAATAGGTTTATGCGGATTCTTATAAGAATCAAAAGGCGGTCAGTCTAATTAAGTTTCATGTTATAAGATTATGGATAAACTTCCAATTAGCGTAATAATTCTTACATATAATGAAGAGAATAACATTAAGGATTGTATTGAAAGCGTTTTCGGTTGGGTAGAGAAAATTTTCGTGGTTGATTCTTATTCCAGCGATAAAACCGTTGATATCGCCAAAAAATTCAAGGTAGAGTTGGTATGTCACGAATTTGATAATTATTCTGAACAAAGAAATTGGGCATTGGAAAATCTTCCTATAAAAACCGATTGGGTCTTCAATCTCGATGCCGATCACAGGGTCGCACCGGAATTAAAAAAGGAGTTAATCGGAAAATTTTCCACGGGCGCTGATGAAAATTTTAATGGATTTCTAATGAGCCGTAAAACTATTTTTATGGGCAAGTGGATAAAGCATGGCGGTCATTATCCCACTTATCACGCGCCTCTGTTTCGCAAAAATAAGGGGTATTGCGAACACAAGCCCTACGACCAACATTTCATCGTAGACGGAAAGATTCAAATTCTAAAATCCGACATCATAGACATCATATCCGATTCTTTGGCCAGATTTACAGAGAGGCATAATAAATGGTCCACTTTGGAAGCCGAAAGCCAATTAAAAAACAAAGGCGATGAAAAAGAGTTTAAGGATAAGAGGCGCCGGCGCCGCTTCCTAAGAAATTTATACTTTAAAGCGCCGTTGTTTTTTAGAGCCTGCGCGTATTTTACGTACAGATATATTTTCCGCCTTGGTTTTCTCGATGGCAAAGAAGGATTAATATTCCATTTTTTGCAGGGATTTTGGTACAGATTTTTGGTTGACGCCAAGATTTATGAGAAATTAAAGGTCCAAAATTGATAAGCTTAATAAAATCTGCCTTTTTACTAAGGCGTCCTAATTACATTAAACAATATGATTTTTAAATTCTTCAAAAGGTTATTTTTTAGCGTGCCGAAGAGGCCGTCAAAAATCCAGATTGAGATAACCAACAAATGCAATCTGGATTGTTTTATGTGTCCGAGAAAGGATTTTAATTTGGAATATGAGGACATGGATTTTGCGACCCTGAAAAGAATAGCGGAAAAGATTCCGGCCGGTTCTGAAATTACCCTGACTGGCTGGGGCGAGCCGCTTTTGTACTCGCGGATACACGAGGCTATCAGGATTTTTAAGCGAAAAAAATGTCTCGTGGAATTGACGACCAATGCGACGCTGCTTAACCAGGAAATGATTGAAAAATTAGTGAATGACGAACTGGATTCCATTAGTTTATCAGTAGACTCTTTTGAAGAATTAGCTAGCCAGGATCCCCGTCATCATAGTCATTCAATAAAAAGCGTCGTCCAAAACCTTATTTCTTCAAGACAAAACAAAAAGCCGCTGGTAATACTTCAGCCTACTTTGCATAAGGGCAAAGAAGGCGAATTACTGGAACTTATCAAGAAAGGCAAAGAACTGGGCGTGGACAGGATAAACATCGCCAGATTGGACCGGAGATTCAACAAAAATTTACCCTCTTTTCGCGCGGAGGAAGAGTTCGAATTAGCTGAAAAAATAATGACGTTTTCCGATAAGCTTAAAATCAGGGTTGATTTCTTACCCTTTTCCGCTTTTACCGGCATTAAGAGAAGACTTTTTATTCTTTTCGGCCGGCGGCTGTTTCGTAAAAACAGGCCCTGTCCGAAACTGTACGATTATGTTTACATCACTCATTCCGGTAAAGCCACGCCTTGCTGTTCTTTGCCTACGTACGAGCTGGGTGATTTGCTTTCGCAATCGCTTGAAGAGGTTTGGAACGGCGAGAAATTCAGAAAATTCAGGAAAAATTCAAATTTAGTCTGCGATGGCTGCGAGATGCTGCGGTTGCCGGAATGCTAATATAAAAATTCAACGGCTCAACGCGTTGAGCCGTTACAAGTAATTATGAATAAAAGTATCAGTGCCGTAATAACGGTTTACAACAAACAGAAGACCATCGCCAAAACCCTGGAATCGTTGTTGTCCCAACAGGTGGAATTCAAAGAAATAATCGTGGTTGACGACGAAAGTACGGACGATTCGGCCAAAATCATAAAAGAATTTGCAAGCCGGCATAAAAACGTCAAATACGTTTCTCAGAAAAATCAGGGCGTGGCGAAATCTTTGAATACCGGGCTGGCAATGATAGAGGAGGAATTCATAACCGTACTTGATGGAGACGTGGTGCTTGATGAAAACTGGCTCTTTGAGCTGTTGCCTTATTTTGAATCCGCCTCTGGTGGAAAAAAAATAGCGGCCGTCGCGGGATTGACGAAGACATTGAACCCTGGAAATATCTGGGCTGCTTTGGCCGGTTACAACGTGGAATACCGGCAGTCGAAGATAAAATCCGAATTCGTCGACCATTTAAGCACCACCAACACGATTTATCGAAAGTCGGTTTTGGACGAGGTCGGCTTGTTTGACCCGAAATTCAGGTACGGCCAGGACAACGAATTGAGTTATCGGATGATTGCTTCCGGCTATAAACTGGCGCTTTCCCAAAAGACTTTTTGTCTTCATTTCTGGCCGGAAAGCTTTATGGGGTTTATGAAGCAACGGACACACGGCGCTTTGGCCAGAATGATGCTGATTAAAAAACACCCGAAGCGCTGGTCGGGCGATCAGGTTTCCAGCATGCGTTATTTTCTGGAATTGCCTTTGGGTTTGATTTTCTTTGCGTCCTTACTTCTTGCTTTTTTGTCTAATCCTGATTTTCTAATTTTTGCGGTATTTTTTGCGGCTCTGATTTACGTTTTCCAGTTTGACGAAATCAAATTTTTTATTAAAAATAAAAAGATGTTCATCGGGGTTTTTATGCCGGCCTTCGTCGCCTTAAGGGCAATAGCATGGATGAGCGGCATAATTAAATTTTACGCATCAAAAAAATGAAAATTTCTTACATTGAGCCAGTTGGCGAAAATAAAAAAAGATTTGAGCGGATTTTCGGCTGTAGTTACACAAACTATCCTTTTCCAAACGTTTATGTCTTGATTATCCTCGCTCTTTTGGAGAAAAAACACGAGGTTGTTTACAATCAGGATTTTTTGGATTTTAAAAAGGAAGACCAATTCAAGAAATTCGTCGCCAAGGATAAAAGCGACGTTTATTTGATTTTCTCAGTTAATCTTTCAATGGAAAAAGATATTGATTTTGCCAAGAAGGCGTCAAGGTTTGATGATAATAAAAAATTTATTTTTTTGGGTCCGGCGCCGACTTTTTTTCCGGAGAAGTTTTTAGTCAAAGAAAATTTTTACGCCGTTATGGGAGAGCCGGACCTTACTGTTCCTGAATTAGTGGAAGCGATAGCTGGAGGCAAATCGCCGGAAAGAATTAAAGGACTTTCCTGGCTTAAAAAGGGAGAAATAATTCGCAACGAGAGCAGGCCGATAATTGAGAATTTAGACAAGCTTCCTTTTCCGGCCAGGCATCTGATAAAAAAGAACGCGTTTTATAATCCCAAACTCGGGCTTAAGCCTTTTACGGCAATGCTTGCCGCAAGGGGGTGTCCTCATCGGTGTATTTATTGCGTGCCCTGCGCTTTGAGTTTTGCCCGAGAATTGGAATTTAAGAAAAAGAGCGGTTGCCTTAAGCCCCCGATTCGAGTAAGGAGCGCCGCTAACGTGATTGAAGAATTCAAAATTTTAAAGAGTCAGGGGTATAGGTCAATCAGTATTATTGACGACCAATTTGTTTTGGGCAAAGAAAGGATTTTGGAAATTTGCGCCGGAATTAAGGACCTGAATTTTGCCTGGGGATGTTTATCCAGGGTAGACCACTTGGATGAAGAAATTGTCAAAGTATTAAGCGAGGCTGGCTGCAGATATGTGGATATCGGGGTTGAGTCGTTTGTTCAGAAAATACTGGATTATACCAAAAAAGACGTGACCGTTGAAAAATTGGTTGAGGGTATTAAACTCTTGAAAAAACACAAAATTTTCGTCAAGTTAAATATCTTATTCGGAGCCAGTCCCTTGGAAACAAAAGAAACAATCGCGGCGACTCTGAAAAAAATTAGGGAAATCAAGCCCGACCAGGTGATGTTTGACGTTTGTAGTCCGTTTCCCGGGACTGAGTTTTACGACATCGCCAAAAAGGAAAATTGGATTGTTGGCGGCGAATACAAGCCGATAGACGTGGCTCGTTCGGCTCATATCAGTTATCCTCATCTTTCAGATAAAGAGCTTAAGAAGGTCGTTCATCGGGCCAATCTGAGATTTTTCTTTTCTCCGAGATTCATCTTCAAAAACGTAATGAGGTTGAAAAATCCTATTTATATCGCCGAGGCCATTAGGGCTAGCCTAAAGAAACTTTTTCAGTAAGAGTTTTTGATTGATTTTAATTCCTCTAAAATTTTCTCTTTCAAAACAACGAGTATTCCCAGGTAAATTCCGACCGAGACGACGATATTAATAATGAGGTTCATTCCCATTTTATTGAAGAAGAAACTTGAAATTCCCATCAGGACCGAAGCGGTGAATATTTTCTTAAGGCTTGCGATGGTTTTGAATGTATTTATTCTCTTAATCATATTCCACGTAAGGCTGATATAAAGAGTTTGGACGATTACCGTGCTTATTGCCGCTCCAACAATCCCGAATTTGGGAATAAGAAGAGCGTTAAATCCTATATTGCCCAATGAGGCAAAAGCCGCGTAAGCGGCTAATTTTTTTTGTTTGTTGTAGACCAGCGCCAGATTTACCAGAAGCGCTTGCGGGAAAATTATAAGGACGGTGGAAAGCAGGATTTGAAAGTTTAACACGCCGGGAAGATACCCGTTCCCGTATAGGAAATCAATAATGGGTTCGCCGAGAACGATTCCGCCGACAACCAAAGGAATGGCAAGAAAAAAAATAGATGCCATCCCTCTTTCCATAATGAGAGTCGCTTTTGGGTGTTCTTTTTTTCCGACTGCTCTGGAAAGGGCCGGAAAAATGGCGCTGGCGACGATTGAAGGTAAAACATAGAGGAGCTGGATTATCTTTTGTCCGGCTGAGTAAAATCCGATTTCCTGGGCCGAGCGGAGCCAGCCGAGCATAATAATGTCGATATTCAACATAAAAGCGCCTAGTAGTCCGCTTAAAGCAATGGGCCAGGAGGATTTCAATAATGGACGGATAAGCTTCCGGTCAAAGTCTTTAATAACTTTTAGAAATTCTTCCCGAAGAATGAAAACCGCGGCAAGTAAGCCGGCGCCGGCGCTTCCTATATAGGAAAAAGTGACTGCTCTGGCGGTTTGCGAAAAATAAATAACGATAAAACCGATTAAAGCAATGGAAACGTTCATAAGAATATTTACGAAGGCCTCAAGCTCCATTTTTTCTTTGGCTCTGAAAAACGCGTTTGAAAATTCCCGTAGATTATCGAAAATAACGAGCAAACTGACGAAAGGAATAATTATTTTCGCGGATTCGATTTTAGAAAAATGCGGGGCTATAAAAATAACTAAAGCGGTGGTTCCCAAGAGAAGAACGGTTTTAATCCAAAACGAAGTGGCAAAATAAAAAGACGCCTTGTCCGGTTTTCGGCTGGCTTCTCTGGTAAGTATCTGGCTGATTCCAATATCGGCAAAGATAGTGAAAAAACCGGCCAGGCCGAGGGCGTAAGAAAATACGCCATATTCGGCCGCCCCTAAAAGACGGGCCGCGTAAATGATAAAAAGAGCCCTCGTCAAACGGCCGAATATCTGTCCCGAACCGAGCCAGAAAACGTTTTTGGCAATGGTTTGCCGGGAGTTCGTGTTTCGGAAAAAAAAATCCCTAAGTTTGCTCATTTTAAAACTTGTTCAATGATTGGATAAGAATAAATATCTGATTGTTTTCAATAAAATCATCAAGTCCAGAATCAAAGAACGGTTTTTAATGTAATAAATGTCATATTGCAGTTTTTCCCTGGCTTCTTCAAGCGAGGCGCTCGGCTTGTAATTAACCTGGGCCCAGCCGGTCAGCCCGGGTTTTATAATGTGGCGGATTTCATAATAGGGGAGTTGTTGGTAAAGCTCAGCCAGTTCCCGGCGTTCGGCTCTTGGTCCGATAAAAGAAATATCGCCTTTTATAATATTATAAAGTTGGGGAATCTCGTTTAAATGGGTATAATTAAGAAACTTGCCCACAGAAGTCAATCTTTTGTCGTTTTTCACAGTCCAAAGTTTTCCTTTATCCAACTGCATTGTTCCGAATTTATAAAGGGTAAAAATTTTATTATTAGCCCCGATTCTTTCTTGTTTGTAAATAACGGGTCCTTTCCTGGAGCTTAGTTTCGTTAAAACGGCGATAATTACGATAAAAGGCGATAAAATAATACCCCAAAACAAAGCCAATCCAAAATCAATGGTTCTTTTTGTTATGTCATATAGTCGCCGGTAGCCGGTTATTTTTTCAATAAACCAGCTTTCTTCAAGCTCGTTTACGGGTAGTTTTTGAAAAATCGTTTCGTAAAAGGTTACCAAATCCACAATGGCGATTTTTGAAGAAATTAACTGATAAAAAAACTTGGTGATTTTTTGGTCTTTTTTAAGATGGGGCTGAATGACAATGGTATTGATTTTTTCTCTATCAATGATTTGATTAATGTCATTTTCCGCTTTTTGTCCCGAATATTTTTCAGTTCGAAAAACAACGTCGTATCCGGTTTGGGGATTGTTTTTAAGATAATTGATGACTTCGTCAATAATCGGCGATTGGCCGATAAAAAGCAGGCGGTTTCTCCAGCCGCCGGAAATGAAAATTTTAACCAAAACAAACCGCCAGCCAAGGTCCAGGATTCCGAAAATCAGGGCAAAAATTACCAGATTAGTTTTTGGCGTCAAATTGAAAAACGAAGGGAAAAGGTAGAAAAGAATTATTGAATTAACCGCGCTGACGACAATTGCTATGGCAAAAACCTGAATCGTTGCCAAACCGATTCTTAAATATTTGTCTTTATACAAATCGGCCAGATAAAAAATCAGCGCCCAAATTATAAAAATCAGTGAAAATGGTTTAATGTGGGCATGAAATGATTCCTGAAAATAATCCGGTCCGTAGCGGAAAATTAAAGTAATAACCAAGGCGCCGTATAAAATCAGGATGTCTCCGAAGAAAATTATTATTTTTTTAGCATTTGTCATGGTCTTTTATATTGATTGTTTTAAAAACTTTTTCAATGATTTTTAAGTCATTTTTGCCGATTTTTTTCAAAACGATTTCCTCGGCCTTTTTCCCCGTCTGTTTGACGCCAACTCTCAGTCTCTGGAAGTTTTTGGTATGTAAAAATTTTACAATTGATTCCACTCCTTGGTGCCCGGCTGAACCGCGGCCAAAAGAAACTTTGCATTTTCCCAAATTAATATCGGAATCGTCGTGAATAATTAAAACTTCCTCCGGTTTTGCCGAGAAATATCTTATGGCCTCTTTTACGGCTTTGCCGGAATTATTCATAAAGGTTAGGGGTTTAATAAGGACCAACTTCCCGATTTTAACATAGCCGAAATTTTTGGAGCTCGGAATCCGGAATTTTGAAAGGCCGGAAGAAACTGAGATGTTTTTAATTAAAAAATCAACGGCCAAAAACCCCGTATTATGGTAAGTTTTTTCGTATTTTTTACCTGGGTTTCCCAGCCCGATAACAATTTTTACTCCTTCTATATTGACTTTTGCCATCTTTTTATCTTAAACTTAAATTGATAATTTTTCAATAAAATGAAATCTTTTCTTTATTCGCTCTGGGAAATATTCGAAGTTGTTTTGATAGCGGTCATTACCGTAATCGTCGTCCGCAATTTTTTGATACAGCCGTTTTTGGTCAGTGGCGCGTCAATGGAACCGAACTTTTCTTCGGGGGATTACCTTCTAATTGACGAAGTCAGTTATCGTTTTCGGGAGCCCCAGCGCGGAGAGGTGGTGGTTTTTCATTATCCCGGCGACGAAAGCGTTTATTACATAAAAAGAATTATCGGCTTGCCGAATGAAAGGTTAAGTATTAATAAAGGCGAGGTTGTCGTTTTTAACCGGGAATATCCCGATGGTTTTGCGGTTGACGAAAATTATTTGCCGGCGGACATCAAGACTTCCGGGGCAAAAGAGGTTGTTTTGAAAAACAACGAATATTTCGTCATGGGCGATAACAGGAATTACAGTTTCGATTCCAGAAGCTGGGGGAATTTACAGAAAGCCGAAATCGTCGGCTTGGTGCGTCTGCGCCTCTGGCCGTTTAATAGGGTAATGGCGGTTGAAAAACCGGCCTATTAGAAAAGCTAAAAGCCAATCCTGTTATGCCTAAATCTTCAAAGCGTAAAAGCAAAAAAGTCACAAAAGGAAAAAAAGATAAAAAGGAGAAAAAGGAAAAAAAGATATTGCAATCTCCCAAGGGTATGCGCGATATTTTGCCGTCAGAACAGCCCTGGTGGGAGAAATTGAGAAAAACCAGCCAGGAAGTGGCTAATTTTTACAATTTTTCAAGAATTGACACGCCGATTTTGGAAGACGCGGAAATTTTTGAAAGAGGCACGGGTATTTATACGGACATCGTTGAAAAACAAATGTTTACTATCAAAACCAGGGGAAGAGACTATATGGCTCTTCGTCCGGAAAATACCCCGGGAATAGTCAGGGCTTATTTCGAACACGGTTTATCCCGTCTTTCCCAGCCGCTGAAACTTTATTATTTCGGCCCCTTTTTCCGCTATGAACAGCCCCAATTCGGCCGCTACAGGCAGTTTTATCAGGTTGGTTTCGAAATTCTGGGAGGAGAAGACAATCCCATTTATGACGCCCAGGCAATTTTAGTTCTTTTCCGTCTGATTGAGGAATTAAAAATAAAAAATTTAACCATTCAGATTAACAGTCTCGGGTGTAAAAGTTGCAGATTGATTTATCGCAAAAAGCTGCAGGATTATTACCGAAGATTTTCTTCCAGAATCTGCAAAGATTGCCGTCGGCGCCTGTCGTTGAATCCTCTCCGCCTTCTTGATTGTAAGAACGAGAACTGCGAAGGGATAAAAATCAAAGCCCCGGCAACGATTGATTATCTTTGTTCAAATTGTCGCGGCCATTTTCGCGGGGTTTTGGAATATTTGGATGAATTGGAATTGCCCTATGTTTTAAATTCTCATTTGGTCAGGGGATTGGATTATTATAACCGGACGGTTTTTGAAATAATGACCGAAGATTATAATCTTGCCCTGGGCGGAGGAGGCCGTTATGATTATCTGGGAGAAATTATCGGGGGAAAGAAAAGCGCCCTTCCCGCGGTGGGAAACAGTTTAGGGGTTGAACGGATTATTGAATTAATGAAAACCCTGGAAATTCGCGGTCTTTCCGCGGCCAAATCGAAAGTTTTTCTGATTCAGATTGGAAAACCGGCAAAGAAAAGAGCTTTTAGTCTGGTTGAAGAATTTCGCCGGGCCGACATTAAGGTAATTGAATCTTTGGGTAAGGAATCGCTTAAATCCCAGCTCAAAATAGCCAACAAGGAAGAAGTGGAACTGGCTTTAATTTTGGGACAAAAGGAATTTTTTGAAGAAAATATTATCATCAGGGATATGAAGAGCGGGACTCAGGAAACAGTGCCGTTGATTAAAGCGGTTGACGTGGTAAAGAGGAAATTAAGGAAAAAAACTTAAGGCTTAATATAAATTTCGGAGCCACCAGGAGAACGAAATTTATTTATTAAACTTTAGCCCCGCCTTCCATGTTTGTTGAATAAAAGTAAACGCTTTTAGAAAATTAATGATAAAATTTATGATTCAGTTATTATTTGATAGATACAGAGGGCGGGGTGCTCAAAATTTTAGATAAATTTTCTTCACCTTCGGTTCGTAAATTTATAAAATATTATGGCAGATTGCTTTTTTTGCAAAGTTATTAATAAAGAAGTCCCTTTATGGGACATTTATGAGGACGAGAGCGCCCTTGTCATTCTCGATATCCATCCTAAGTCTCCGGGTCATGTAATGGTTTTGCCGAAAGTTCACGCGGAAACCATCCTTGAATTGCCGGACGGAGAAATAGAGGGGGTTTTCAGGGCGGTGAAAAAGACCACCGAATTATTGAATAAATCACTGGCTCCCGATGGTTTTACAATAGGCATAAATCATGGTAAGGTTAGTGGCCAGACCGTTGGGCATCTTCATATTCACGTAATACCCAGATGGTTCAATGACGGCGGCGGTTCGGTTCACGACGTGGTAAACAACCCGCCGAAAGAAAGTTTGGATGAGATAAAGAGTTTGATTGAAAAATTCAAGCCAAAGGCGTAGTATTTTTCACACATCAAACCTTTACCCCGCCTTCTATGTGGGTTGGATAAGGAGTAATTTGCAATTTAAGAATTAATTTCGATAAAATAATTTTTATGATTTAACACGCCCAGAGGGCGGGGTGCTCGGTTTTACAGCCAATCACTATCGTTCTTGGGTAAAAACGGCATGGAAGTAAAAAGAAGAGAAGGAGAATCAATAAGCGCCTTTCTATACCGCTTTTCCAAAAAAATTCAGCAAAGCGGAATTTTGCGCGAGGCAAAAAAGAGAAAATACCGGGACCGCCCGGCTTCCAAATTAAAAAAACGCCGGTCAGCCCTTCATCGTGAAAAAAGGAGAAAAGAAGTGGAAAAGGCGAAAAAAATGGGAACAATGTAAATCTAAAATCTCAAATCTACAAATCAAATTTTAAATCTTTTCAAATTTTATTTTTAAGATGTATTTTTGAGATTTGAGATTTTAGATTTGAAATTACTATGGCCATTCACGTAACAATAACCGAAAATTTGAAGCAAGCCATGAAAGCCGGCCGGGAATTCGAGGTCGGCATTTTTAGAATGGTTTTGGCGAGTATACATAACAGGGAAATTGAAAAAAAGAGCAAGAATAAGGATGCGGAACCGGGCTTGTCAGATGAAGAAATCATTGAGGTTTTGTCAAAAGAGGCGAAAAAAAGAAAGGAGGCGATAGAGGCGTATAAAAAAGGCGGCCGGAATGATTTGGCGGAAAAAGAAGCCAAGGAACTGGAAATAATCAAAAAATATTTACCCGAGGAAATGCCCGTTGAGGAAATAGAGAAAGTTGTCAAAGCCGCGATTGAGAAAACCGGAGCCAAAGAAATTAAGGATTTCGGTAAAGTAATGGGCGAAGCAATGAAAGAATTAAAAAGCAAAGCCGACGCCTCAACCGTAAGCGAAGTTATCAAGGAAATTCTTCGGCATGAATAAGGTTTCGGTTATAAATTTAAACGGGAAAGACGGAAAAATTGAAAAAGAAATTAAGCTTCCGGTTTTGGAAATATTGAAAATTTTAAAAAAAGACAATGTTTTGGTTGATATTTATCTGATTAGCGACGGGAGAATGAAGTTATTGAACAAAAAATTTCGCGGCCGGGACAAAATAACCACTGTTTTAAGCTTTAAAGAACCGCGGAATTTTATTTTACCGCCATCCAGCTTAAAAACCCTTGGCGAGATTTACCTCAATACGTCAAAAGCTGAAAGCCGGAAACCGGAAAACATCCTTCGTTTGCTGGTTCACGGGACTCTTCATCTTCTGGGCTACAATCATCGGGAAAAAAGTGATAGAATGAGAATGGAACGAAAGGAAAAGTCGGTAATTAAGAAATTAATTAATTAAACGATTGGGTAACCATATAATATTATATGCACATTGCTGCTTTAGACTTGGGAACATCTCAAATTAAGGTTTTGGTGGCGGAAGCCAAAAAAGACGGCAAACTGTCCTTGTCAAACGTTTTCAGGGTTCCTTCGGCGGGTATTCGAAAAGGGGAAATAGTGTCTCCTGAAGAAATAATTCAACCTTTAAAACTGACAATTGATGGAATTAAAAAAGTCAGTAAATCGGCGGCCAGGAATGTTTTCGTGAATGTCGGCGGCAGCAACGTCAGACTCCAAAATTCCCGGGGCATAGTAGCCGTTTCCAGGGCGGACAGCGAGATTTACCCCGAGGACGTTGAAAGGGTTATAAAGGCCTCTCAAGCAATTAATCTTGGTCCCAACAGAATAATTATCCACACCATTACCAAAGAGTTCGTTGTTGACGGAATAGGAGATATTTATGAACCATTGGGAATGGCCGGCAATCGGCTGGAGGTGAACAGTCTGATAATTGATGCTTTCAAACCCGCTGTTAACAATTTGATTAAGGCGATTGAAATAAGCGGCGGTAAAGTGGGGGGATTGATTTACGGCCCTTTGGCTTCTTCGCGGGCGGTTTTAACGAAATCCCAAAAAGAATTGGGGGTAATAATGATTGATATCGGTTTCGGGACGACCGGCATGAGTGTTTATGAAGAAGGCAAGCTTATTTCGGCCAATGTCTTCCCGATTGGTTCGGGAAACATTACCAATGATTTGGCCATCGGGCTGAGATGTTCGATTGAAACCGCCGAAAAAATAAAACTTTCTTTTGGTTCAGCCATGGCGAAGGAAGTTTCTTCCAAAGAAAAAGTTGAGCTTAATCAGGTGGACGAATCATTAAATTCAACGGTTAACAGGCGTTTTATTTCGGAAATTATTGAAATTAGGGTTGCTGAAATTTTTGAACTCGTTAATAATGAATTGAAACTAATCGGAAAATACGGACAGCTGCCGGCCGGCGCGGTCTTGACCGGAGGGGGGGTAAAAATGGCTGGCATTTTGGAACTGGCAAAAAAGGAATTAAAACTGCCCGTTCAAATCGGTATTCCCGAGCTTGCCGGCATGGAATTCGTAAACCCCGTTGGAAAGGAAATTTCAGATGAAACTAACGATGGTTCCTCTTCTCAAATTGAGGGATTGGAATTCAGCGGAGGAGTTGGTTTATTGCTTTGGAATATGGAGCGGACTCTGAAGGAAAACGGGTGGTCATCGGATAAATCGAAAGGATTATTTTCAAAGATTTTTAAACATTTCCTGCCATAGTTATAAAATAAATGAAAAAGGTTAAGCGTAAAAAAGAATATTCTCCGGCAAAAATCAAAGTTGTGGGAGTTGGGGGAGCCGGTGGAAACGCGGTGTCGCGGATGTATGATAATTTTCCAAGAAGCGTTGATTTAATCGTCATTAACACCGACATCCAGGATCTTAAATACGCCAAGGCAAAAAAGAAAATTCATATCGGAAGGAATTTAACCAAAGGATTGGGTACGGGAATGAATCCGGATTTGGGACGTCAGGCAGCCGAAGAAAATCGTCCGGAAATTGCCGACGCCCTGAAGGGAGCGGATATAATTTTCATTACCGCCGGATTCGGCGGCGGAACCGGAACCGGAGCGGGCCCGATTGTGGCGGAAATAGCCAAAGAACTCGGAATTTTAACTGTGGCGGTAATTACCAAGCCTTTCGGGTTTGAAGGGTCCAGGCGTTCCCAAATTGCTTACGAGGGGCTGGCTAAGATGAGAGACAGAGTGGATACTTTAATAACAATTCCCAATGACAGAATCTTTTCCATTATTAATAAAGATACCCCTTTGGTTAAAGCATTCAAAGAAATAGACGAGGTGCTTAAAAACTCGGTTTTGGGAATTACCGAGTTGATTACTTCTCCGGGAATTGTTAATGTTGATTTTGCCGACGTAAAAGCGATCATGAACGAGGCCGGCTCCGCTATTATTGGTATTGGCATTGCCGGCGGCCAGGACAGGGCTCTTAAGGCGGCTAATTTGGCAATTAACTCGCCTCTGTTGGAAACGACAATTGATTGCGCCAAAGGAATATTATTCAGCATTTCCGGCAACCGGGATTTAAAAATGAACGAGGTTAATGAAATAGCAAGATTGATTTCGGAGAACGCGGACCAGTCGGCGAAAATCATCTTCGGTACTTACCAGGATAGAAGAATTAACAAGGGCCAGTTGAAAGTAACCCTGATTGCCACCGGTTTTAACGGAGGATTGAACGGTAAAGATAACGTTTTATTGCCCGAGTTTTTCAGTCCCGGGTCTATTTTGGAAAATGAGACCGAATTGGAAGAAATGATGAAAGAAAAATCCGACGAGGAACCGTTAAATCCGAAGCTTTTCTCCGAAGAAACGAAAAAAAAAGGAAAAGCGGATAAAAAACAATCGGAAGAAACGTTGGATACGCCGACGTTTTTAAGGAAAAGAAGAAAGTAATTACGATACTAATATACCAATTCATGCTAATGATACCGATAAATTAGTATAATTAGTATTCATTCGTATATTAACATCGGTTTTTTTATGTTCAAATCCATTCGCAAACGCGACGGTCAAATAGCCGTTTTTGACCAGACGAAAATCACCAACGCCATCTCCAAGGCGCTAACCGCCACTCATCAGGGTGACGGCAAAAAAGCGAAGAAAATTTCCGACAAGGTAATAAAGCTGGCGCTTCTCCGTTTTAAAAACCATCCCGAAGAAATTCCTACGGTTGAACAGCTTCAGGACATCGTGGAAGAAGTTTTAATATTGGACGGCTACACTGAAACTGCCAAGGCCTATATTTTATATCGGGAACAGCACAGAAGAATCAGAGAATCGGTCACTGCCATTGATGAAGCCGTGGAGATGGTTGACCAGTACATTGAAGAATTGGACTGGCAGGTTAAGGAAAACGCCAATATGGCTTATTCTCTTCAGGGTCTTAACCATTACGTTACCTCGCTGGTAACCAAAAAATATTGGTTAAACGGGGTTTATTCTCCTGAAGTCAGAGAGGCGGTTGAAAGCGGTGATTTTCATATTCACGATTTAGACAGTTTAGCTACGTATTGCTGCGGTTGGGATTTACAAGACCTTTTAATGAGGGGGTTCAGAGGTGTTGCCGGAAAAGTGGAATCAACTCCGCCTAAGCATTTTCGGACCGCCTTGGGACAGATAGTTAATTTCTTTTATACTCTTCAGGGAGAAAGCGCCGGCGCCCAGGCGTTTTCGAATTTCGACACCCTTCTGGCTCCTTTTATCCGTTACGACAACTTGGATTTTCGTCAGGTTAAGCAGGCAATTCAGGAATTTTTATTTAACATGGCCATACCCACCCGGGTGGGATTTCAGACTCCTTTTACCAATATTTCTCTTGATATTACTCCTCCTTCAACGCTGGCCAACCAATCGGTTGTCATTGGCGGACAGCCCCAAAAGGAGAACTATGGAGAATTTGAGGAAGAGATGAAAACATTTAACCGCGCCTTTTTTGAGGCGATTCTAGAGGGGGATGCCAAACAGCGCGTTTTCACTTTTCCTATTCCGACGATAAGTATTACCAATGATTTTCCTTGGGATGAGCCGGCTCTTCAGCCGATGTGGGAAGCAACGATAAAATATGGCGTAAATTATTTTTCCAACTTTATTCAGTCGGATATGAACCCGGAGGATGTCAGAAGTATGTGTTGCCGTCTTAGATTGGACAATAGCGAATTAATGAAAAGAGGCGGCGGTTTGTTCGGCTCAAATCCTCTTACCGGAAGCGTGGGGGTAGTTACGATAAATATGCCTCGAATAGGCTATCTTTCAAAAACGAAAAAGGAATTTTTTGAAAGACTGGAAAAAGTGATGGATTTGGCCAAAGAAAGTTTAGAAATCAAAAGAAAAGCCCTGGAAAATTTAATTGAAAAAGGTCTCTTTCCTTATTCTAAGTTTTATCTGGAAGGAGTAAAAAAAATCAGGGGAAGTTATTTTGGAAACCATTTTTCTACGATTGGTTTGGTTGGGATGAATGAGGCTGTGCTTAATTTTTTAGGAGAAGATATTGGCTCGAATAAAGGCAAAAAATTCAGTCTTGAAATTATGGATTTTATGAGGGAGAAACTGGTACAATATCAGAAAGAAACGGATAATCTTTATAATCTGGAAGCTACTCCGGCGGAAGGCACCGCTTACCGTTTGGCCCTGAAAGACAAGAAAAAGTATCCGGAAATCATTTCAGCCGGAACGAAAAGAACCCCTTATTATACGAACTCAACGATGCTGCCGGTAAATTATACGGACGATGTTTTTGAAGCTCTCAGTCTTCAGGATGAAATTCAATGCAAATATACCGGTGGAGTGGTAATGCACATTTTTTTGGGAGAAAGAATTTCCGATATTGAAACGGCCAAGGCCTTAATTAAGAAAGTTTTTAAGAATTTCAGATTGCCTTATCTTACTCTAACTCCCACTTTTTCAATTTGTCCCACTCATGGTTATTTGAAAGGAGAACATTTTAAATGTCCGAAGTGCACCATAGAACAGCCTTGTGAAGTTTATACGAGAATCGTCGGATATCTCAGGCCCGTAAATCAGTTTAATGTCGGAAAAGCCCAGGAATTTAACGAGAGAAAGGCGTTTAAAATATCCAAAAGAAAAATTTAACCAATGAAGATTTTAATAAAAAATGAAAATTGGCGGTTTGCAAAAAATTACTTTAGCGGATTATCCGGGGAAAATCGCGGCAATTGTTTTTACCCAGGGATGTAATTTCAGATGCGGTTATTGCCATAATCCCGAACTGGTAAATCCGGATTTATTCATCAAGCCGATTTCCGAAAAAGAGATTTTATCTTTTTTGAAAAAGCGCCGCGGCCAATTGGACGCCGTTGTCATTACCGGCGGCGAACCGTTTCTCCAGAAAAACCTGAGAGGATTTTTAAAGAAAGTCAAGAAGATGGGTTATTTGATAAAGATTGACACTAACGGGACTTTTCCGAAAGAATTAAAGAAAATCATTGAGGAAAAACTGGTTGATTATTTGGCAATGGACGTCAAGGCTCCCCTGGGAAAATACAAAAACACTGTCAATTCCGAGATTGACGTTGAAAAAATAAAAAAAAGCATTGATTTGGTAACGAATTCCGGCCTGAATTATGAATTTCGGACCACGGTCGTAAAATCCCAGCTCAAAAAAGAAGATCTTCTTAAAATAGGGGAATTGATTAAACCGAAATCACTTTATGTTTTACAGAAATTCATTGCTTCCAAAACCCTGAATCCTGATTTTCTAAACGAAGATTCGTATTCAGACGAAGAAATGGAAGAAATAAAAGACGAAATTAAAAAAACATACAATTTAAACTGCATTTTTAGATGAAAAATTCAAAACTTATATTAGTTTCAATAGTTATTTTAACGGTATCGGCCGCGATTTTCATTTACCCCGGATGGCTCGGGGCGAAAATTCGTCCTTGGCGGCTGGGTTTGGATTTAATCGGCGGAACCCATCTGATTTACGAAATCGACCTTTCTAAGATTGATTCCGCGGACCGCGATTCTGTGGTTTCCGGCCTAAGGGATTTGATTGAGCGTCGGGTTAATTTATACGGAGTCAGCGAACCTCAGATTGTTTCCGCCAAAGAAGGCGATTCTCAGCGGCTCATTGTTGAACTGGCAGGCGTCAGGGATGTGAGCGAGGCCATTAAAATGATAGGAGAAACTCCTCTTTTGGATTTTCGGGAAGTGGAAAAATTAGAAACCGGGGACGAACGGCAAGTTCAGTTTATCCCGACCGAGCTTACCGGCCGCTTTGTTAAGGGCGCCCAACTTGAGTTTGATCGGACCACGAACCTTCCCCAAATTAACATTCAGTTTAACGATGAAGGCGCGAAAATTTTTGAAGACCTTACTGATAGGAACGTAGGCAGGCCTCTGGCGATTTTTCTGGACAACAGCTTGATTGAAATGCCAATAGTTCAGGAAAGAATATCCGGCGGTCGGGCTCAAATAACAGGCGATTTTTCGGTTGATGAGGCAAAGGAAATAGTCCAAAGGTTTAATGCCGGCGCCCTGCCCGCGCCGATAAATCTTATCAGTCAGCAAACCATTGGCGCCAGCCTGGGGCAGGAATCGTTGCAAAAAGCGATTTACAGCGGCTTATTGGGAACTTTGGCCATTATTATCTTTATGCTTATTTATTACAGGAAATTCGGCATTTTTGCCTCTTTGGCTTTGCTTATTTACGTTATTTTAACGGCTGCGGTTTTTAAACTTGGTATTACCATGACGCTTGCCGGAATTGCCGGATTTATTCTTTCCATCGGTATGGCCGTGGACGCCAACATCCTGATTTTTGAAAGAACAAAAGAAGAAATAAAAAAGGGGTTAAGCAAAGTTTCGGCCATTGAAGAAGGATTTAAGCGGGCCTGGCCGTCGATCCGGGATTCCAACATTTCCACGCTCATAACCTCAATTATCCTTTATTATTTTACCAGCAGCTTTATTAAGGGTTTTGCCCTGGCGCTTTTGGTAGGAGTTTTAATTTCAATGTTTTCGGCAATCACGGTAACGAGAACGATGTTAAGAGTATTCGTTAAAAATTAAAAGTTAAAAAATCAAAAATCAAAATGACAAATTAAAGTTATAAAATGATTAAATTTAAAAATCCGATTTTAACATTTGCCAATTTTGAATTTTACACTGTCATTTTTCACTTTGATATTTACATTTTGAATTTTCTACCATGAATATAATCCACCATCGTAAAATTTTCCTTTCAATTTCCGGCTTACTGGTTTTAACCGGCATTGTTGTCGTTTTCGTCTTCGGTTTCAGGCCCGGGATTGATTTTGCCGGTGGCACGTTGTGGCAAATAAAACTAACGACTAACGGCCAACAACTTACGACAGACGGCCTTGCGAGCTTTTTTGAAGATGAGTTGGGAATTAATAATGCGGTTATCTTTCCCGCCGACAACGGCAGTTTTCTGATTCGGTTCGGACATATTTCCGAAGAAGAACATCAAAATTATCTTAATTCTTTGGAGGAAAAAATCGGTAAAGTTGAAGAATTGCGTTTTGAAGTTATCGGTCCGGCCATAGGAAAAGAATTGAAAAACAGGGCTTTTTGGGCGGTTATTTTGGTTTTGGCGGGTATTTCTTTATATATCGCTTTTGCTTTCAGGAAAGTTTCTTATCACATTAAATCCTGGAAATACGGAATCATAACATTGGTGACCCTTCTTCATGACATTGCCATTCCCGCCGGTTTATTTGCGGTTTTGGGATGGAAAACGGGGATTGAAATTGACACTAATTTTATCGTGGCTTTATTGGTAATTATGGGATTTTCAGTCCATGACACGATCGTGGTTTTTGACAGGATTCGCGAAAATCTTTTGTCCCAAAGAGGCGGCCTTGAACTGGCCGGCGTTATCAATTCCAGCATTAATCAGACCATCGCCCGCTCAATCAATACTTCCTTCACCTTAATCGTGGTACTCTTGGCATTGTTCTTTTTCGGTCCGATTACTTTAAAATATTTCATCTTGACCATTTTGGTCGGTACCGCTCTTGGAACTTACTCTTCGATTTTCGTCGCCAGCCCCCTTTTGCTTTTTGGGAAATCCCCGAAATAACCAGGGTTTTTCAAGAGGTTGACAATTTTGGTTAATCTTTGTATTCTTTATAAAAATGTTAAGTACGGCAATCAATAATTTAATCTCTGATTTAAAACCGCGTCAGCGCGAAGTTTTGGTTGGCCGTTTTGGCTTGGATGACGGCAAAAAGAAAACCTTGGCAAGCCTGGGGAATAAATACAATATTACCCGGGAAAGAGTGAGGCAGATTGAAGAAGAAAGTCTGGAAATGGCCCAGGAGCGCTTAGGTCGGGAAAAAACGTCAAAAGAGGTTTTAGGGTTAATTGACCTCCATTTGAACAGTTTTGGCGGCTTGCGGAGGGATAACTTGCTTATTCCGGAAATAAAGGTAATTTTCAAAGATAATAATCTTCATCATTGGCATTTAAGGTTTTTTTCCGAAATTTCCGGCCGGCCCCTGTATTATCCCGGAGACTCCGAACTTCATAATTTTTGGTATCTGGATGAAAAAAATATCGGAACAGTCAATCAGTTCATTTCAAAACTGGAAAAAATGATTGCCGACAAAAAAGAGGATTTGGTGGCAAACCAGAAATTCCACGATTATTTCATTAAAACCGCAAAGATGCATAAAATCCCCGATTTTATCGGCTTGAATTACGTTTCTGTTTCCAAAAAATTCAATCTTAATCCTTTTGGCGATTGGGGATTAAATGAATGGGAAGAAATTAATCCCAAAACAGTCAGGGGAAAGTCCTATTTGATTCTTAAAAAACAAAAAAAACCTCTTCATTTTCGGGAAATTGCGGAAACAATTAATAAAACCGGTTTTGACGGGCGGCCGGCTCATCCCCAGACGGTCCACAATGAATTGATTAAAGACCCGAGATTCATTCTGGTTGGCAGGGGAATGTACGGTCTTTCGGAGTTCGGTTTTAAGCCGGGAATTACCAGGGAGCTTATCAGGCAAATCTTAAAAGAAGAAGGACCTCTTTTTCCGGAAGAAATAGTTGATTCAATAAAAAAACAGCGGTTTTTGAAAAAAAACACAATTATTCTTAATCTCCAGAATAAAAAGTATTTTAAAAAACTGGCGGACGGAAGATATGCCGTAAAGTAAAATCAAAAGTCAAAAATCAAAAGTCAAAATTAAATAAACCTTCCGGTGATTTGCCGGAGGTAAAAGTAAAATTCAAAAGTATTTAAATAAACCTTTACGCTTTTGATTTGAACTTTTGAATTTTGCCTTTTGAATTTTGAATTTTTCATGGAAATTATTCTTGGTATAATTGACAGCGTTGTTCGGTTATTTATATTTTTCTGGTGGCTGATTTTGCCACTTTTTCTTTTTTATCTTTTCTGTAAGCTTTGGATGATTTTTATCAGGACTCGTTACGTCAATAAAATTCAATGGTCAATGTTTGAGATAAAAGTTCCTAATGATATTCTTAAAACCCCCAAAGCAATGGAACCGATATTTCACGCTTTAATCGCCACGTATTCGTTCGGCCTGCCTAAACCGCAAATATATTTGAAGGGCGAAGTGGAACCGTGGATATCGTTGGAAATGGCCGGATATAACGGTGAAGTCCATTTTTACGTTTATATACCTTCCAAATATCGCAACTTGCTGGAATCGGCAATTTATGCCCAATATCCGGGTATTGAAATTACCAAAGCCGAGGATTATACCCAGATTTTGGCTCCGGTTTTGCCCAATAAAGCTTATGACGTTTTCGGGACCGATTTCACATTTGCCAAAGAAAGTTATTATCCCATTCGGACATATCCTTTTTTTGAAGAATCCCAGGAAGAAAAACGCCTGGACCCAATAGCCGCCATTACAGAAGTAATGTCCGGCTTAAAAGAAGGTGAAATGGCTTGGGTTCAAATAATTATTACTCCGTCGGATGAGCCCACCGGCAATTATTGGCGAAAAGAAGGAGAGGAAAAAATAGAAGAAATATCCGGAGTAAAAGTTTCCGAAACAAAAGCGGGATTTGGCTCCAATTTGGCGGATTGGACGAAAAACGTTTTTTGGGCGCCGGTTGAGCACCCTGTCTGGCGGGAAGACAAGAAAGAAGAGGGCGTGAAAAATTATAAAATTCTTAATCCGGCTGAACAGGAAACGGTAAAAGCAATCAGCAATAAAATTTCGAAATTCGGATTTGAAACCATTATCCGTTTCGTTTACATTGACAGGAGGGACAGCTTTACCACGTCCAATGTTTCAGCGATAATAGGCGCTTTTAACCAGTTTCGAACTCAGGACCTTAACGCTTTCAGGCCCGACAAAAGAACGTTTACTTTTAAAGGCGGTTGGTTGGCTACTTTTTTCCCAAAATACAAGAAATTCGTGGAATTCTCCCGTAAAAGAAGACTTTTCAGGAACTACCGGACGAGAAGATTTGGTTTTTACAATAAAACCAGGCCGGAAAAGTTTATAGTGTTAAATACGGAAGAACTGGCTACAATTTTTCATTTCCCGACGATGATGGTGGAGGCTCCGCATTTGCGCAAGCTGGAAGCCAAAAAGGGCGGTCCGCCGGCAGGATTACCCATAGAAGAAAACGGGTAAAGCAGTTCTAACTGTTCTAATTGTTTTATCACTCCGTTTGTTATAATGAAATCAACTACAACAATTACAACA
>CAYZYY010000001.1:0-2093 GCA_964482855.1 uncultured Candidatus Saccharibacteria bacterium | reverse complement strand
TACAACATATTTATGGACGATATAGTTCTTTTTGGAAAAACCAATTTCAGGAATCAACAGACCAAGTTTGGGATTAAAACCGACGACCGGCGCCGGCACCTTTACGTTATCGGCAAAACCGGCATGGGCAAGACCAATATGCTGGAAAACATGGTCATTGCCGACATTAAAAAAGGCAAGGGTGTGGGCGTGGTTGATCCTCATGGAGAATTCGCCGAAAAAATACTGGATTTCGTGCCGGAGAACCGCATTGACGACGTGATTTATTTTAATCCGGCGGACCTTGAATACCCCATTGCTTTTAATCCGCTGGAAAGAGTGGACGTTGAACATCGGCATCTGGTTGCTTCCGGCATTATGGGCGTGTTTAAAAAAATCTGGCCCGATGTTTGGTCGGCCCGAATGGAATATATTTTAAATAATTCCCTTTTGGCTTTATTGGAATATTCGTCTTCCACTCTTTTGGATATAATGAGAATGCTGGCGGAAAAAGATTATCGCAATGAAATAATAGGGTCATTGAAAGACCCCGTAATCAAGGCCTTTTGGACCAATGAATTCGCCCGCTATACCCAGCGTTTGGAAACCGAGGCGGTTGCCGCCATCCAGAATAAAGTCGGACAGTTCGTTTCCAATCCCTTAATCCGCAATATCATCGGCCAGACTCATTCAACTATTGATATGAGAAAAATCATGGATGATGGAAAGATATTGGTGGTAAATATCGCCAAGGGAAGAATCGGAGAAGACAACTCCGCGCTTTTGGGAGCGATGATAGTCACCAAACTGCAATTGGCGGCGATGAGCAGGGTTGATATTCCCATGGAAAAACGTCAGGATTTTTATCTTTACGTTGATGAATTCCAAAACTTCTCCACGGAATCTTTCGCCAATATCCTGTCCGAAGCCAGAAAATACCGGCTTAACCTGATTCTGGCCCATCAATACATTGAACAACTCGACGAAAAAGTCAGGGCGGCGATTTTCGGCAACGTCGGCACAATTGCTTGTTTTCGGGTAGGCGCCGAAGACGCCGAACTTTTGGAAAAAGAATTTATGCCGGGTTTTAACGCCAATGATTTGGTAAATCTGTCCAAGTATAATATTTACGTGAAACTGATGATTGACGGCGTTGCCTCAAGGCCTTTTTCAGCCGAAACAATAGAACCCGCCAAGCCGTCGCATGAGTCGTTTCGGGACGTAATTGTTGAAAATTCGCGGAGTAGATACAGCGCTCTTCGTAAAATTGTTGAAGAAAAAATTGCCTGCGAATGGATGGCGGACAAAAAAACAATCGGAGAAAAAGCCCAGCGACGCGAAGAACAATCTTTGGGAGAAACTCTTGCCCCCCGGGAACCGGCGGCCAGAAATGAAATTCCCAAAAAAGAACGTAAGCCCGTTGATATTGATGATTTACGGAAAACAATTGAAGAATCATTAAAAGACATTAATTGATAATTCGGATTAAAATTTAGAAATGCGAATTTGGAATAAAGACATAATTAATAAAGCAGGCGAAGAAGTGGAGTTGGCCGGATGGGTGGCAACCCGCCGGGACCACGGCAAGATTATTTTCATTGACCTTAGGGATAAAAGCGGCATTAACCAGCTGGTTTTTACTCCGGATAACGCCGATGTTTACGAAAAAGCCGACACCTTGCGGTCCGAGTGGGTAATTAAAGTTAAAGGCGAAGTGAAAAAACGGCCTAAAGGAATGGAAAATCCCGATTTGGATACCGGTCAATATGAAATAGCCGTAAATTCGTTGGAAATATTAGCCGAATCGGAAACCCCGCCGTTCGCTTTGGATACTGACGGTTATGACATAAATGAAGAAGCCCGGATGAAATACCGCTATCTTGATTTGCGGCGGAAGCGGCTCCGGAAGAATTTGGAAAACAGACACAGGGTTATAAAATTCACCCGCGATTTTCTGACTAAAAAAGAATTCGTGGAAGTGGAAACACCGATTTTAACCAAATCCACTCCGGAAGGGGCAAGGGATTATCTCGTGCCTTCGCGGCTTCAGGCGGGAAAGTTTTACGCTCTGCCCCAAAGTCCCCAGCAGTACAAACAGCTTCTGATGGTTGCCG